>JADGAY010000148.1 GCA_015231775.1 Magnetococcales bacterium | reverse complement strand
ACCCAATCGTGACCATTCATGGTGACATAAATGGCACCCATGAGAAAAAATGACACTAAAACAATTCCCAACCACTGACCGCGCGTTTGGTATTTGATCCGTTCCAGATGCTTCTGCCGAGCCAGATTGTGTTTGGCCTGATTGAAAGCGATATATGATTCAATCGCAATTTTTTCCAACTCTTTCTGGCGGATCTCCTCTGCCTGACGATGGGCCTCTTGACGCTCAGCCATGGCCAACAATCGTTCGGGATAGGTTGGATCGATTTCGCCGTAGATTTTGAGTGCGTATGGATCCGGAATCGGACCACTGAATGCCGCCATCACATACCCACCTGATTGGCTCATCCTTTGGGCATCCCGAGGCGAGTCCGGCTTCGGATCCGGCACGGAAGCGACCGCCTCCTGCTCGCTCAATGGCAAAGGAGACGCGGTTTCCGGCGGAACGGTGGTATCATCCATGGCTCGGTTGATCGAGTTGTTGGCTTGCCCTGCGCAAGGCATCTCCGACATGCCGCCAGTCGCTGGCAATGGCCTGGGCATTATAGGCGGCGGCTTCAGCCGCAGTCATGGGGCGGAACGACTCAAGCGACCGCAGCGTTGCCTGGGACAAATACTTTTTATATAAATCGTCCATATTCCGGGTATGACGGGAGAGTCGTTGTTCCAAAAGGAACGCCTGACGATCGGCGCCCATCCGCTCGGTTTGATCCGATTGGTGCTGTTGCCGAGCGACGGAATCAAACGGCGCGGACCGCTTGACAGGAAGATCGCCAGACAGGGCCGGGAGCGCATCGCTCTGTTCCCGGTTCTCCTTGTCCAGGCAAGGATGCGGGAACAGATCAAAGATACTCCCAATACCTTCCAAAAAGCTCTCCAGGTTCTTGTTCATGCCTGAATTATACCCCATGGGGAAGGCGTGTCAATCGCGATGTCCGGGTGCCACCCTGGAGACCGGGAGGGGCCGCCCCCGGTACTCTCCTGAAGCGACCCCCGCATATCTCAGCTCACCGCGTCCAGTGCCGCGCGGATCCGCTTGTTGGCCTCGTCGGCCACCTCGACCAGTCCGGGATTGGCGATCATATGGCCCATGGTATCGGGATTCAACGCCGCGATCTCCACCTCTCCCGCTTCGTTCTCCCGCACCACCACGTTGCACGGCAGGAAAACGCTCACATCCGGCACCAGACTCATGGCGCGATGGGCCAGTTTGGGATTGCAGGCTCCCAGAATGATCGCGCGGGGCGTATCGACGTTGAGCTTTTTCTTCAGGGTGGCGGACACGTCGATCTCGGTGAGAATCCCAAAGCCCTGCTCGGCCAATGCCGCCGTGATCGCCTGGATGGTGGCCGCGTAATCGGTCGAAACCTTCTTCTTGAGGGCATAAGGATTGGACGTGTCGATCATGATCGAGGCTCCTTGGATTATGGATGAAAGAATGCTCTGGAAAACAGCCGGATGGCGTTGGATGTCGCCGTGGGTGGAATCACCCAACGGTCTCCTATAGAGTGTTGGCGGGATGGTTTGGTTCCCTCCAGAACCGTCGGAGGAGGCGATGGGGAGGCGCGCCCCTCTCACGCCTCGCGCTTGCGATTGCCATCCCGGGCGCGGGGGGCCAGACCATCCCCGTGCAACAGATCCGACGGCGCGGTATCTCCCCGCAACGGCAGGCGGAACAACAGAAAAATGGTCACCAGGGCCACCACTGCGTACACCGCGCCCAGGGTGATCAAAATCTCCTGCCAGGGAAGCGGCAGGGCCTCGAAATCATAACCAGGGGGCAACAGATCCTGATAACGGGAGATGATCCGCTTGAAGCCGTCATCCAACAGATAACGCAACGCCGGGATCATGCCGAACACCGCCAGGGTGCCGGCGGTGAAGGTGGCCAGGAGCATTTGCCACAACAGCTTGCCGTACAAACCGGTCCAGGTGAAGCCGCGACTGAGCAGAATGCCGTAGTGATGGCGCCGATGACCGATCAGGGTGCCGGCCTGGGCCAGCAGCAGCGCGCCCAGGAAGATCCCGAAGGTGAGCGCGTAGGCCGGGGTCATGGTGGAGAGCAGGTCGCTCAACAAATTGAAGCGGTTCAAGGCATCCTGGTACATCGAATGGATGTTGAACGCCGGTCGTCCGTCGCGGGTACGCACGGCCATCAAGGCGCGGATCCCCTTGCTCAACCGGGTCGGATCGGGCATGTAGACCCGTACCGCGGAAAAACTGGTGCCTGACTCGGTGACATCCCAGGGGGCGTAGACGATGGACTGCCCCGGCTTGGGCCGACCGGTGGGACAGAGGCTGTCGCGCAGGGGATTTTCCATCGGGAAGCGGTGACACGGCATCCACAGGCGATGGTTGTCGTCGTGGTTGAGCACATCCCACCCATCGTCCGAGACCGGACGACTGGCCGCGTTCGCCCCGGGAGGCAGAATCGGCTTGGCGCAGACGCTCTCCGGGATCTTCGGCAGGCCGGTCAGGCCGGTCTTGGCGATCTCCTCGGCCAGACACAGGGCGTGGGAGGCGATCTCCCCCCTTGGATAGGTCGAGGCGGTGAGACGGCGATACTCCTCGGGATCGCCCATCCCCTTGGATTTGACATCCAGGCGGATCTCCGGGAAGTGAAAGGCCGCCAAAAGGGCATGGTAGGTGGAGAGCGGGAACAAAAACGCCACCTTCTCCATGGCCGGGATGTGATGCACCCAGCGCACCCGGAAGGGGACCAACTCCTGGGTATTGCCGACGTTGATCTCCAGCCAGATGGCATCAAGGGCGTTGCGCAACGAATCCTGGGGCGGTTTTTCCGGCAGGCGGCGCAATTTCTTCTGCACCAGAATCGGCTGCACCGCCTCGCGATAGGCTTCGTAGTTGAAGCTCTCGGCAAACTGCGACTCGCTCAACACCACGGTCAAGGGGAGCCCCATCCACCCCTCGGCCATCTGGTTCTGCTCCTCGACCCACTCCCTGGGGATCTCCATGTTCCAGAGCGGATCGTTGGGATAGACCGCCCACCCGAGCCAAGGGGTGCCGGGATCCCAGACCCCCCCGCCCGGCAGGCGGATCTTCGGCGAGGCATCCCCGACCTGGCGATAGGGGTAGGCGGTGATGCCGAAAGATTCGCCGGGAATGCGCTTTTCCATCTCTTTCAGGCGGGCGAGGAGATCCGAGCCGATCCCCTGATGGTTCTCCCAGTGGGAGGTGACCCACACCGGCACCCCTTGCGGACGGAGCGTGCCGAGCAGGGCATCGGTGAACCGCTCCAGAAGACCGGCGCGGGTGCCGACCAACAGCAGGGCCATGCAGATGACCAGGGCCAGAAGCAGGGTGAGCCAGGCGAAATCCCGTCCGCCGCCGGCGCAGCCGAAACGCCCGCAGCCGAAGGAGCGCCAGTAGGCGCGCGCGCCCAGGGAGACCCAGACCGGAGTCCAGCGACGTTTGATTTTCTCGCCTGAAGGGAGGGATGGTTCGCGGGACTGAGACATATCGGGATCAGCCCTGCTCGGCGTGGGATTCGGTCGGTTTGCCCCCGCCCTTGAGCCGCAGATGGCAACGATTGTTGGCCACCATCAACCAGTGGTTGACCCGGGGATCCAGGGCATCGGACTGGTGATGGGTGACCCAGATCACCATGCGATCGCCGATGGTGAGCCAGCGATCCACCAAGGACATCACCTCGCGACGGGTTTCGGAGTCCAGGTTGCCGGTCGGCTCGTCGGCGAAGAGGACATAGGGGTCGTGGATCATCGCCTGGGCCAGGGCCACCCGCTGGAACTGTCCGCCAGAGAGCTGGTTGGGGTAGCGTTCCAGAAACTCCTCGGGGGTGGTCTCCTCGACGCGAGCGCCGTTCTTGTCGCGCAGCAGCACCCGATCCATGGCCGCGTGGACCTTGCGATCCATCTCGGCATTGGAGTAACCGCCCCGTTGTTCCAGGGGATAGCGCAGATTTTCGCGCACCCGCAAATAGGGGGTCAGGGTGCTGCTCTGATAGGCGAAGCCGAAACAGCGGCGCCGGATGTCGGTCAGGGAGAGGGTGGAGGAGGAGTCGAGCCCCTTCGGACCCCAGACCGCCTGGGATCCGTCCGGAAAGTTCCAGCGCACCCACCCCTCCCCTGGCCGTTTGAGGAAGGTCAGAAGATACATCAGGGTGCTCTTGCCGCTGCCGCTGCGACCGAGCACCGGCAGACGACCGGAGATGGCGTTGGCGTCCAGGGTCAATCCGCCGACCTGGAGGACGAAATCGCCCCATCCCACGGTCGCGGCGCGCACCTGAACGCCCCAGGTCATGGCAGATATTCCTGCGGCACCCAGTAGCCGCGCATGCCCCCGATCTCATGACCGAAGCGGTAGTTTTTGTCCGGTCCGAGAGGGGCCTGGCTGATCGCCTCGTTGATCTGCGGCAGGGCGCGACCGTTGGGGGTGGCATCCGGGCACTGACGCGGCTGATGGGGCACAACCTTGTAGACCGGGCGGACGTGATCGCGCTCGACGATCTCCAACAACTCCTTGGACTTGATCGCCCACAACGCCAGACGACGCAGCTCGCAGGCCGGCGCGGCCAGGATCTCCTGTCCGGCCTTGTCCTTCATCGGGTTGTTTTTCGCGTCGAGCACCACCAGACGTCCATCCTTGTTGCGCGTCGTGTTTTCAGCCGAAAGCGAGGGGACCGGATAGCTCAACAGCGGGCTGTGGCGCCGCACCGGCAGACCACCGCGTCGTTGTGCATACTCCGCCGGGGTTTCGCCGGCCACGTCGATGGGCGGTCGGCGGATCTCCTGTTGGAGCCCCAGCAGCATGGCGCTGATGAGGGCGCGACGGAGTTGATTCTCCGGCAGGTCGAAATACCCCTCGAATCCCTTGAGGATGCGTATCCACGAGGAGAGCGCGCCGCTGCTGATCCAAAGCTCCTCGGCCACCTTGTCATCGGCCTCGATGTAGCCGATGCGCGTGGTGTCGTAGACCCGATCCTCGCACTGCTTGCCCAACTCCCCGCAGCTTCCCCGTTGCAGAATGTGCCAATAAACACCCGGAATGTCAATTCTCTCCCTTCTCAATCGATCAATCACCGCATTCAGGGCCGCGCCACCGCGCACATCCAGGATGATCTCGTCGATCAGCGCGCTGGAACTCAAGGTCTCCACCTTGGCCACCAGACGGGAGATCAGCTTCTCCTCTTCCATGCGGAACCAGTGATCCTTCACCGCGCCGGCCTGAAGATCGGTGGCGGGCAGGCTCTGTTCGAGGAGATGACGGGTCTGGGCCTCGAACTGTTCGTAGGCGGTCCGGTAGGATTGGACATGTTTCATCATCTCCCCCTTGTAGGGGGTCTGGATGAAGAACGGAATGACGTTGTTGCTCTTGGCCCCGGCTTCGGCGCCACCGCGCAACAGCTTGCCCAACGCCTCGCGGGTCACCGGATGGGCATATTTGGCCACGGCATGGCTCCGGCCACGCCGGTCCGTTTCGCCGCGCGTCGAGGTGTACCCGCTGTCGCCGATCACGAAGAGCAGCTTCAAGTGGTCCGGACAGGCGGTCATGTCGCTTTTCAACGCCTGATCCAGGCCGCCGTAGAGATTCTCCTGATAGTCGTCCTCGGTATCGCCCTGGGTCACCTTGACCTTGGCGATCGCCTCCTCGAACTTGGTGAATTCGGTTTTCTGGGTGGCCGTGTCCTGCTCGCACAGGTCGTTGAAGGGGTGACCCTCGCCGATGCCATCCCCCGGCGTGCCGGGAAAGAGCTTATCCGCGTAAGGGTCGCGATAGACCCGGAAACCGAAGCGGAACTGGGTCTCCTTGAACCCCTGGGTGTTCTTCAGGGTGTGGATGATCTCCTGGATCACGCCGCTCTTGTCGGCGGTGCCGCGCACCGCGTCGATCACCGGTTCCATGCTGGCCGTGGCGTCGAGCAGGAAGAAGATGTCCACCTTCTTCTTGGCGGAGAGGTTCTTGTATTCCGGCAGGATGCGGCTGGCCAGCGTCGGCGAGATGGCCACCTTCTCTTCATTCACCCGCCGTCCCACCAGACCCGGACGGGCCAGGGCCACCTTGTAGAACAACCGCTGCCCCCCATCGCCGTCAAGCCCGGACGGGGCGACGTGCTGGTTCTTGGCGTTCACCATGTCGAGCACCGGAATGCGCAGCGAGGAGCGGAACCACTCCTTGCCCCCCACCACCGGCTGACAGGCCGCGGCGTTGTGGTTGACCGCGTCATCGAGGTTTTCGTAGGTGCAGAGGGTGCCCGGCGTCTGTTGATCCGGGGAGGTGAGGGTCTCCTTGGGACGCAGGCTGAAGGCGTTGTTCCACAGGAAACCATTGCCCTTGTCCACCCAGCCGAGCAGAATCCCATCCTCCTCCAGCCGGTAGCGGTCGGCCAGCAGCACCGCCTTGTCGGTCTCGTCGAAGACGAAGTACATGTGGAAGCGCGACGCCCCCTCGCGACAGTGACCCGCCCCGCCGACGCACTCCTTCAACTCCGGATCCTGGTAGGGCTGGACCTTGGGCTCCTGTCCCGACTCGTCACGCGCCACGGTGGAGGTCTTGATGAAGAACTTCATCTCCAGGCCGGAATCGCTCTTGATCGGCAGGTTGCGGCACAATAAATCGCTTTTGGCCACCCAGCCGATGGTCTCCGGTCGATCCTTGAAGCGGAAGGCACGGATCTTGACCCGATCCTTCTTCTCCTCCTGGATCTCCGCCTGCTGATTGAACGGCAGGGCGCCGGCTTTCTTCTCTCCGGTGGCGGCGTCAAAGAGCGGGGCGTTGTTGCGCAGCACCCGCGCCACGCCGGCCCATTGCAGCTTGTCGTTCTGGTAGAAGCCGGAGAAATCGAAGGTCGCGCAACTGCCCGGTTGACTCTCCTTGGCCCAGGCCGCGGGCGGGGCCGCGCACAGCAGACCACAAAGGGTCCAGGAGAGGAGTCGGGAGATGGTGCGGATGTTCACGGATATCAATCCCCATCAAGATGTCAAAGGGTTGTCGCCCGTCGCGCGCTCGCGACGATTCTCAAAGCCGCTCGACCCTTGCCGGAGAGCCGACAAAGGCCATGAATGGAACCACCAAACAGCCTCTCAGAGTTTGGCCCCGGAGCTGGCTTTGTTGTCGGTTTTATCACTCTTTTCCTGTTTGTCGGCGCGGACCTCACCGGGTGAGGCCGCCTTGAGCACCACGCGGAATCCGGCCACGGACAACATCGCCGGCATGCAGGTTGCGGACCGAACTTCCGGCAACGGCACGAAGTCATCCTCGCCGACGATGTAATACCCTCCCGCGCACGGGGTGGAACTCCATTCCCGCACCCCCCAGAGCAGACGCCGCAAGGATTCGCTGCTCAACACCCCGGCCTTGGAGACCGTCTCCCGCGCGCCGTCCAAAAGCAGCGCCGCTGCC
>JADGAY010000147.1 GCA_015231775.1 Magnetococcales bacterium | reverse complement strand
CCCGACATGAAAAAGCACCACCACATCGTCCGGCTTGAACCGCTTCCCCCCTCCCTCGAAATCCGGTTCCATGCCAATCCTGTATGCGGCCAATGCGGTCGCCAAAGCGGAGGCTGTCTCCCGTGGCAGAGTTGGCCCACAATGCAACCGCTCCATCAACGCTCCAAAACGGGTGACCTGCATCTCGTTTTGCGTCTGCTCCTGAATCTTGGCCAGCGCAGCCGTCAACTCGGCTGGCCAACAAGGTAACGGCAGCAGCAGGCATGACTCATGACTCTTATCGAGTTCCGGATGGCGGGCGATGAAACGGCTATAAGGATCCAGCAAGGATGCACAGGCATTGATCAACTCTTGGAGCTTGGCCTGGGGTGCGGATTGCGCCGCGATTTCCGGGAGTTTATCGAGTTCGCGCTTGAATTCCCGTCCGGTCAGTTTGTCGGAAGCTGCACGGTAAGAGATCGTGAGCCTAGTCTTATTGGCGTGCAATCGCATGCCTAAGCCAAACCATTCAGTATATTTTACCTGAAAGAGTGTCGCAAAGTAATCAACGCACCGTTTGACCGGTGTGCGCAGTACCCGGTTCGGATCAGACAGGACCCAGGCCAGCGCCCAAGAAGCTGGCAGGGGCTGCCGATCCACGGCCAGTTGACCCAGTCCGATGCGCAGTCGTATTGGTAGCTGCCAAGCAAGCGCCCAAGAAGCTGGCAGGGGCTGCCGATCCACGGCCAGTGGCCCCTGTCCGATGAGCAGTCGCATTGGTAGCGGCATGGAGTGCCAAGCATCCGGAAAGGGGGCCGAGTAGATCGCCGGCCCAATGGTCATGGATTCCAGGTATTCCAGAAGTTCGGTGGCATAGTTCCGGAATGAATGATTTGATCCATAAATCACCAGGAGTCTCTGGATCTCTTGGACAATCAACGGGATTTCCGCCTGCGCGCCCAAATCGTCACGGGCATCGATCAGCACCCGATGTTCCAATCCGTAATAGAACAGAAAGAGGTAGCCAATGTCGATCTCTCGCTCGCGTCGCCCGCCTGCCAACCACTGCAGATAGGCCCGACGCGCATCTGGAGTGAGCTGCGCGTAATCCGGTAGGTACGAGGTCAATTTCTGAGCGGGATCGATGGGATGAGAGGTCACCGCGAGCGCAGGATCGATGAGCGACGGATCCTCACGCCTGGTGCGGTCAGCAGGACTCCCGACATACAGCATCCCCCCCGGCAGAGAGAACCCGGCCACCTTGACGGACTCTCCAGGTGGAATCCAACGCGTTTGGATAGCGTCGCGGATCGATGGCGGGGGCGGTGGAATTCGGTGGGTGGTCTCGCGGAACCCGAGTCGAACCGTTACGAACGGCTCATGTTGTGTCTGTTGTGTCTCGTCAACCGCTTTTCCGGGAACGATGGAAGGCGTGACAACCACGTTGATCGAGGGTTGGACGGCAGGTTTTATCTGCGGACGTGGCGACGCGGAAGGCACATCCGATTCGATTGAACTGGACCTGTCCCACGTAGCCCCTGGAATGGACAGCACGGGATTGGTCGCGGAGTATGGAGGTTTGGATGGTTTTTTGTGTTTGCGGATCAACCAATAGGACCTGTCCCGCGTAGCCCCTGGAATGGACAGCACGGGATTGGTCGCGGAGTATGGAGGTTTGTATGGTTGATTGAGTGTGCGGATCCACCAATAAGCAACCAAGAATGGAAGAAACACGGCACGCCACAAATCGGACAATGAAAAGAACACGATTCCTGCGACCAGGAGTTCCACCCACCATCCATTGCCAGCGAACATCACGGCGAAGATCATGATGGCAGGCCACCAGCCCATGCCGGATGATTCATGGTAGGCCATGCATCATTTCCCTAAAGGATCGAGGTTTATATTATCACGTAGTTATGCAAGAAGCACCAATGCGAACAAGAGATGCCATATTTTGCGTTGATGTCAAACAAGTAGTCAATACAATATCAACAAGGAGAAGGTTCCCCCTCCTGCGCGGGGATAGCCCCTTGCGCCACCGCTGCGCCAAGCGCATCAACCGGGTTACCAAGCCACGGGACTCCCATGGCGGCGTCATGCACGTCAGGGCTACCTGCCAGCGGAACACCTCAAAAACAGACTGCGACTAGCCCGCGTCCGGGCCTTTGGCAGCCGCTTCCCCGATCATGTCGGAGAACCTACGGCCTTTGGCTCGCAACTTCTGCTCCCATATCACCGAACCCTTATTCTCGGCCTCTACAACGCGCTCAGAGGCGTTTCAGGATTACCAGTCATCCCTCTTCTCCTCTCGACACGCAGAACGCGTCAGAGCTATGCAGGCGAGGCGCACGGGGCATGAGCAGATGCGCCCGGATTCTGGACGGTCCTGTCTCGCATCCTGGACCGTCCATGACGCTCTTGACCTTCGGCCCAAGCGCTGATGTTCTCATGCGCCAGACGTGTCGTGGGTCTCGACGCCCTGGCTCCATTTTCCTGCCATGGGTGCGGTCGGACCATGCCGAGGTGTTGCCCTCAGCCAGCAGAGCTTCAAAACTTCCCTGGCGGATTTGCGCGGCAAAGAAACGGGGCGCTCAGGTGCCGGTTGTCTCCACAGGGGCGCATAGGCCTTTGGCAAAAGTCTGGCGCTTTTTCCGGTCTCGGAGTCCTGCGCGAACCACCCTGAGTTAAAGGGAGGTCATACAGGGGCTTCGTTTCCGTTCGTGCTGAATTCCCAGGGCATCGGCCACACCGCTTGCGTCGGGTGGAGCATAGTTTTTTGTTTCTGCTTGGTCAAGCATCGAGTCAGAGGCTCGTTTCCACAGGGGGGTGTTTTTAGAGGGAGGGGGGTCAGGGGGTCACAGGGGGTCATTTTCCCACCCTTCTATAAAAACGTATATATGTGTATATGCATATTATCCTCTTTGACATTTTTCACATAGGGTTGGAATCTGACCCCCTGTGACCCCCTGACCCCCTGAACGGCGTCTGAAGACATCGACAAGCTATGGCATGTGGAAAAAAGAAAGGCATCCTGTGGACAAAGGGGGCTGGTGAAAACCAGCCCCCCACTTGATCACCGACTTCGGCCCTTCGGCCCGAGATTCGCTTTCCGGTGCGAATTTTGTGCTACCAAACCGCAGCCACTTCCTCTTCTCATGCGCTGGCCGAAGGTTGCGCTTCTGACCTCCCAACGCACCAAAGCGCCACGCCACCCCTTTTCCCAGCGCCTTTAAACCACATGCCGTCCTCTATGCGCTCCTTGTGCTTTGACAGGAAGTCGCCAAGAGCCCGAGCAGTATCTATGTGCGGATTTAATGGAAGTTGAGCGATGGCTTCGGCCAAATTCGATTTAATGGAGAGATCGCGTTCATGGAGTACCTCTTTGCACGTCATGGCCTTGCCCTCGAAGGTGTTGTGCCACGCGATGAGCAGCACGACCAAGTGCTCCCGTACCGGGTCTGATGCCTCGGCCTCGATACGAGTGGCGCAAGGATCGGGTTCACCCAACCAGATCAGAGGCGAACGGACCATGTCGCTCCACGCTTCAAAACGTCCGAATGGCTTGATTTCCAGACGCGGCTTCCCGGCTTCCACATAGGCTCTGAGGATCGTCAGACCAGCCTGTACAAGTTTTGGTCGGTATTCCTTGATCCAGACGCGCAAATCTTTTTTGAACTCTCGCTCTTCTGGACGCTCGACGCGTGCATCAAACCGGCAGATCAAAACCCGTGTGGAAATGTCTCCCTTGAAGCGCAGGTTATTCCCGGTCGCGATCCATGTCGTCAAACAGGGCGCTTTTCTGGTTTCTGATTTGCCCAAGACCCGGTCCAGAAAATTCGCTTCGGTCAACACCGAGCACAACGCGTCGCTTTCTATGGGCTTTTCCACGTTGTCGATGACCGCTACGGCATCGCCATTGAGCAGCAGAGAAAATATCCGTTTTCTTTCATCTTCTGGATTTGTGACCTGAGACATGACCTGGGCAGAGTGTCCTGTGCCGATCATGGTGATCACATCCGCCAGAAGGCTTTTGCCGCTTCCCATTTTCGGGGCAGAAATCCCAAACATCGGTGCTGATCGCAATGAACGTCGCACCAGTACCGTCAGAATCGCGGATAGGCCTACCGAACGGTGATGATCATCGACGAAGGGGAATTCCTCCAGCACCTCTTTCAATACGACCAGCGCATGTTCAGCGTCTGCTTTTGTTGGATTTGAAGGGATGGGCGGAAACTCCGTTCCGTTGGGATCGAAGTAAAGTCCGGTCTTTGGATCGTATCCAGGTCGATTGAGCAGGGACCCATCAGGGCGAATCGTGGGCGCTTCGATCACAGCCTCAAGGTGAGGAAAGGGCCAGTTTCCAGCATTAGCCAGAACCGCTTTGGAGACATCAACCGGGACATCGGTGGAACGGTACGACTTACTGGTTCCGATGAATTTCTCCCACCGCGCCACACGCGCCAACTCCATACCCAGCCAATTTGGATCCACATCTTGGATGCTCAAGGCGGCGTTGTTTGTGGCATCTGTGCCACCGACAGGCAACCGGACCACCCGGACCAAGCGACCGTTTTGCTGAAAAACCAAATCGGCATCTTTCAGGGCCATCTCGGCCTCCTCCACGATGCGATGCATCTCCCCTTGATCGCAGCGAATGATGGGGCGATGGTCGTTGTCGTTGGCTGGAAGCAACGGTTTCGTGTCCTTGATAGCTTTCTCTACTTGCTGTGCGCCCCAGGTTGTTTCTCCTCGCGACTCGTCCCATTTATCGCGCATGAGTTCGGATTGCCGAAAAAGTCGGTCCATTTGTTCACGGTTGCAGTGGCTGTGGTATGCGAGGAAATTTAACAGGGCCAGAGTCGCTTCGCTTTCAGATGTGTAGTCATCAATCCGCCCCTGCCATAGTGCGTTGAATTTATCCCTGTTACTGGCGCTCCTGGCATGATGCAAGACCTCTTCGTCTGAGAGCGCGGGAACCTCATCATTAGCAGAGGAATGATCGGTGCCGATGGGGAGGTTTGGGTCTTTGTTCCGTGCGTTCACGATATGCTGGGCATGGATCGCATCCACCGCCTCTTGGCACTCGCGGATTTCGGACGGTGTGCCGTTGATGCGCTTGCCTGTCATGGTGAAAAAGCGTTTGGCCTCATACATCTCCACAGGGCCGCAGCGGTTGCCGCCGGGGGGTAAGCTGCCCCTGACGATGATGTGAATACCGGTTCCGCCGGGCGAAATTTCCGTATAGCTGGCGCATTTTCGGATGATCTCTTGCGCCCATGGGAACGGTTCCAGGGTGTCTGGCTCCAGGCATTGGTCCAGATCGATCCCGAGGAACGGATCCACAGGCGTAAAAACAAATCCCAAACCTTTGAGGTTGGGATCCTGCGCGCAGGCGGCGAGGGCTTGCGCAAAAGTGCCCCAATCCTCATGCCTGGTCGCGCTGGCGTTTTTCCTTGTCTTCGGGTTTACAGGAATCTTGCTGGGTTTCGTAGAGCCTGTTTTTGATGCCTGTTTCCATGCCACCCACTGTGGGCGCTCCACCATTTCAGACGGGAGGTGCGCAAAGCGATCCAGGCGCGGTTGCTTTGATGATGTGTGCATGCTGCTCTCCCTTATGCCGCATGCGCTGCGGAAATGCGCGCATCGATCCAGGCATTGATATGAGAGAGCGGCCATCCAACTGCACGCCCACCTAGCCCCACCTGACGTGGAAACTTACCCTGGTCTATGAGACGATATAAGGTGGCCACAGACAGGCCGGTCATTCTGACGACCTGTGGCAACCGAAGAATCATCTCCACCGATCCTGGCAAATCCATAGCTTGTTCTTTACAACTTTTCATGGAAAATCTCCTTTAAATCAAGGAGTTCCACGCGATTTGGCGCTCTAAATCGTTATGCAAAAATATACAATAATGTAGAATTTTTTATTGATTCCTACTGTTTCTTATTGTACTCTTTTTGCTGCCACGATACTAAGCGATACCTTCTCAGGGGCTCAACGCGTGGAACAGGTTTATGGGTGGGAGGAGTTGGCGCTCCTCCCATGCCGTAGCAGGTACCATCTGCCGCATTCAGAACGTATCACCGCCGCGACTTTGTTGTCAACGCGATTGCTTTTACAGTTTTTATCAATTTCCACATCGAGTTACCCTACCCTTCTCCGAACATAAATTGAAGTGATTTTCCCCCGGCCTAATCTCCCGCACGCAGCAGACTGGTTGTGGTGTTCGTCAAGCTTAAGTCGGTCATTGCCTTATTGAATCACTCGGGCTTCTTTCAACTCTTCCAGATATTCGCTCCAACGACTCATCATCTTTCGTCGCTCTTCCAGAAACGAGGTACGATTATACGCGCGCCCCAGGGGATCCCGGACGGCGTGCGCCAACTGATGCTCGATCCATTCGATGCGAAATCCGAGTTTCTCGTCCAGCAGGGTGCGTGCCGTGGCCCGGAAGCCGTGGCAGGTCTGTTGCTGGCCGGAATAACCCAATGCCTTCAAGGCCGCGTTGAGCGCCATATCGGTGATCGGTGCGTTCCGGTTGCGAGGGGTGGGGAAGAGATACCCTTGCCCTCCAGACAGCGGCAACAGCTCCTCCAGAAGCGCGACAGCCTGTTTGCTCAACGGCACGATATGCGGCTCGCCGCTCTTCATGCGCTCCCCTGGAATGCTCCACGTCGCAGATTTTAAATCGACCTCATCCCATGTGCCTTTGCGCAACTCTCCAGGGCGCAGGAATACCAGCGGCAGCAAGCGCAAAGCGTTCTTGACTGAGGGATACCCGGAATAGGCGTCCATGGCGCGCAGCAACTCCCCGAAGGCGTCAGGGTCGGTGATGGCAGCAAAGTGCCCGCCTTTTGGAGTAGGAAGTGCGCCTTGCAGGTCAGGAACCGGGTTGCGATCCGCACGGCCCGTGGCGATGGCGTAGCGCATGACCTGTCCGATATTCTGTTTCGCTCGATGCGCGGTATCCAAAGCGCCGCGACTCTCGATGCGCCGGACGCATTCGAGAATCTGCATGGCCGTGATCTCACGGACGCTTACCCCTCCCAGCCAGGGGAAGATATCCCGTTCCAACCTCTGAACGATCTTGTCCGTGTGTGTCGGTGCCCAGGAAGGGGTTTCCTTCGCGATCCACTCCCGCGCTATAGCCTCGAACTGATTTTTGCCTGTCTCTGTAACCGCGCGCTTGGCCACCTTGCGATGGATCGAAGGGTCAACCCCTTCGGCCACCAGACGGCGCATCTCGTCGCGCTTCTCACGCGCCAGCTTGAGCGACACTTCTGGATAGGTGCCCAGACTGAGCATCTTGGCTGTGTCGTGGAACCGATACCGAAACCGCCACCACTTCGCGCCAGAGGGTTGAACGAGCAGAACCAAGCCGTCTTCGTCTGTAAGGCGGATGACATCGGCAGCCGGTTTGGTCTGTTTGATGAGGGTAT
>JADGAY010000146.1 GCA_015231775.1 Magnetococcales bacterium | reverse complement strand
CGCCGCCGCACCCTCCAATCTGGCGGTCATCGGACGCTACATCCTCACCCCGGAGATCTTCAACTACCTGGAGCGGCGCCATCAGGGCGTGGGCGGCGAGATCCAGCTCACCGACGCCATCGCCGGCCTTCTGGAGCAGCAGTCCGTCTTCGCCTTCCGCTTCCGCGGCACGCGCTACGACTGCGGCGACAAGGTGGGTTTCCAGATGGCCAACGCCGCCTTCTCCCTGCAATGTCCACAACTGCGCGAACGGCTGCTGCCCTTCCTGCGTGATCTGGTCGCGAGTCAGGGTTGACATCTCTTCAAGCCAAGCAAGGATCCTAAAACACCATGCGCATCACCATGATCGGCGCCGGCTACGTGGGTTTGGTCTCCGGGGCCTGTTTTTCCGAATTCGGGGTACACGTCACCTGTGTCGATTCCGACGCGGAGAAGATCGAACGTCTGCTTGGGGGCGGCATTCCGATCTTCGAACCCGGTCTCGACCGGCTGGTGCAACGCAATACCGACGCCGGACGGTTGAATTTCACCACCGATCTGGGCAAGGCGGTCGCGGAGAGCGAGGCGGTCTTCATCGCGGTGGGCACCCCGGAGCGGCGTGGAGACGGCGCGGCGGATCTCCAGTATGTCTTTGCCGCGGCCAAGGAGATCGCCCGGCACATCCAGGGTTTCACGGTGGTGGTCACCAAATCCACGGTGCCCGTTGGGACCGGAGCGCGCATCGCCGAGATGATCCGCCAGGAGAATCCCGAGGCCGATTTCGCCATGGCCTCGAATCCGGAGTTCCTGCGCGAGGGTTCGGCCATCGAGGATTTCATGCGTCCCGACCGGGTGGTGATCGGCGTGGAGGACGAACGGGCGGTGGATGTGCTCAAGAGTCTCTATCGCCCCCTGTACCTGATCGAGACGCCGATCCTGATCACCAACATCCCCACCGCCGAGTTGACCAAATACGCCTCGAACGCCTTTCTGGCCACCAAGATCATGTTCATCAACCAGATCGCCAACCTGTGCGAGTCGGTGGGCGCGGACGTGCATCATGTGTCCAAGGGGATGGGATTGGATCGCCGCATCGGCGGCAAGTTCCTGCATCCCGGTCCGGGCTACGGCGGCTCCTGTTTCCCCAAGGATACCCAGGCCCTGGTACGCACCGCCGAGGCGTTTGGCGAACCGATGACCATCGTCGAGGCGGTGATCGAGTCCAACACCCGACAGAAACATCGCATGGTGGACAAGGTGGTCAAGGCGGTGGGCGCGGAGTTGACCGGTCTGACCATCGGCGTGCTCGGATTGACCTTCAAGCCCAACACCGACGACATGCGCGACTCCCCCTCGCGGGTGATCGTGCCGGAATTGGCGCGTCTGGGGGCGCAAATCGTCGCCTTTGATCCGGAGATCCGCGGTACCGCCGAGGAGAACTTCCCCGATGGCGGGGTGCGTTTCGCGGCCAACGCCTACGCCGCCTGCCAGGGGGTGGATCTGGTGCTGATCCTGACCGAATGGAACCAGTTCCGCAATCTGGATCTCAACACCATCCGCCAGGGGATGCGCGCCCGTCCGGACGGGCGGTATCTGTTCTGTGATTTCCGCAACATCTACGATCCATCCGCGATGCGTCGGGTGGGTTTCCATTACGTCTGCGTGGGACGCTAGGCCATCATGATCGTCGTCAATCCATTCATTTTCCGGGAGTATGACATTCGCGGCGTGATGGGCAAGGATCTGTCGCCCGAACTGTTCCGCGATCTGGGTCGCACCTTTGCCGCCCATCTGCGCGCCGAGGGGCGCCAGGCCAACCTCACCGTGACCGTGGGGCGTGACGGGCGCATCTCCTCGCCGGTGCTGGCCCAGGGTTTGATCGACGGGTTGGTGTTGGGGGGGATGCGGGTGATCGACGTGGGGCTGGTGCCCACGCCGGGGCTCTATTTCGCGGCCCACCATTTCAAGGCCGACGCCGGCATCATGATCACCGGCAGTCACAACCCGCCGGATCACAACGGCATCAAGATGATGCGCGCCGGGCGTCCGGTCTACGGGGTAGAAATCCAGGCGCTCAAGCGGCGTCTGGAGGCGCGGGACTTTCCGGCGCTGCCAGGGGGCTCCTCGGAGAAGCAGGAGATCCTGGATACCTATATCGATCGGATCTGTCGGGATTTTCATCCCGGTCGTCCCCTGAAGGTGATCCTCGACTGCGGCAACGGTGCCACCGGGGTGGTAGCCGGAGAGATCCTGCGGCGTTTGCCGGGGATTCACGGCGAGGTGCTGTTCGCCGAAGTGGACGGCACCTTCCCGAACCACCATCCGGATCCGACCGAGCCGAAAAATCTCGAGATGATGGCCGCGCGCATGAAAGAGACCGGCGCGGAGTTGGGAATCGCCTTTGACGGCGACGGGGATCGCATCGGCGCCATGGATGCCCAAGGTCGCATTCTGTGGGGCGACATGTTGATGATTCTCTTCGCCAGGGACATTCTGACGCGGGATCCGGGCGCGGCGGTGATCGGGGATGTGAAGTGTTCCCAGCGTCTGTTCGACGCCGTGGCCAAGGCGGGCGGCGAACCGATCATGTGGAAGACCGGTCATTCGCTGATCAAGAGCAAGATGCGGGAGACCGGCGCGCCGTTGGCTGGCGAGATGAGCGGCCATCTCTTCTTCGCGGATCGGTATTACGGCTTTGACGATGCCCTGTATGCGGCGATGCGGTTGTTGGAGCTGGCCGTGGCGCGTCCGGGGCCGTTGCTGGAGGAGTTGAACGATCTGCCGGTGATGCATGCCTCGCCGGAGTTGCGCATTCCCTGTCCGGACGATCAGAAGTTCGTGATCATGGAGCGGGTGTTGACCCGTTTGCGGGATGCGGGCGCGGCGTTGTCGGACATCGATGGCGCGCGGGTGCGGGTGGCGGACGGTTGGTGGTTGTTGCGGGTGTCGAACACGCAACCGATTCTGGTGGCCCGGGCCGAAGCGACCAGTCAGGCGCGGTTGGATGCGATTCTGGAGGATCTGGCGGTATTGTTGGGCAAGGAGGGGGTGGCGTTCGGCGTCAACCACGCACACTGATCACGTTTGCAAGGGAGCGATGGGCGAAGCGCCCCGGCGGGTGTGGGGAGGCACGGGACGCGCTCCCCTTGCCTCTCCCCCATCTGGCCCGAATGGCCAGAAGGCACGCAAAAAACAGGGGCGGAGCCGATGACCCGCGCCGCGCGGATCCAACGTTCACACCAACCCACCCGATAGAGCGAGCAACCCATGGAGCACCTGGAGACGGTTGAAACCATCATCAAGGCCATCATTGTCGTCACCTCTCTGTGGGTTTTGATCGATGCACGGGCCATTGGAATCAAACGTGGACAAATCCCTGGATTTCTCGGCATGGGGTGGTTGGGTTGGTTTCTCGCCTGTCTGCTCCTGTGGATCTTCGCCTTTCCCGCATACCTGATCAAACGGGGAGCGTACAAACGGATCAACGGAACATGATGCGCGGAGCGCGACCAGACCCTGCCTGACGCGGGGAACCGATTCGCGCCCCGTGAAAACAGCACCCTTTGCCACGCATGGCACCATCCACACGAGGATTTTCCATGGAACCCACACTCCAGGTCACCCTCGCCGGCATGACCCTCGCCAATCCGTTGATGCTGCTCTCCGGCTGCGCCGGCTTCGCCGAGGAGCTGACCCGCGTCGAAGGGTTCGACTTCGCCTCGGTCGGCGCGATCTGCCTCAAAGGAACCACCCTGAACCCCAAGGAGGGTAACCCTCCCCCGCGGGTGGCCGAAACCCCAGCCGGCATGCTCAACGCCATCGGTCTGCAAAATCCCGGCGCCCGCCACGTCGTCGAGACCATCCTGCCGCGCATCCAACACCTGCCCACCCGCTTCATCGCCAACATCGCCGGCTCCACGGTGGACGAGTACGCCGAGGTGGCGCGGCTTTTCGACAACTCCCCCGTGGCGGCCATCGAGATCAACATCTCCTGCCCCAACGTCAAGGAGGGGGGCGTGGCCTTCGGTTCGGACGCGATCATGGCCGCGCGGGTGGTGACGGCAGTACGCCAGGCAACCACCAAGCCACTCATCACCAAGCTCTCCCCGAACGTCACCGACATCCGCGTCATCGCCCGCGCCACCATCGAATCCGGCACCGACATACTCTCGGCGGTCAACACCTACATGGGCATGGCCGTGGAGTGGCACTCCGGACGCCCGATCCTCGGCAACGTGCAAGGGGGACTCTCCGGCCCGGCGATCAAACCGGCGGCCCTGCTGCAGGTGTGGCGGGTGCGCGAGGTGGCGGCCCCCTTGGGCATCCCCATCATCGGCCAGGGGGGTATCGCCTCGGCCCGTGACGCGGTGGAGTTCATGCTGGTGGGCGCCTCGGCGGTGGGCGTGGGCACGGCCCTGTTCCACAAACCCCTGATCGCAGGCGAGATCGTCGCGGGAATCCGGGAACATCTGGTCACGCAGGGACTCGACTGCCCGGCACGCCTGACCGGAACACTGAAAACATGAACGACGATAACGAGGTCAAGCCGGTTTACACGGTTGAAAATAAGGAAATCTTTCAACTGTATGAAAAGATGTACTTTCACGAGATCGACGCGCGTGAGAAAATCAACTCCAGATTGCAATGGCCACTGGCTCTGATCATCTCCTTGATTGGTGTTTTGGGTTTGTTTATTCACAACTTTCATCACCATCATTTTTCAACACTTGAAATCGCCTTCTGGATCTTGTTTTCTGTTTCCATATTTGCATTGGGCATAGCCATAAATTATTTCAGAAAGGCATGGATCAACAATGTATACTCAATGATACCATGGCTACGCAACTCAGAAGAGTACAGACAGATCCTGGAAGAGACCTATAAAGATTTTGACAAAACAGATCAATTGACGAATAAATTTTTCTCCCAATATCTTATTGACTACTATATTGAGTGTTCAACAAAAAATGCCGAATGCAATGATCGTCGTTCAAATGATTTAAACAAAACCGGCATAACCCTCCTTGTAACCGCATTCATACTTCTGTCAACTGCATTTTGTTTCTATTTTGGTGAACTGAACAAGTCCGCACCCATTCAAAATCAGAAAACCAGCGCCTATTCGATCCATCTGACTGGAGAAAATCATGGTTGATCCATCCAAGACCGAACCCATCAAAAAACAAATCCCACAACCGCCACCCCCCATTCGTGATATCCGCGAAGGGGTGAGTGTGACCTACAGAAATCTCTATGCCCCCCCGAACGCCCCGTTCGGACAAAAGAAGAGCCCCAGGACGCCATCATGAGCAACCAGGGCAAACCACCGCCGCCTCCACCGCCGCCCGAGCCGCGCCGGGTGGTCCAGGTGCCGCGCACCCCGACTTCGGACCCCACACCTCCCGTCAAGCGGTGATCCCCATGCCACCCAGCGCTCGCGGAGACCACCCATGATCGTCCTGCTCGCCGAACCCCGTGGCTTCTGCGCCGGCGTGGAGAGGGCCATCGCCATCGTCGAGAAAGCGCTGGAGACCTTTCCACCCCCGATCTACGTGCGTCACGAGATCGTCCACAACCGCTGGGTGGTGGAGTCGCTGCGGGCCAAGGGTGCGGTCTTCGTCCATGAACTCGACGAGATCCCGGATGGCGCGGTGGCGATCTTCTCCGCCCATGGGGTCTCCAAGGCGGTGGAGGCCGAGGGGGCGCGTCGCCCCCTGCGGATCCTGGATGCCACCTGTCCGCTGGTCTCCAAGGTGCATCGCGAGGCGGAACGGCGCGACCACGACGGACGACACGTCATCCTCATCGGCCACAAGGGCCATCCGGAGGTGGAAGGGACCATGGGTCAACTTCCGGAAGGGCGGATGACGGTGATCAGCCGCATCGAGGAGATCGACACCCTTCCCCTGGACCCGGCAACCCCCACGGCCTACGTCACCCAGACCACCCTCTCCATGGACGAAACCGCCGGGGTGATCGAAGCGCTCAAAGGCCGCTTTCCGGACATCCTGGGCCCCACCCGCGAGGATATCTGCTACGCCACCCAGAACCGTCAGAACGCGGTCAAATCCCTGGCCGAACAGTGCGATTTGATCCTGGTGCTTGGCGCGCCCAACAGCAGCAACTCCAACCGCCTGCGCGAGGTGGCGGAACGGTGCGGCACCCGGGCGCACTTGATCGAATCGTTTCGGGATGTGCGGGAGGCGTGGCTGGAGGGGGTGGAGCGTCTGGGGGTGACCGCCGGGGCCTCGGCTCCGGAGATCCTGATCGACGCGTTGTTGGAGCACTTGAAGGATCGCATCGACCGGGTGGAGACCCTGGCGGTCTCCCGCGAGCATCTCGCCTTTCCCCTGCCCAAGGAGCTGCAGGGTTCCGGGAACTCTTGACTTACGATCACGTGGCGCTCATAAGTGGGGCCGGTTCTTACCATTCGATCCCTTGGAATCCGAGGATCCATCACCCCTAACGCAAGGCAGAACATCCATGTCGGACGAATCCACCCAAACCCCGCCCGCCGGTCAACCGGTCTTTCGCGTCGAGAAGCTCTATCTGAAGGATCTATCCTTCGAAAACCCCAACGCGCCGGAGAGCTTTCGTGATCCCGGCGAGCCGCGCACCGAGTACCAACTGGAGAGCAACGCCGCCCAGAAGGGACCGGAGCACTTCGAGGCGACCCTGCACATCACCGTCAAGGTGCTGGTTGGGGAGGCGACCCTGTTTCTGGTCGATGTCACCTATGCCGGTCTGTTCCTGATGCGCAACATCCCCCACGAGCACATCGCCCCCATGCTGGGGATCGAGTGTCCGAACATCATCTTCCCGTTCGCGCGTCAGGTGGTGGCCAGTCTGGTGACCGAGGGCGGTTACACCCCGGTGGTGCTCGATCCGATCAACTTCATGGCGTTGTATCAGCAGCAGTTGCAGCAGCGCCAGCAGGCGGAATGACCCGAATTCGCCCAGCCGCTTTCCAGACCTGATCGGGGAGCCACGGCTCCCCGATGCTTTTTGCGCCAGACCAAGGAGTTCAGAACTGGCCCTCCCCCATGGGCGCGCCGTGATGGGCGGTGACCACGGTGGTGATGCCGCCGCGCACATTGAAGGCGCCGGTGACGGTCATGGCGCGCGGGGCGACCGCGGTCACCAGATCGTCCAGGATCCGATTGGTGACCGCCTCGTGAAACGCTCCCTGGTCGCGATAGCTCCACAGATAGATCTTCAAGGACTTCAACTCCACGCACAGGGCATCCGGAATGTAGGCGATGCGGATTTCGGCGAAATCCGGCTGACCGGTCTTGGGGCAGACGCAGGTGAACTCCGGACAGGTCATGTCGATCCGGTAGTCCCGTTGTGGACAGGGATTGGGGAATGTGTCGATCATCCTGGGAACCTTTTTTTCAACGATGGGTTCTAAGAGGTTGTTTGGCACATGCCAAACAGCCGATGCGGGCCAGGCATGACCCGCCAAATTGCGCAGCCATTTGAGCAGCACG
>JADGAY010000145.1 GCA_015231775.1 Magnetococcales bacterium | reverse complement strand
CTCGATCTCATGGCCGAGGAGTCGGGTTTGGATCTGCGCGTCAACCATGAGGATCACTCGATCAATTTCGGCGACAAGGCCCGGTTCGCCTTCAACAGCTATCAACTGACCGCCGAGGCGGTGGAGACGTTGCGCGCCTTTGTCCCGGTGCTTCTGGAGGCCCGTGCCGGGGCCGAGGGGGAGCGCTGGATGGAGCGGGTCCACATCGAAGGGTACACCGACGCGGCGGGGAGTTATCTCTATAACGTGGATTTGAGCCTCAAGCGGGCCCAATCGGTGTTGTGCGCCCTGCTCTCCGTGGATCTGCCTCCAGAGAAATTGCGTCGCTTGCAGGAGTTGCTGATCATCGACGGGGCGTCGGTCACGGCCATCAAGTCGAGTCCCGAGGAGAGTCGGCGGGTGGAGATGCGTTTGGAGTTCCGGCGCGTGGGGGATGCCACCAGCATCAAGCGCCCCCCCGATCTGCCCATGGGGCGGTGCGCCCTGGCGGTGGAGGAGGGGAAGAAGGGGGTGGCGAAGGCGACCGCTGGCGAGGCGGGGCGTCTGCCCGGCTGGTTGGATCTGTTCCGCGAGCAGTTGTTGGAGCCGTGAGGGCGGTGATGCGCGCGTCGGCGACCATCGTGCCATGAACGTTTGCGCGGAGAGCGACATGCCGTCCTCACCTCCCCCCGCGTCACGCCGCCGGGCGGCGGTGGCCCTCTCTGGCGGGGTCGATTCCGCGACCACCGCGGCCCTGCTCCTCTCTCAGGGGTGGGAGGTGATCGGCCTGACCATGCGCTTGTGGGATCATGGACAGATCCTGCCCGGTCAAGGGCGCACCTGCTGCGCCCCGGAGGATCTCCAGGATGCCCGCCGGGTGGCCCAGACCTTGGGCATTCCCTTCTATGCCCTGGATCTGGAGCGTCCGTTCCGGGATGCGGTGGTCGAGGATTTTCTGGCCTCCTATGCCAATGGACGGACCCCCAACCCCTGTATCCGCTGCAACCAGATCCTCAAGTTTCGTCTGCTGCTCGACAAGGCCATGGCACTCGATGCCGAATTTCTGGCCACCGGCCACTACGCCCGCATCGAACGGGTCGGGGGTGTGCCCCATCTGCTGCGCGGGAGGGATCCGAAAAAGGATCAATCCTATTTTCTCTTCGCGACCCGGATCGAGGATCTGGCGCGGGTCCGCTTTCCCCTGGGCGGGATGAGCAAGGATGAGACCCGGCGTCTGGCCGAGGGGTTTGGCCTGCATCTGGCCGAAAAACGCGAGAGCATGGATGTCTGTTTTGTGCCGGATGGGGATTATGCGGCTTTTTTCAAGCGCATGGGCCGGGATGATACCCAAACCCCCGGACCGATCGTGGACCGGACGGGACGGGTTCTGGGAACCCATCGGGGTCTGGGGAACTATACCATCGGACAGCGGCATGGCCTGGGGGTGGCCGTCGGTCATCCCTTGCATGTGCTCGCCATCGAACCGGGAGCCAACCGCCTGGTGGTCGGACCCGCCGAGGCCCTGGCGCGTGATGCGCTGGAGGTGGAGGGGTTGCACTGGCTCGACTTGCGACCATTGCAGGCGACCATTCCGGTTCTGGCCCAGCTCCGTCACGCCACCCCGCCACGACCAGCCCGGCTCGAACCGTTATCCGCATCCCGGGCACGGGTGACTTTCGATACCCCGCAACGGGCCATCGCTCCGGGACAGGCGTGTGTGTTCTACGACGGGGATCGGGTGCTTGGCGGCGGGTGGATTCGATGATTTTTTTCAGGGATGCATCTCTTCCCTATCGTTTGAGCAGAGGATTTGATAATATCTTGATAAGGAAACGGCGCAAGATGATCAAATCCTGCTGTAGGCCCCCATCGTGGGTAGGTTTTACTAGCCAGGACAACAGGTGAACGCATGATCATGCAACGTTTGCTCGACAACATCCCCTTTTTCTGGTCCTTCACCGATGAGGAGAAGGATCGCCTCTTGGGGCTGGATTGCTACTTCGAGACCTATGAGTCCGGGGAGTACCTGATTCGCGAGGATGCCGAGGACAATTCGCTGTTCATCATTTTGAAGGGAACCGCGATTGTCACCAAGAAATCCCATCCGGATCGGGTGATCACCTATCTGGAACCAGGCACGGTGTTCGGTGAGATCTCCTTTCTCACCCAGCGTCCGCGTACCACCAACGTGATCGCCAACGAAAAGATGATCTGTTTCACCATCACCAGCGAGACGATGCACGATCTGGATTCCCAGATGCAGCACAAGATCAAGGATCAGTTGATCGAAATCCTGGTGCAGCGCCTGGATCAGATGAATCAGACCCTGTTGAACCTGGTGCGGTGAGCGAAATGAAGATGGATCAAGGAGGGAAAAGAGGGTCGAAATCGCGAAAAATGGTTGACTTGCCAGGCCCCAAGGTCGATAAGATGCGTGAGTGGAAGTTTGTCGGGTTTTGTTGTTAACTTCTGGGCATGGGACGAAGACGTTCTGTTGGATTAACTCAGGTGTGACATGTTCAACGCCATACCAGCCATCAACCTCTTGGGGACGAGCAATCCGATGTTGGAGCAATCCAACCTCGTGAAGGTGCCCCACGATATCCGCACGAATAATTCGGAGCGGCTGGAAGCGCGCAACGTCGAAACCGTCAAACAGAACGCCAAGAGTCGCAATGCCCGTCGTCGGCACGAATCCGAAGAGGAGGAACCCGAGGGGGGTGACGAGTCCCTTCCTCAACCCCGCCACAAACCAACCATCCAGGAACGCCTCCTATTGGCAAGACAGGGCAAGGTGAGTCTCAATCAGCGCGCGGTGAACACCTTGTTTTTGCAGCAAGCCAAGAGCGGTGGCGTTTTCAAGGATCCTCAATCCGATCCGGAACGCCCTTCCATAGACGTGGTTGCATGAAACACCCGGCCTGAAACGCCCCATGGGCGAATCACGCCTGGGCGCGGAGCTGCTCCGTCATTCATGCGCGCCAGACTTCGGATGGTTGATTGAGCATGGAAATCATGATTGTCGGCGCGGGGCTCGTCGGGATCACCCTCGCCAAGAGTCTCACCGTTGAAGACCACAACGTGGTCATCATCGACAACGATCTGGGTGTGATTCGCCACCTGCAGGAGACCATGGATCTCCAGGCCGTGCATGGCGATACTTCGGACGGCGCCTTTCTGCTTGCCTCGGGCCTGGACAAGGCCAATCTCATCCTCGCGGTCACCAATTCGGATGAAAGCAACATCATCATCACCCTGATGGCGCGGGCGGTCAATCCGTCGGCGCGTATCATCGCGCGGGTGCGAAAAAAGCAGTTCCTGGACAATCCGGCCCTGGTGCGCGGCGACAGCCTGGGTGGCGCGACCATCTTCAGTCCCGAATATGCGGCGGTGGAGAACGTGCTCGACCTGTTGCAGGTCGATCAGGCCTTCGAGGTGGTGCCGTTCGACAACGGTTCGATCAGCATCGCCGGTTTCCGTCTTGGCGAGGAGAGCCCGTTGATCGGGCGTCCGCTGATGGAGATCGCGGAGCTTTCCAAGGTCGGCGCCCTGATCGTGGCCGTGGACAAGGGTGGCGAGGTGATGATTCCGAACGGACGCACCATCCTGAACGTGACGGATCGGGTTTTCATCACCACCGGTGCCCGCACCGAGCTGTCCAAGATCATCACCCTGCTGGGGCGGCGACCGGTGCAGAATCGCAAGATCGTCATCGCCGGCGGCGGCTGGAAGGCGGAACAGATCGCCGCGCGCATCGAAAAGGAGGGGATTCCGGTCTTCATCCTGGAGAAGCGGCTGGAACGGTGTCAGGAGTTGGCGGCCAACCTCGAGGAGACCGCCGTTCTGCACTCGGACGCCACCGATCCGGAGACCATCCAGAAGATGGCTCAGGGCACCTCCACCTTCATCGCGGTAACCGGCCAGCAGGAGGTCAACCTGGTCCTCTGTCTGTTGGCGCGCAAGTTCGGCGCGCGCCGTTCCATCGCCCTGATGGACAACGAAGCCTATCTCACCATGTCCCCCTCCCTGGGGATCGACGCGGTGGTGAGTCCCAAACTGGCCGCGGTGGGCAAGATCCTGCGCTTCTTGAGCCACGGCAAGGTGGTGGATGCGGCGATGATGCTCAATGGCCGGCTGGATGCCGTGTATGTCGAAATTCAAGAACATTCGTGCATGCTCGGCAAGCCGCTCAAGGAGTTGGGTCTTCCCAAAACCGTGATCGTGGCCGCAGTGGTCAAGAAAGGGCTGATGGTCGTGCCCAACGGCAACCTGGTGCTCAACGCCGGTGATCATGTCCTGCTCATCACCTATCCAGGCTCCTTCCAGCATATCGATGCCTATCTGGGACGCAAATGAACCTCCTGTTCGACCTGCGCGTGTTGAGCCTGCTGATCGCCCTGATCACCGGGTTCGAGATTTTTCCGCTGCTTCTCGCCTTGTATCTGGGCGAGGATCCCATGGCGCTCATCCAATCGATCGCGGTCTCGTCGGTGGCGGTGGTGATCGGCCTGGTGGTCACCCGCAACGCCCGTCCGGAATTAAGCCCCCGTGATGGTTTTCTCATCACCAGTCTCGGATGGTTTCTGGCGGCCTTTTTCGGCGGACTGCCGTATGTGTTCCATCCGGAGGGGTTGGACTGGTCCTCGGCCTTCTTTGAAACCGCCTCGGGCTTTACCACCACCGGCTCCTCGGCCATGACCGACATCGAGGTGTGGCCCCAGGGGATCCTTCTCTGGCGTAGCACCACCCAATGGCTCGGCGGCATGGGGATGATCCTCATGGCCATCGCCATCCTGCCGTTTCTCGGCGTGGGCGGAACCCAGCTCATGAAAGCCGAGGTTCCCGGTCCCACCAAGGACCGCATGACCCCGCGCCTGGCCTCCACCGCCCGCGCTCTGTGGGGGGTCTACACCCTGATCACCGTCGTGGGGATGATCGGTTACTGGCTGTGCGGCATGACCTGGCTGGACGCGGTGAATCACGCCTTCACCGCCATCGCCACCGGAGGATTCTCCACCAAAAACATGAGCTTGGGCCATTATTCCGATGCTGCCCAGTGGTGGGCGATCCTCATCATGGGGATGGGCGGCATGAACTTTTTGATCCACTACCGGGTGATCGTGTTCCGGGATTGGAAGGCCTTCACCTATGAGGAGTTGATCGGCTATCTGGTGATCATCGGGCTGGTCACCGCCTTCCTGGTGGCCAAACTGATCGGCTGGAACCCGATCTGGAGTCTCGAGGATGTGGTGCGTCATTCGTTGTTCCAGGTGGTGAGTGTTATGACCACCACCGGTTTCGCCAGCACCGATTGGGAGTTGTGGCCCCCGGTGACGCAATTGATGCTGGGCCTGGTGATGGTGGTGGGTGGCATGTCCGGTTCCACGGGTGGGGGGATCAAGGTGATTCGGGTCTTGGTGCTGCTCAAGACCATCCCCAGCGTCACCATGCGTCTGTTGCAGCCCAACCAGGTGGTGGTGCCCAAGATCGATCACCAGCCGATTCCCCGCGAGATCCTCGAGAATGCCGTGGCCCTGTTCATCCTGGCCATGGGGTATGTGCTGTTTGGTGGAATTTTATTGAATGCACTTGGATTGGATCTGCTCTCCGCGATGGGGGCTTCCTTGACCGCCTGGGCCAATGTCGGGCCAGGTTTCAACACCGTCGGAGCCATGGACAACTTCGCCCATGTCCCGGCCTTCGGAAAAATCATCCTGGCATCCATGATGATTGTTGGACGCCTGGAGATCTTCACCATTTTGATGTTATTCTCGCATCGGTTCTGGAGACATTGAGAGGCGGTTTGGCATGGGCCGAACCGTCGGCGCGGGCATGCAGGTTCCGCCGAATGGCCAAGCAATGTGTCCGCGCACGGTTCCTTTCGTTCGAACCGTGCGCGTTTGGTGGGCTTCCATGGGTGGCATCACCAAACAGCTTCTGAATATCGATCGCGAGGAGCCATACTCCTGCCATGGACGATTCTGGGCATCACGCCGGGCAACCGGTGGATTGTCTGCGTTGCCGTCACTTTCAGATCACCTGGGAGGCCGATCATCCGCGCGGCTGTCGGGCCATGGGGTTCAAGACCGCTTTGTGGCCCTGGCAGGAGGTGTTGCGCAGTTCGGGTTCCCCCTGCATGAAATTCGAAGCCAAACCAGGTCGTGGACACCGGTCGGATGGGGAGAGCGGTTCGGCACACCCGGCACCGGGAGGTTTTTCGAGAAAGGTGTGATTCCGTGACGGCAAGATCGTGACAGGTAATCATGGGTTGGATGAATCTGGATCAGGAGGCGACGAAAATGCGTGCATGGATTTCCCTGTTGATGATGCTTCTGTTCGCGGGATTCGCGGGTGGGGCGCATGCCGAGGCCAAGATTGTCGGAAAACCGGTCAGCTACGCATCCCAGGGGGTGACCCTGAAGGGGTATCTGGCCATCGATGAATCCCGCGCCGGCAAACTGCCCGGCGTGCTGGTGGTGCATGAGTGGTGGGGACATAACGAATACGCCCGCAAACGGGCGCGCATGCTGGCCGAGATGGGCTATGCCGCCCTGGCCGTGGACATGTACGGCGATGGCAAGACCGCGGAACACCCGGATGACGCCAAGGGGTTCTCCTCGGCCCTTTTCAAGGATTTCCCGACTGCCAAGGCCCGCTTCGAGGCGGCGATGACCTTCCTGGCCCAACAGCCCAAGGTGGACTCAAGCCGAATCGCGGCCATCGGCTACTGTTTCGGTGGCGGCATGGTGCTCAACATGGCGCGCCAGGGGGTGCCGTTGAAAGGGGTGGCCAGCTTCCACGGCGGCCTGGATCCGATTCTGCCTGCCAAGCCGGGCGCGGTCACGGCCAAGATTCTCGTCCTGCACGGGGATGATGATCCGATGATCCCGGCGGCCAAGGTGGAGGCGTTCCGCGCGGAGATGAAGGGGCTCGGGGCCGACATGCGCTTCATCGGCTATCCGGGGGTGACCCATGCGTTCACCAATCCCGATGCCACGGATCTCGGCGCCAAATTCAAACTCCCGATCGCCTATCACGCCGAGGCGGATCAACAATCCTGGCAGGAACTCACGACCTTCCTGGCGGCGATTTTCAAGCCTTGAGGTTCACCCACGGTTGCATCCCGGAGCTGCGCGGAGTACTCTTCCGGCAGGGTGTGGACCCCTTCGTCAATCATTTTTGTTTCGTTACAGAGGGTGAATTGCCATGGGTGATGTCAAGATTCTGCTCGATGAGTCGGAAATCCCGAAACAGTGGTACAACGTGGCCGCCGATCTTCCGGTTCCGCTGCCGCCGCCTCTGGGTCCGGACGGCAATCCGATCGGTCCCGAGGCCCTGGCACCGCTCTTTCCCATGGCGCTCATCGAACAGGAGGTCTCCACCGAACGGTGGATCCCCATCCCCGATCCGGTGCGGGATATCTATCGGATGTGGCGTCCCTCGCCGATGTTCCGGGCCCGTCAACTCGAGCAGGCCCTCGGCACGCCGGCCAAGATCTATTATAAA
>JADGAY010000144.1 GCA_015231775.1 Magnetococcales bacterium | reverse complement strand
GCGCCGTTGCCAGGAGCCCATGCCCCGCGCCCGACTGCGGGATGTCTTTCGCGGCCCCTCCTACGACACCGACGCCATCGCCCGCATGCTCGCCACCACCCCCATCGCCTACGAGGATTTCCGTGGCCGTTCCGAGGAACTCTTCGACCGGGTGGCCGAGGCCATGGACAACGGCAAGGTGATCGGCTGGTTCCAGGGCCGCATGGAGTTCGGACCCCGCGCGCTCGGTGGCCGTTCCATCCTCGCCGATCCGCGCAGCCCGCTCATGCGCGACCACATCAACGCCCTGGTGAAAAAACGCGAGGCGTTCCGCCCCTTCGCGCCGTCGGTGCTCGAGGAGCGGATGGGGGATCACTTCCAGTTGCAATCCTCCTCGCCGTTCATGTTGCAGACCTGCCCGGTCCACTCCAGCCTGGATCTCCCGGCCATCACCCATGTGGACAACTCGGCACGGGTCCAGACCGTCCACGCCGAGGAGAATCCGCGCTACCATGCGCTGCTGTCGGCCTTCCACCGGCGCACCGGCTGTCCGCTGGTGTTGAACACCTCGTTCAACATGCGCGGCGAACCGATCGTCTGTTCCCCACGCGACGCCCTCTCCTGTTTCGTGCGCGCCGGGATCGACCTGTTGGTGTTGGAGGATTGCCTCATCGACAAAAACACCATTCCGTCTTACTGGAAGCAGGCGCTCGAGATCGTCGAGGGCAATCAGGCCGCCTCGGCCATCACCCATCGGGTCTATACGTTTTTTTAACCGTTACCACCAAGCTCGCGGAGGGGTTGGGGCGTGACGCATCCAACCTCACGGACCCATTCCATTTCACTGCATCTGGCCACCATGACCACACCGCCCCCCGACGCCGCCAAACTTCTGGCCAATCAACTCGCCACCCGTCTCATGCAGGTGGAGGATCTCCCACGTCTGCTCGACTCCATGCGTCAGCTCGGTTTTTTCAACGGACGCCTGGATCTGCCCGCCGAACATGCCAGCCCCTTGCCTGCTCTGGCGGTCGGGGACGGCAGCCAGACCATCGGCATCTGGGAACCGGTGGTGGTGGATGGACAACGACACTACCGGCGTGGCGAGGTCGATCCCTTCACCGCCTCGCGCTGGGCCGCCACCGAGACCATCCCGGTCAAGAGCGACAAGAAACGGATCGTCTATCTGGGTGAATCGGTGGCGCGGGGCTTCTTCTTCGAGCCGCACTTCACCCCGGCGCTCGCCATGGAGGCGATGCTGGCCGGCGAGGGGAGCGCGACCGGCTACGAGGTGATCGATCTGGCCTGCAATGGCCAGTTCATGCCCGCCCTGTTCAAGCTGGCCCACGATGCCCTGGCCATGGAACCGGACCTGTTCATCGTGTTCGCGGGCAACAACCTGCTCGAACCCAATGCCCTGTGGCAGGAGATGGCGCCCAACATGGCCCAGGCGCTACGCCGTGGCGAAGGGGTGGCGGGGATCAACCGGGTGATCGAGAGCTGGCTGGTGGAACGGGTGCACGGGATTCTCGACCACCTGGTGAAGCTGGCGGAGTCCCAACGGGTGCCGGTGCTGCTGGTGATTCCGGAGTTCAATCTGGTTGATTTCGGTTCGGATTCGGTGGCCGGCGCGCCGCTGATGCGCACCCCGGAGGCCCACACCCTGTGGCAGCAGGTGTGGGACGAGGCGCAGACACGTCTGCAACAGGAGGATTGGGTCGCGTGCGAAACCATCGCCGCGCGGCTGCGCGAACTCGATGACGGCACCACGTCCCACGCCTGGCATCTGACCGCCCGCTGTCAAATGGCGCGCGGGGATCTGAAAGGGGCCCGCGCCAGCCTGGAGCAGGCCCGCGACGCCATGCTCTGGAGTTGGCCGCTGCTGACCCCGCGCCGCCCGCAGGTGGTACGGGAGGCGATTCTGGCCGCACAGGAGCGGATCGCCCCACAGGTGACGATCATCGATCTGGCGGAGCGGATGCAGGTCTGGCGGGATGGGGCCCTGCCGGATCGGGAGATCTTTTTCGATTACTGTCATCTGAGCTTTGAGGGGATCTCCATGGCAACCGCGGAGATGGCCCGCTTGTCCCGGAAGATCCTGGATGGGGTCGATGCCGATTGGGCCACCCTGGTGGCGCGCTCGCCGCGTCCGGATGCGACCATCATCAGCCGCGCCCATCTGTTCGCCACCCTGCACAACGCCTCGTGGGGACAGTCGCAAGAGATCGTGCGTCATCACGCCGAAAAGGCCTCCCAATCCCCCGAAATGTTGAAGCTGGCCACCCTCATGGGGGATCTGGCCTGTCGCTGTCTGCCGGGGGCGTTGTGCGACATCTTCCCAGAGGTGTTGGCCCTCGACGATCCTCTGGCGGTCTTCCGCATGGCCGACATGGGCGAACGGCGCCATGATCGGGTGATCGAGGCGTTGAGCCTGACCTTCACCAAACACGATCCGCTTCTGGCCGAACGCCTCAAGGAGCAATTGATCGTCAACCACGGTCCCGGCGCCGGGCCGATGGATCTGCTCGAGCCCTACCGACACATCAACAACTGGTGCCAACCGGGTGGCGAGTGGCACAAGAGTTCCACCTTTTTCTCCAGTCATACCGAAGAGAGCGAATTCGTGCTCCATCTGGGCGCGATTTCCCGTCCGCTCCAGCTCACCCTCACCTGCCGCATGGCCGAGGGGATCGCCAGCGGCGCCACCGTGGCAATCGCCCTCAACGGCACCCAACTGGCCCACACCCCGGTCCAATCAGCCTGGACCACCCACACCATCGAGCTTCCGGTCGCCCATCTGCAACCGGGCAAAAACCTCATCACCGTGATCTGGCCATTCCCGCCCGCCGTGCCCACCCACTGGAACCAGTTGGCCGACCGCCTCGAAGCGGGCCTGCGCCCCTCGCTCTTTCAAACCTGGGGGGAGATCCATACGCTGGTGGTGGAATGAATGGACAAACCGCGCGCGGGACACTAAAATTGATTCACTATGCAACTCTCTCGTTGGTAATCGATCATGTGCCCGCCCATATCAGACTCGACGCAACTCTCCCTCTCCCTTCCATCCACCATGGCCAGTCAGATCCGTGCCATGGTGGAAACCGGGGATTTCGAGTCTGACGAGGCCGTGGTTCGTGTCGCCCTGAACGACTGGCTGGAGCGCGAACAGCGGCTTGCCCCCCTGGACGAGGCCATCGCCCATGGACTCTCCGACTCCATGGCCAACCGTGTCACCCCCCTGGAACAGGTGCGGGAAGCGTTGCGACAACACCTGCGCACATGAATGTCGTCGTCACGGAGGCAGCCAAGGCCGATCTTTGGCAACTCTGCGATTTCATTCGGCGTGACAACCCGGTCCAGGCTCTCACGTTCGCTGATGACCTGTTGACCTGTTGCCAGTTGCGCGCTGACACGCCCAGGGCCTACCCCCTGGTGCCACGTTACGAACACCACGGCATCCGCCGCCGGACGTTTCAAAACGACTTGATCTTCTATCGTCTGACAAAAAACGATCTCCCTATCCTCCGGATCCTGCATGGCGCACGCGATTATGAATCTTTACTGTTCCGGTGATCGCCATGCCATAACCGATCAGCTCGGCAAGACCACACCTTCCAGCCAGATATATAAAAAAAGATTCAATTCCAGACCAAAATGGCCTATCATGGATAGCAATTGAGCTAAAGAACGCTCCATCATATTCCAAACGCTCAAACCAGTTCGCACTCCCTGCCCCCAAAATTGGCATGAAACGGTAACCACGCAATGAACGAATGGCGAGAGCAACTTAAAAACCACGTCAACACCCTGGAAAAGCTTGAAAAATTCATCAACGTCACCCCTGGGGAGCGGGAAGCCATTCTCGCCCACAAACATACCCGCTGGGGCACGACACCCTATTTCGCCAGCCTGATGGACAAGGATGACCCGGAGTGCCCGATCCGAAAGCAGGTGATCCCCTCCATGCTCGAATTCCAGAACGCGTTGGGCATGGAGGGGTATCTGGTCTGGAAGGAGAACCGGAGCACCGAGGAGAAGCGTCCCGACTCGATCGCCCGCCAGTATCGCGACCGGGTGGCCTTCGCGGTGACCCAGACCTGCGGCATCTACTGTCGCCACTGCTTCCGACGCGAGGTGACCATCGACAAGGTGCTCAAATTGCGCCTGGACGTGGACGAGGGGCTCAACTGGATCGCCGAACACCCGGAGGTCCGCGACGTCTTGATCACCGGCGGTGATCCGCTGCTGCTGGGCGACGACGAGATCGAATACATCCTCCGCCGACTGCGGGAGATCCCCCACGTCGAGATGATCCGTTTCGGCTCGCGCCTGCCGGTGGTGCTGCCGCAACGCATCAACGCCTCCCTGTTGCAAAAATTGTCCGGATATCACAAGGTTCCCATCTGGGTCAACACCCAGGTCAACCACCCCCGCGAGATCACCGAACACACCGCCCGCGCGGTCTATGACCTCACCACCTGCGGGATCAACGTCGGCAATCAGGCGGTGCTGCTCAAGGGGATCAACGACACGGTGCCGGTTTTCCGCGAACTGCATCAAAAGCTCTTGAGCATCCGCGTGCGTCCCTATTATCTTTTCTATTGCGAAGCGGCTCCGGGCATCGATCACTTCCGCACCCCCCTGGAGAAGGGCTCGGAACTGATCCGCGACGCCCTGCGCGGTCACACCACCGGACTGGCCCAGCCGCTCTACGTGATCGCCACCAACATCGGCAAGATCTCCCTTCTGACCAACGATGCGATCGTGGACAAGAACGAGACCCGCTACCTGCTCAAGAACCACGACGGTCGCTTCACCGAGATGCCGGTGATCCCGGAGTGACACCCCTTCACGCTGCTGATCGACACGACTAGACGCTCATGGATAACGCTATGGAACCCGCCCCGATTGCCACCCCCGCCGCCAACCGCCCGCCACGGGAGCCCCTGGCCATCATCGGCATCGGTTGCCGCTTTCCCGGCGGTTCCCACAGCCGGGCCGAATACTGGCGCATGCTCATCGAAGGGCGCGACGGGGTGATCGAAACCCCGCCGGAACGGTGGAGTCTGGGGCGTTTCGCGGATACCGATCCCAACCGTCCCGGCAAGATGCCGGTGCGCCGCGGCGGCTTTCTGCAAACCAGCATCGACGGCTTTGATCCGCTCTTCTTCGGCATCTCGCCGCGCGATGCCCAAGCCATGGATCCGCAACAACGGCTGCTGCTGGAGGTGGTGTGGGAGGCGTGCGAGGATGCCGGGCTGGACATGAAGCGACTCAGCGGCTCGGATACCGGGGTCTACATCGGCGGTTTCATGCAGGATTTCACCGCCATCACCTTGAGCCCCTTGAATCGGCTCCAGCTCAACAACAGCTCGGCCATCGGCGTGAACCTGGCCATGCTGGCCAACCGCATCTCCCACGCCTTCAATCTGCTCGGCCCCAGCATCGCCATGGATACCGCCTGCTCCTCGTCGCTGGTGAGCTTCCATCAGGCCTGCCAGGCGGTGTGGAACGGCGAGTGTTCGATGGCCGTGACCGGTGGGGTCAACCTGATGATCCGCCCGGAGTACAACATCGCCTTGCACAAGGGGCAGTTCCTGGCCGCCGACGGGCGCAGCAAGAGTTTCGACGCGCGGGGGGATGGTTACGGACGCGGCGAGGGGGCGGGGATCGTGCTGGTCAAACCGCTCTCCGCGGCCCAACGCGACGGCAACCGCATCTACGCCCTGGTGCATGCCACCGGCGCCAACCAGGATGGTCACACCAACGGCATCACCGTGCCGAGCGGTCCGGCCCAGCAGACATTGATCGCCAAAGTGTGCGCGGACGGAGGGATCGATCCGAAGCGCATCCGCTACATCGAGGCCCACGGCACCGGCACCGCCCTGGGGGATCCCACCGAGTGCAAGGCCCTGGGCGCGGTCTACGGCAAGGACCGACCGGTGGATCAACCCTGTTACGTCGGTTCGGTCAAGTCGAGCATCGGCCATCTGGAGGCTGCCGCCGGGGTCGCCGGTCTGATCAAGGCGACCCTCACCCTGGCCCACGGCCAGATCCCACCCCAGGCCAATCTCGGGGAGTTCAATCCGCGCATCCCCTTTGGAGAGCTGCGCCTGAAGGTGGCGCGCACCCCGCAACCCATCCCCGACGGGGAGGGACCGGCCTTTGCCGGGGTCAACTCCTTTGGCTACGGCGGCACCAATGCCCACGCGATCCTCTCCCAGGCCCCGGAGGTTCTAACGCCTCCCCCGCTGGAAGAGGATGGTAAACCCTGGCTGATCCCCCTCTCCGCCGGCTGCGAGGGGGGACTCAAATCCCTGGCCAAACGCTGGCTCGAACTTCTGGGGAACGAACCGCTGCCCGCCCTGCCCCATCTGGGTCGGGCCGCCGGCGTCCATCGCACCCATCTGGATCGCCGCCTGGCGTTGGTGGCTGACTCCAAAAGCAGCCTGATCGACCAGCTCAAGGCCTTCACCGCCCCGGATGCCCTGCCCTTGTCCGCCATCCGGCTCAAGGAGGAGCAAGTCAGACGACCGGTCTATGTGCTCACCGGCATGGGGCCACAGTGGTGGGCCATGGGACGGCAACTGCTGGCCGAGGAGCCGATCTTCAAAGAGACCGCCGAGACCATCGACCGACTGCTGCACAAGGTGTGCGGCTGGTCGATTCTGGAGGAGATGACCCGTCCGGAGGCGGAATCACGCATTACCGAAACCCAGTTCGCCCAACCGGGCAACTTCGTGGTGCAGCTCGGCCTGGTCGCCATGCTGCGCGCCTGGGGCGTGGAGCCGGCGGCCATCGTCGGTCACAGCCTGGGCGAGGTGTCGGCGGCCTATCTCGCCGGCGTCTTGAGCCTGGAGGATGCGGTGCTGGTGAGCTATCACCGCAGCCATCTGCAACAACGGGCGGTGGGCGCGGGACGGATGCTCGCGGTGGGGTTGAAACCCGATGAGTGCCCGGCGGTTCTGGCCCCCCACGGCGGCAAGGTGGTGGTGGCGGCGATCAACAGCCCCAACTCCACCAATCTGGCCGGTGATGCCGCGGCCCTCGAGGTGATCGCCAAGTCGCTGGAGGGGCGCGGGATCTTCAACAGGTTTCTGCGGGTCGATATCCCCTATCACAGCCCGGCCATGGATCCGCTCAAGCCGGAGCTGCGGGCGGCGTTGCAGCCCCTCAATCCCCGCGCGCCCACCCTGCCGCTCTACTCCACGGTAACCGGCAAAAAGGTCACGGAGGCCAACTGGCACGCCGATTACTGGTGCGACAACCTGCGGGAGCCGGTGCTGTTTGCCGAGGCGATCGGATCGCTGATCGCCGACGGGTATGGACTCTTCATCGAGATCGGCCCCCATCCGGTGCTGGGCACCTCGATCAAGGAGTGCCTGACCCACGCGGGGGCCTCAGGGGAGACCCTGTTCACGTTGAATCGCGGCAAGCCGGAGCGGGCCACGGTGCTCGACTGCCTGGGCAAACTCTACACCTTCGGCTATCCCCTCGACTGGAGCCGGCTCTATCCGGAACGGTTCGAGCAGCATCTGGAACTCCCCCTC
>JADGAY010000143.1 GCA_015231775.1 Magnetococcales bacterium | reverse complement strand
GGACCCCGTCACCTATCGACTCCGACCGCTCAACTCTCCCACGGCGGGGTCTCCGCCTCCGAACCCTTGTCAGCCGCCACCCCATCATCCCCCTCGGCACCCTCGCCACGCCGCGCCGTACCGGGCGAACGTCTCCGTCTCCGTCTCCTCGGCGCACGGGTCTTGCCATCCGTTCCAACCTCCTCGGACTCCTCCTCCTCACCCGACACCGGTTCGGCGATTGCGGGCTCGATCATCTCGACTACCGCCGCCAGGACCGGCTCCGGTGTGGCCTTCGGCTTGCGCGGGCTCCGACGTCGCACCGGTTTGGCCTCGGGCTGGGCGTCGTCCGCCAAGGGGTTCTCCTCGGTCACGGGCGGCGCGATTTCGTCGGCGCCACCACTTGCCGGATCAACACCCGCTGCCGCCTTCGCCTTGGCGGACGCGCCGGATCGGCTCCTGGGCTTGCGCCGCGTGGCCGTCTTGGGTGGCGGTTCAGCGGAACTCTCGGGACTCTCCCCCTGACCGGCTTGGTCCGTCTCGTCAGGCTGGGACGGGATCGGGAGGGACGCTTCGCGTTGGACCGTGGGCTCCGGCCTGGGCTCGGGACGCGCGAGAATGAACAACCCCGGCGCCGCCGTGGCACGTACCCCCTCGATCAACTCCTCGCCCGCGGAGAGCGACTTCCCGCGGGAGGAGACCACCGGCATGGGGGTGTCGGTCGCGAGGGGCCCAACCGTCTGCTCCGGGATCAGGGCGGTGGAGACCGGGTGTTGCGCGTCGTCCACGGGCACGGAATCCTCCGATGCCTCCCCTTCCAAGTTGACCTCCTCCGCATCGACGCGGGAGGTCTGGGCGGCAGACTGCTGTCCCGACTTGCGACGACGACGGCGACGACGCTTTTTCTTCTCCACCGGCTCGCCAGAGGTCGAAGCACCCGGCGCACCCTCGACCCGTGCCTCCCCGTCACCAGACTCCTCGTCATCCTCTTCCTCATCCAAAAGCTCAGGCACCGGGGGCGGCAAAGGAGGCGGGGGAGGCGCGGGGGCCTTCACCGGACCCCTGGCGCGACCCTCCTCGGCGGCAGGGGCCGGGGGCTTGGCACCGCGTCCGGATGACCCGCGTCCCGCACTCTTGGTCTCGCCGGGCTCTTCGCCAACCGCCTTGGGACGATCGGTGCGTTCGACCCGATACTCCGGGGTCTGCAAACTCTCGTCACCTTGAATCAACAGCGTTACCTTGCTCTCGACCTCGAGTTCGGCCAACTGGGCGCGCTTGTGGTTGAGCAGATAGTTGGCCATGTCCCAGGAGGTGCGATAGACAATGCGCGTGTAGCGGTTCTTGGAGATGTCCTCCTCGAGCAGACGGAACAGGTGGATCGACGAGGACTCCACCGAACGGATCGTGCCCAGCCCCTTGCAACGCGGACACTCCATGCGGTTGGTTTCGCTGAAGGTCGGTTTCATCCGCTGCCGGGAGAGTTCCAGCAGTCCGAACTGCGAGATCTTGCCCAACTGGATTTTGGCCCGATCCAGTTTCAAGGCCTCGCGCATCTGTCGTTCCACCTCCAGGTTGTGCTTTTTCTCCTCCATGTCGATGAAATCGATGACGATCAGACCGCCGAGATCCCGCAGACGGAGTTGACGGGCAATCTCGTCGGCAGCCTGGAGATTGGTCTTGAAGGCCGTGGTCTCGACATCCTTCTCCCGCGTCGAACGACCGGAGTTGATGTCGATGGAGACCAGGGCCTCGGTCGCCTCGATGACCAGATAGCCCCCGGCCTTGAGTTGAATCACCCGGTCGTGCATGGACTCGATCTGATTTTCGATCTGAAACCGCGAGAAGATCGGTTGCGACTCCTTGTAGGGCTGCACCACCTTCATGTAACGCGGCATCAAAAGACGCATGAAATCCTTGCCGCGCCGATACCCCTCCTGGCCGTCGATGAGGATCTCGCTCATGTCGGTGGCGTAGAGGTCGCGGATGGTGCGCAGGATCAGATCGGCCTCCTCGTGGATCAAGGTCGGTCCGTCGGCCTGGGAGGCGTTCTCCAGGATTTTCTTCCAGAGTCGCAACAGGTAGTTGAGATCGCGGATGATCTCGCGCTTGGTGCGTCCCAGGCCGGCGGTGCGGATGATCAGACTCACCTGCCCCGGAATGGCGATGGTTTCAAGGATCTCCTTGAGCTTCTTGCGCTCCAGGCCGTCGGTGATCTTGCGGGAGATGCCGCCGCCACCCTCGTTCTCCGGCAACAGCACGGCATAGCGTCCGGCCAGGGAGAGGTTGGTGGTCAGCGAGGCCCCTTTGTTGCCGCGTGGCTCCTTGACCACCTGCACCAGCAGTTTCTGTCCGCGGGTGAGGATTTTCTGGATCGGCAGGCGCTGCCGGCGTGGAAAGCGCTTGAAGGTGTCGGGAAGCGGCGCCCCATCCTCGTCGATCTCCACCACCCCATCCAGCCCATCCCCATGGGCGTCGCCGTCACCATCCCCGCCCATGGCGTCGTCGTCGGAATCACGCTCGTGAGGGGCGTCATCCTCGGAGACCGGTTCATCCAGCTCCCCGTCCTCCCCGGAGGCGGAACCGGACGCCGGTTCCGTGTCGTCGTCACCGGCATCCTCGGAGTCCGCGTTGTCGGCCTCGTCATAAATCCGTTCCGCGATCGTCACGGCGCGGGAGACCTCCAGCGGCGAGATGATCGGAGGCGACGCTTCGTGGTCGCTCGGGGCGGGGTGCAGGGATGCGGGGGAGTCGGAGGGGCTCTCCGAGGTGAACTCATCGTACTCCTCCTCCTCACCATCCTCCTCCAGGGGTTCCGGCAGAAGCAGAGGGAGGAACTCGAGACGCGGTTCGGATTTGTCGCCGGTCGGGTAGTATTTCGGGTGGATGTCGTTGACCGAGAGGAACCCCTGTCGCCCCGCGCCGAAATCGATGAAGGCGGCTTGCAGCGAAGGTTCGACGCGCGAGACACGCGCCAGATAGATGTTGCCTTTGATTTGTTCCCGGCTTGATGTTTCAATGTCCAGATCGATGAGCTTGTTGTCCTGGACGATGGCGACTCGGATCTCTTCTGGATGGGTGGCATCCACCAGCATACGTTTGGTCATGGTCAAGCGGTTTCTCCTTGCATGGTAAGGCCCACGATCCTTGTCAAGTCGCGCGGAAGGTCCACGGTTCGCAACGAAGCGGACACCGTGGCGCGCCTCCTTGGGGATGGATGGATCGGGCCAAGGGTTCGAGTGATCCGGGGCCTGGGGCGCCGGAGTAAAAATTCCATAAAAATGGAAAAAGGTGGCGTAACATTCGCCGTGAGCAAAATAAAAATAGATTATAGGACCTTTCCGTCATGGAAGCAAACCCGCTTGAAAAGATACCCACGCAACGCGTTCCGGTGCGACGCATTCGGGTGACGCCGGATGAAGCCGGCATGCGCCTGGATCGTTTTTTGCTCGTGCACAATCCCGGCGCCCCGCCCGCCCTGGCGCAGCGTTGGCTGCGCACCGGAGAGGCGCGGGTCGGCGGGGCCAGGGCGAGCGGCAATCATCGTCTGGTGGACGGAGAAGAGGTGCGCCTTCCCCCCTTCGAGAGCCGGGAGCCGCCGCCTCGGGAGGATGGCGTGCCGGATTGGGCCTTGCGAGCGTTGCAGGGGCGGATTCTCTGGCGGGATCGTTCGCTGCTGGTGCTCGACAAGCCCCATGGCATGCCGGTGCATGGGGGAAGCGGGCAGGCGTGGGGGGTGGTGGATGCCATGCGGCTGATTCTGGCCCGGGAGGGGGCGGGCGAGGTGCCGGAGTTGTGCCATCGTCTCGACAAGGAGACCTCCGGTTGCCTGCTGTTCGCCCTGGATCGGGTCAGCGCGCGACGCATGAGCGAGGCGTTCAAGGGGGGCGCGGTGGACAAGACCTATTGGGCGCTCATCGCCGGGGAGCCCCGCGCGGCCACCGGGGTGATCGACCAGCGGTTGATCAAGGGCAGCGCCCGCGGGGGGGAGCGCATGGTGATCGCGGGGGGCAGGGAGGGGGATCCGGCCCGCACCCGTTACCAGATCCTGGAGCGCTTCGGGGCCTGGACCTGGGTGGCCGCCTATCCGGATACCGGACGCACCCACCAGATCCGCGTGCACTTTCAATGGTTGGGACATCCGTTGGCCGGCGATGGGAAGTATGGGGATCCGGCGTTGAACCGAAGCTTGCGGGCCGGCGGGTTGAAACGGATGTTCCTGCATGCCCGTTCGATCCGGTTCCGTCATCCGGGGAGTGGGGCCACGGTGGTGGTGGAGTCGCGGCTGGATGAGGCGTTGGAGGGGATTCTGGCCTGGTGTCGCCGGGGGATCGTCGAAAAGGAGGCGCCAGGGAAACGGGGCGCGGTTCGCCCTCCTGGGGTCGCGGGGCGTGGTCCGAACCGCTAGTGGGTTTTCAGATCCCGATGCCGCACCCGCACCTGAAAGTCGTGCCGCAGCAGCCGCTTGGCCAACTGCTCCACCAGATAGACCGAACGGTGCTTGCCACCCGTGCAACCGATGTCCACGGTGAAATAGCGCTTTTTTTCCTGACGATAGCGGGGGATCAGATATTCGAACATCGATTCGAGCCGGTCGAGGAACAGGTGGGCCTCGCCATCCTGTTCCAGAAAACGGATCACCGGTTCGTCCCGTCCGGACAGATGGCGCAACGCATCGTCATAATGGGGATTGAGCAGGAAACGACCGTCGAGCACCATGTCGGCGTCGGTGTTCACCCCGTGCTTGAAGCCGAAGGAGCGCAGGAAGATCATCAGATCCGAGTCCACCCCGGAATGGAACAACTGGTCGAGATGCTCCTTCAATTGCGGGACGGTCAGCGATGTGGTGTCGATGATGATGTCCGCCCCGGCGCGCAAGGCGCACAGGTCGTCGATCTCGCGACGCACCGCCTCGGCCACGGTCATCTCGTCGGCCAGGGGATGACGCCGCCGGGTCTCCCGATAACGCCGGATCAACATGTCGGCATCGGCCTCGAGAAAGATCGTCTCCACCCGCTCGATCGACTCGCTCCACTGCTCCCGGTACTCCTGGAAACTGGCCCGTGCCGCCGCGTCGCGCAGATGCACGCCGATGGCCAGATGGCCCGCGGTTTCGGACTCCTGGGAAAAATGGGTCAGACAGGCCGGCATCAACGCGAATGGCAGATTGTCCACCCAGAAATAACCGAGATCTTCCAGATATTTGAGCGCGCTTGATTTGCCCGCGCCAGACAACCCGGTGACCAGAATCAAATGGCGCATCTTCCTGGTCCAGGGCATCGGACAGGCTCCCTTGGGCTCACTTGTCGGGTGAAAGCCGCTTGCGGCGCGAGGAGGAGGGGATATTCAAGGCATCCCGGTATTTGGCCACCGTGCGCCGGGCCACCGCGATGCCCTGATCCTGGAGGATCTTGGCCAATTTCTCGTCGGAGAGCGGTCGGCGTGACGACTCTCCCTCCACCAGCTTGCGGATCTTGAACTTCACCGCCTCGGAGGAGTGGTTTTCGCCCGTGTCCGAGGCCAGCGACGAGGAGAAGAAGAATTTCAGCTCGAAAATGCCCCGGTTGGTGTGCATGTACTTGTTGCTGGTCACCCGCGAGGCGGTGGATTCGTGCACCCCGATGTCGTCGGCCACATCCTTGAGGATCAAGGGACGCAGATACTCGGGTCCGTATTCGAGAAAATCCTTCTGAAAACGCACGATGCTTTCGGCCACCCGATAGATGGTGCTCGAACGCTGCTCCAGACTCTTGATCAACCACTGGGCGGAACGGGCGTTTTCGGTCATGAAACGCTTGTCCCGTTCGGACATGCGGTCGTTGATCGCCTTTTCGTAGGTGCGGTTGATGCGCAGACGGGGCACGGTTTCGGGGTTGACCTCGACGATCCACTCCCCCTCCTGCTTGCGCACGAAGACATCCGGAATGATGTAGTTGGCCTGTTCCACCCCAAAGGCCAGTCCCGGCTTGGGGTTCAAGGATTGGATCAGCTCCACCGCGTCGGCCAGGTCGTCGTCGTCGAGACGCAACAGACGCTTGAGCTTGCGATAATCGCGTCGGCCCAGATCCTCCAGACGCTCCAGCAGCGACGTGTAGGGCGGAACCGCCTGTTTGCGGGCCTTGAGCTGCAACAGCAGACATTCGGCCAGATTGCGCGCCGCGATGCCGGGCGGATCCAAGGATTGCACCAGCACCAGCGCATCCTCCATCTCCTCGAGGGAGGCGCCGGTCATCTCCGCGAGCACGGTCAGGTCGGTGCCCAGATAGCCGTTGTCGTCGATGGCGTCGATGATCGCCATGCCGAAGACCCGTTCACGGTTGTTGACCGCCGTGACGCCGAGTTGCCAGGTTAAATGATCGAACAGGGTGTCGCCGCGGGTGAGGGTGTTTTCCAGGGGTGGGGCTTCGTTGCCCGCCGGGGATTCGAACTGGGCCGCGCCGTAGCTGTCCCCGGAGTAGACATCCGACCAGTCCGCGTCCACCGACAACTCGTCGGAGATGGAGGTCTCCATGATCGGTGCGGCGGCATCCAGCAGATCGTCGCTCTTGGCGATCTTGTCCGAGGGCAGGGGCTCCTCGCCCTCGAGCGCGCCCGCCGGGCCTTCGTCCCTCTCGAGCAGCGGATTTTTATCCAGCTCCTCCTGAAGGTATTCGGCCAGGTCCAGACTCGACATCTGGAGCAAACGGATCGCCATCTGCAACTGGGGTGTCATCACCAGTTGCATGCCCATGCGCAGCTTCAGTTCTTGTGTCAGACCATACGCCATGCCAACAACCCGGTTGCCCTGATAACCCTACAATTGAAAATCCATGCCCAGATACATGGTTCGCACCTGATGGTCCCGCACGACCTCATCGGGTCGGCCCCTGGCCAGCACCATCCCCTGACTTAGGATATAGGCGTGATCGCAAATTCCCAAGGTTTCACGTACATTGTGATCCGTGATCAGAATGCCGATGCCCAATCCCGCCAGATGGCGGATGATCGCCTGGATGTCGGCCACCGCCAGGGGATCCACGCCGGCAAACGGTTCATCCAGCAGAATATACCGCGGTTCGATCGCCAACGCCCGCGCCACCTCCACCCGCCGCCGCTCGCCACCGGAGAGGGCATACCCCTTGGTGGCGGCCAGATGATCGACCCCCAGTTCCCGCATCAGCCGGTCGAGCCGTTCCAGTCGCTCGCGACGGTTCAAGGGGCGGGTCTCCAGGATGGCCAGGATGTTGTCCGCCACCGTCATCTTGCGGAAGATCGACGGCTCCTGGGGCAGATAGGCGATTCCGGCCCTGGCGCGCAGATGGATCGGTTCGTTGGTGATCGGCGCGCCGTCCAGCCAGATCGATCCGGAATCCGGCACCACCAGCCCCACGAACATGTAGAACATGGTCGATTTGCCCGCGCCGTTGGGTCCAAGCAGTCCCACCACCTCGCCGGGCTCCACCGCCAGGGAGACCGCGTTGACCACGGCCCGGCCCTGATAGCTCTTGCCCAGATCTTTGGCCTCCAGGCACGGCTTGACCGAAGCGTTCACCGGCGCGTCGGGGGTCGTAGGAGCGCGCGCCGCTTGGGTTTGGGCGTGGGCGGCACCAGTTCATTCGTCAAGGCATCCGACTCGACCGTCTCCGGGGTCGCGGGCGTCTCCAGGCGTCGGTTCGCAACCGCGCGGGGAT
>JADGAY010000142.1 GCA_015231775.1 Magnetococcales bacterium | reverse complement strand
GCAGGGGACGGGGGACCGAAGGTCCCCGGCGGAGGTTCGGAGGCAGAGCCTCCGAGGTTTTGGTTTTTTTGCCTTTGCTTTTTGCGCGCTCTTTAAAAAAGCGTTTTTTCGCGCTTTTTGCGAAAAAACGCTGCGCGCAGCCTTGGAAGCGGGATCGTTTTGCATTTTTGGCAAAACGATCCCGCTTCGCCTTGCATTCAAACAGGCCGCAGGAGGCGGCTATGGCTGCCGCGAGCAATGTGCCCCCTCCATTGCCCTGACGGGCAACGGAGGGGGCACATGAGACCCGCGCGCTTGCGCCCTTTTTCGCAAAAGGCGCGAAAAAGGGCTTATCGTGTAAAGCGCGCGAAAGACACAATCAAAAGCAAAGTCGCGGGGCGCTGCCCCGCCCCCGCCGGGGACTTTGCGCTCCCCGGTCCCCAGCAACCGTTGACACCAGACCCATACCTTTAGAATCTGGCATGCCCCACCTCACTTCCGACTCGTCAGCTGCCCATTGGCTCCTGACCGCCTGGCTCACCCCTGCCACCTTCCCGGCCATGCCCCCCGCCCGCCAGGAGGTGGTGTTGCGTCTGGCACGCGCCAACGGTCTTCTCGCCGCCCTCGAAAAACGGCTGGAACAGACCCAAAGCCTCGCTGCACTGCCATCCCGCGTCCAATCCATCCTCGAAGGGGCACGCATGATCGCCCTGGATCGGGAACGGTCGATCCGCTGGGAGGTGGGACGGATCCAACGGGCCTTCTTCGGCACCGGATTGCCGGTGATCCTGCTCAAGGGGGCGGCCTACCACATGCGCAACCTGCCGTTTGCCCAGGGCCGTTTGACCGGTGACGTGGATCTGCTGCTTTCCCGCGCGGACCTGCCCATGGCCGAACAGGCCCTGAAAGCCTGGGGGTGGCATACCGCACTGCCGGATGATTACGATCAACGCTACTACCGGGAGTGGATGCACGAACTCCCACCCATGCGCCACCGCGACCGGTTGAGCGAACTCGATCTCCATCACGCCATCCTGCCACGCACCGGACGCCTGGTGACCGACTCGGCGCCCCTGCTCGAAAACGCCCAGGAGGTGCCAGGCCATCCGGGCATCTGGACCCTGGCCCCGGCGGATATGCTGCTGCACGCGGCGGTGCATCTGTTTCATGATGGCGCGTTTCAACGCATGGGGCTGCGGGATCTTTTGGACCTGGATGGACTGCTGCGCCACTTCGGGGAGCGGCCCGGCTTCTGGGATGAGCTGCTGCAACGCGCCATCCAACTGAATCTGATCCGCCCCCTGGATCACGCCCTGTGGAGCTGCGCCCACGGGTGCGCCACCCCGATCCCGGAGACGACACGCCTGCAAGTCGCCCAAAAAAGCCAAACCCCCTGGCATGCGCGCGTGATGCGGCGATACCTGATTCCACGGGTGATCCTGCCGCGCCATCCGGATCGGCACGGCCCCGATCCCTTGACCGCCGTGGCCGCCTGGCTGCTCTACACCCGTTCCCACTGGCTGCGCATGCCGATGAACCTGCTGATTCCCCATCTGGCGCGCAAATGGACCCGGAGATGGTCGTTCAATGTGTGGCATCGTCGGACTGTTTGATCTGAATGGGGAACGGAACCCGGATCCGCTGCGCCTCGAACGCCTCAACGACGCCCAGAGCCATCGCGGACCGGACGGCGCGGGCCGGATGATCGCGCCGGGTGTCGGGCTGGCCCACCGACGACTGGCGATCATCGATCTGGCCGGTGGGGATCAGCCGATCGGCAACGAGGATGGCTCGGCGTGGCTGGTCTTCAATGGCGAGATCTATAATTTTCTCGAGCTGCGCCAAGAGCTGCTCGCGTTGGGACACCGGTTCAAAACCCGCTCCGACTCCGAGGTGATTCTGCACGCCTGGGAGTCGTGGGGAACCGATTGCGTCACCCGCCTGAGCGGCATGTTCGCGTTTGCCATCTGGGATCGCCAGGCGCGGGGACTCTTTTTGGCCCGCGACCGGCTGGGCATGAAACCCCTCTATTACACCCGGCATGCCGATGGCTGGCTGGGATTCGCCTCGGAGCTGGGGGGAGTCGTGGCCGCCGACGAGGGGGCACGACCCTGGTCGATGCCGGCCCTGGAGTGCTACTGCGCCCTCGGCTATGTGCCCGATCCCCTGACCATCCATCCCGAGATTCACAAACTCCCCCCCGCGCACCATCTGTGGCTGCCGCGGGGAGGCTCCGACCTGCCGGAACCGGCCTGCTACTGGCGACCCCGCTTCGAGGTGGCCAACAGGCCGTCCGATTTGGCTGCCGCCGCCGATGAGCTGCGGGAACGGCTCGCCGCCACGGTCAAAAGCCACCTGATCGCCGATGTACCGGTGGCGACCTTCCTCTCCGGTGGGCTGGACTCCTCGGCGGTCGCGGCACTGATGGCCCGTTTCACCCCCGATCCCCCGGAAGCCTGCACCGTCGCCTTCGCCGATCGCGACCACGACGAAAGCGGCTACGCGGCCCTCGTCGCCACCCGTCACGGTCTGCGCCACCATGTGGACCAAGCCGATCCGGAACGGTTCGATCTGCTCGATACCCTGGCGCGCCACTACGGCGAGCCGTTCGGGGATCCGTCGGCACTGCCGACCTGGCTGGTCTGTGCCATGGCACGACGCCATGCCAAGGTGGTGCTCTCCGGCGACGGCGGGGATGAGAATCTGGCCGGATACAGCCGCCATCGCGCCCTGCTGGCCGAGGAACGGCTGCGGGGCGCCCTTCCGGAAACGGTCCGACGGATCCTTTTTGGCTGGCCGGGGCGCTGGTATCCGAAACTCGATTGGGCCCCACGCTGGCTCAGGGCACGCAACACCTTGCGCTCCCTTGGCGGGGATTGGATTGACGCCGCCCTGCAAGCGGTCGAGATCATGCCGATCGAGATTCGCCAGGGACTCTATACCGATCGGGCCCGGCGGCACTTGCAGGGGTTCGAAACCCGCGAGATCTGGCGCGCCTACGCGGCGGATGCGCCGGAACATCCCCTGTCGCGGTTGCAGTATCTGGATCTCAAGGGGTTTCTGGCCGGACGGGTGCTGGTGAAGGTGGATCGCGCCAGCATGGCCCATGGCCTGGAGGTGCGCGCGCCGCTCCTCGATTACCAGTTGGTGGATTGGCTCGCCGGGCTGCCGCCGGAATGGAAATTACACCATGGAATTGGCAAATATCTCCTCAAACAGGCCATGCGTCCCGTGCTGCCCGAGGCGATTCTCTGGCGTCCCAAACAGGGATTCAACCTTCCGTTGGCGGCCTGGTTGAGGGGTCCGCTGGCGGGACGGTTGCGGGATCCCGCCTTTGTGAACACCCTCGCGGCCACCGGTTGGTTCGAGCCCAAGGCGATAAAACGGCTGATCGATGTACATCTGGCCGGGAGACGGGATTTCTCCGCCGCGCTGTGGGCCTTGTGGATGTTGGCGGCATCCGCGCGTCAGACAGGTCAATAAATTGGAAAAAAAACCACATCGTTCAAAATCGTGGTTGCATGGTTCCCGCATGCTTGACATGATGATTCCACATCGCGAATCCCGCAAAGGGGAAGTCCATTTTTCTTGCTTATTGATTTGGTCAAACGTATTTTAGGAGGGATTACCCGCAAGAGATCAGGCCATGGGGAGGGGCACGGGCACATGGAAACAACAGACGACCACACCACGCCTTCCGTTGAGCCGGAACGCAAGAAATTTCGCGGTCGGAGTCTGCTGATTCCTATTGTCGGTCTGCTGATTCTGACCGTATTGGCCACCATGTCGGTGGGATATTTCATCAATTACCCCTTTCTGAACGAAACCCTGCACACCAAGGCCAAAATCGAGCACGAGGCGCGTGCCGCGCAGATCGGATTTTTGATCGATCACGAGGCGAGCGTGCTGTCGCAATTGGCCAATGCCGTCTCCCGTGACGGGGAGTTGCAGGAGGCGGTCACGGCATTCAATCAGGATTTCAACCGCCTGATGCGCAAGGTGCTGTTTCTGTCCGAAACGATCCGCGGGGTCGATTTCATCAGCGTTCTCGATTCAAGCGGCAAGAGTCTGTTTGCCACCGAGGGGTTGGTGGGCGAGAAGCCGTTACCCCCCGAGGCGGTCACCAAGGGGATCAAAACCGGTGGTCATCAGATCGCCATCGCCATCGACGCCCGTTGGGCCATGGTATCCCTGGCCCCGATCTCCGTGCAGCGCAAGGCGGTTGGTCTGCTGGTGCTGGGACGCTGGATCCATCCGGATCTGGCGCGCGGTCAGGGGGCGAAAGCCACCGGCATGGCGATCGGTCATTCGGAGGGCTTTCTGGCGAGCACGCTGGATGGCAAACTCTGGCCAACACCCGATTCGGATCGGGTGCGCGCCTGTCCGGAGGGGAAGGCGGCCCTGACCGATCGGGTCGCGGAGTCGGATCTCGGTCTGCTCTACGCGCCGCTGTCCATCGTCGGTCGCGCCTTCTGTCTGATCCTGCCGGTGGATTTCAGCCCGATCCGTGTGGCGTTGCGCGACCATGCCCTGCGTCTGGCTTGGTCGTCCCTGATCATCATCCTGATGATCGGAGCCTTGGGATTGGCCATGCATTTCCTGATTCTGCAACCGTTGAACCGGTTGCGCGACAAGGCGATGATCCTGGTCGAGGTCTGCTCCAACGAGCGCATCGACTCGCCTCGGCTCTCCAAGTCGGGAAAAGGGAACGAAATCCAGATTCTCGACCATGCCTTCGAAACCGCCTCCACGGCGATCTATTCGTACATCGGCGAACTGCACCACCAGAAAGAGCATTTCGAGGATATGGCGATTCGCGATCCGTTGACCGGACTGGGCAATCGTCGTCTCTTTTCGCAACTGGTGGAGAAGACCCTGGCGGTCTGTCAGCGCTATCAGCGTCGCATGGCGGTGATGTATCTGGATCTGGACCGTTTCAAGCCGATCAACGACACCCTGGGCCATGATGTCGGCGATCTGCTGCTCAAGGCGGTGGCGGGTCGATTGGTCCAGGCGCTGCGGGAGTCTGACGTGGTGTTTCGTCTGGGAGGGGATGAGTTCGCCGCCCTGCTGCCCGAATGCGCGGAGGGGGAGGTGGCGCGGCAATTGGGCGAGCGGCTGATTCGCGACGTGGCCAAGCCGTATCATCTCAATGGCCACGATTGCACCATCGGGGTGAGCGTGGGGATTGCCATATTCCCGGACCACTCGGAACAGCTCGAAGGGTTGCTCAAGTGCGCGGATGTGGCCCTTTATGCCGCCAAGGATGCGGGACGGGGTGTTTGTCGGATGCAAGGGGATCCGTGACCCGCAGGTGGTTGGCGTGCCAAAAACAAAGCCCCATCACCCATCATCCGACGAGGCGGGACGTGGGGAATCCCCCCCGGTCATGCAGGTCACCAGCTCCTCGCCGAACGGTTCGAGAATCTCCACGAACATCTCCAGATAGTCGGGATGACGCATGCGGACGAACTCCGCCTGCCGCTCCAGAACCCACTTGGCGATCGCCAGCCGGGACAACTCCGGACTGGCCTTGCCCAAGGCCCGCAAGGTTCGATCCAACGCCTGGGACAACTTGGAGAGGGCATCCACCCGCTCCAGGGGCTTGACCTCGCCGTTCTTCACCGCGGCCACCGCCTCCTTGTGCAGCTCCAGATACTCCTCCAGCATGGCGCTGACCATCCGTTCGCGCCGATTCCCGACCAGACAGCCGGCGGCCCGGTCCAGGAGCGCCCCGTCGGCTCTGCTCTCCCAGGGCACCCCCTGGTGTTGATCCGTCCGCCGCCAGCGGCGCGCGGTGCTCTCCGCGACCCCGTGTTGTCTGGCCGCCAACGCCAGATTGCCGCCACTCTCCAGGAAGGCGGCGCGCACCCGCGCCCGTTGTCCGCTCCGTTCCGCCCCTTCGCTTCCATCCGTTCCGGCCATTTGGGTTGATCACCTCGCCGATTGATTGAACCGCTTGTGAATGAATGCGTCAATATATTGATGAGATTATGAAAAATCGTCCTGTTCGCCAAGATGAATCCATTCCGCCTGGAGATGATCCTCGGCCAAGGAAGAATCTCGGACTTTTTTGAACAAATTCCATGACCTTGCATTCAAACGTGTGCTATCCTAATAAAGGACGATAAATAATCGGTCACACGTGCGCTATCCTGTCCCGAACAAAGAGAATTTTGGCTTTTGTCTTGCATTCGGGTAAGTGATCGCGTTTTCCATCGAGATCTTCCGCAACACACAGTGATCCGGCACCACGGGGTGGAACGACTATGGCAACCAGTGAACAGGGCAAGAAAATCGGCATCATCGGTGCCGGCAAGGAAGGCTGCGAGGTCTTGGAACTCTTCTCGCACAACAAGAGCGTCGAACTCCTCTTCGTGGCCGACCCCGACTCCGCGGCTCCCGGTCTGGCCATGGCCAAGAAGCTGGGCATCAAGACCGTATCCAAACCCGAAGTCGCGCTCAAGAACTTCAAAACCGATCTGATCGTCGATTGCACCGGCTCGCCGGATATCCATCGCATGGTCGTCGAGGCGGTGGGCAAGGATGGGGTCATCGATGCATCCCTGCTCCTGATGCTCTACAAGATCTTCAGCGAACAGCGCGGCCAGGCCAATCATCAGGTGTTTGCCGATCTGGCCAGCGTCCGCCAGGAGATCGATCGCAATACCCGCGATGTCTCCAAGACCCTGCACGGTATCGAAAAAATTTCCAACGAACTCGAGGTTTTGGCCATCAACGCCGGCATCCAGGCCTCCCGTGCCGGTGAGTTCGGCAAGGGGTTCGCGGTGGTGGCCGGCGAGGTCAAGAGCACGGCCCGCGTTGCCCGCGACCTGGCAGGCGACATCGATCGGGTCATCAGCGAGATCTCCTCGATGTCCAAGCGGATCGATCAGTCGTTGAAAAAAGTGTTATAAAATCCATCGAGTTCGGTTTTGCTCCCATAAAAAAAGGATCGACGCGCGCGCGTCGATCCTTTTTTTATGGGAGCTACCGTAAGAAAACCCCACGATCGGTGGGCCCGGCCATCCGGTCGGTTTGCGACCTGGCATGACCTTCTCGCGCCAACATGACAACGTTCACCAACCGTCATCACGTGGACGATGAAAGAATCGCGTAGATTTGACGCTCGGTGAGGGCATTCTCGCGCGCCAATTGGCGGACCCCATCCCCCGAGTCGTAACGGCGGATGATCTCCCGGTTGCGGCGTCGTCGCAACAACTCCGCGGCGCGCACCACGGTGAGCGTCTCGCCCCCGAAATGGCTCGACAACTTGCGGGCCTGCTCAAACCCCAGCAGCGTCACCAGTTTGTGCTGCACCCGCAGCTTGCGCGGCACGAAAATGCGCGTGCCTCCGCAGGCATGAACCAGTTGCAAGGCACCTTCCCGTCCGATCACCTCGGCGATCTCCTCCAGTGAACCCGGAAGATCCTCTTTCAAAATCAGCTCCAGCCCTTCCATCACGCCACCTCCCCGGTTTGTGTAATCTCCGGATGGGCCGTGACGGGCATGACATCCGGATTCAGGTTGTCCCATTTCAACGCATACCAAAAGAGATCGGATCGCACGCTCTCGATCCCCAATTGGGCCAATCGTCCCTCTGACCAGCCGCGCAGAACGGCGCGATTGACCTCCTCGCGCACGCGAATCGCCTCGGTTGCCCCAAGAGCCTTGATTTTTTGCAAGACC
>JADGAY010000141.1 GCA_015231775.1 Magnetococcales bacterium | reverse complement strand
ACCTCCACCATGGAAGAGCTTTCCGCCTCCTCCACCCAGATCGCCGAACAGGCCAAATCGGTGGTCGATATCGCCAACCAGACCCTGGACGGCAGTCGCAAGGGTTCCGAGGCGATGCAGACCGTCATGGGACGGATGAACGACATTCGCGACGACCGGCAGATGGTGTTGAAGGAGATCGTCGATCTGGGCACCAAATCCAAGCAGATCGGCAAGGTGATGGAGATCATCAACAACCTGGCGGATCAGACCCGCCTGATCGCCTTCAACGCGGCGCTGGAGGCTTCGAGCGCCGGCGAGGCGGGACGACGCTTCTCGGTGGTGGCCAGCGAGATACGCCGTCTGGCCGACAGCGTGACCGACTCCACCAAGGAGATCGAAACCAAGATCAACGAGATCCAGGACTCCATCAGCCGCCTGGTGGTCAATACCGAACGGGGTTCCGTGGGCATCACCGCCGGCGCCACCGCCTCGACCCATACCGCCGAACGACTCGGGGAGATCGTCAAGGCGGCCTCCCATGCCAGCCATTCGGCGCAACAGATCTCCCTCTCCACCCAGCAGCAGAAGATCGCCAGCAATCAGGTGGTGATCGCCCTGCGGGAGATCGTCACCGCCAGTTCGGTCACCGCCCAATCGATCACCCGCATCTCGGGCGTGAGCCGGGAGATGCTGGGGCTTTCGGAGCGTCTCGAATTGATGGTGCGCCAGTTCAAGCTCACGGATGCGACGGGAGGAAAGCCATCATGATCGGAACCAGTGAGTCCATTGGACCCGTGGTGGCACGGGATCATGATTTTCGGTGGAACGAAGTCGTTCAGAAGGCTTTCACCGAAGGGCCGCAATTCATTGCTTTGCAGGATTCACGCTCCGCGGTCATCATGAGTCGAGAAGATTATGTGCGTCTCGGAGAACATTCCATGCGTTTCATAGAGTTCATGCGCACTTCGCCGTCAATGGGCGTTGAACTCGAATTGGAATAACATGCCGTTCATCGGGAGTAGCATGCATGATTCGCGTCGTCATTGCCGATGACAGTATGATGGCCCGTCAGATCCTGCGGCAGATCCTGGAGGATGCCGGGGGAATCGAGGTGGTGGGCGAGGCCGCCAACGGACGGCAGGCCGTGGAGTTGGTGCGCGCGCTGCAACCGGATCTGGTCTCCATGGATCTGGAGATGCCGGTGATGGGCGGTCTCGGGGCCATCGAGGCGATCATGTGCGCCAAGGCGGTGCCGATTCTGGTGGTGAGCAGCGCCGCCGGCGCCCGCGAGGCCCTGGATGCCACCACCCTCGGCGCCCTGGAGGTGATCGAAAAGCCGGGTTTGGCCAGCGAGTCGGCCACGCTGTTCGTGGACAAGGTGCGACTGTTGGCCGGTGTGTCGGTGGTGACCCGCCTCAAACCGCGAAACATCGCTCCCACGCCTCCCGTGCTCCCCTTGTCCCATGATGCCTGCCATCCGTTCATCTACCCGCGTCTGTTCGCCATCGCCTCCTCCACCGGCGGACCCCAGGCCCTGGCCAGGATTCTCGCCGCCCTGCCGAACGATTTCGCCTGTCCGATACTCATCGCCCAACACATCTCCGACGGTTTTGCCGGCGGGCTGGTGGATTGGCTCGCCACGGTGACCCGTCTGCCGGTGCGGCTGGCCGCGGATGGCGACTCCCCGCAAGCCGGCGTGGTGCACATCTCCCCCTCGGAGCAACACCTCACGATCACCCCGCAACGCCGTCTGACACTCCTGCCACGGATGGATTCCGACATCTACCGTCCGAGTTGCGACCGGTTGCTCGCCTCGTCAGCCGAGGTGTTCGGATCCCGCGCCGTGGGGATCATCCTGACCGGCATGGGCAGTGATGGGGCGGCGGGGATGTTGAGCATCCATCGCAAGGGGGGCACCACCCTCGCCCAGGACGAACCTTCCTCCCTGATCTACGGCATGAATCAGGTGGCCATTCTCACCGGCGCGGTGCAACGGGTCGTGCCGTTGGAGATGATCGCCTCGGAGATGGTTCGTCTGGCCCAGGTCGAACCGTCGCTCGCGGAGATCGGACGATGACCCTCGATCTCGCCCCTTTCAAGAGCCTGATCAAAAACGGCTGTGGTCTGATCTTCGAGAGCAGCAACGAAGCCAATCTGGTCCGCGCGCTGCACGAGCGGCTCGGGTTGCTGAATCTTTCGCCGCAACGCTATCTGGATTGTCTGCGCACCAACGATCAGGAATTTCGGGAGTTGGTGAACCGTCTGACCATCAACGAAACCTTCTTTTTTCGCGAACCCGAGCAGATCCGGTTTCTGGTGGAACGGATCGCGCCACGTCACTTGACCAAGCGTCAATGGCTCACGCCGGTACGGATTTTAAGCATGGGCTGTTCCTCGGGCGAGGAGATCTACTCGTTGGTCATGGCCCTCAAGGAGCGGCATGGCGAGGGGATCGGAGCGCTTTTCACCTTCGCGGGCTGCGACATCGACAGCACGATCCTGGCCAAGGCGCGGCGCGGCTGTTATACGGAATTCTCCTTTCGCGGCGTGGAGCCCCACTGGCGCGACCGTTATTTCACCGTGGAACTCCCGAAGGGAGGTCCACGGTTGGGGGGTGAGGGGGTTCCCCCCCCATCATGCAAGTTTACCAGTCAGGACAAAATCCACTGTCTGCATGACCGGATCCGGCGCGCGGTGACCTTTCACGAATTCAACGTGCTCACCGATCCGATTCCGCCCCTTTTCCAGGGGATCGACATCCTGTTGTTCCGCAACGTCTCGATCTATTTCGACACCCCGACGCGACTGGCGGTGTTGCGACGCATCGCCTCGATGTTGAACGATGACGGGGTGCTGATCGTCGCGGCCTCGGAGACCCTGGCCAACGATTTGGGCGTTCTGCATCTGGTGGAAGAGGAAGGGGTGTTTTTCTTCACCAAATCCACGTTCCCGAAGGAGGCGCGCCCGGCTCCTTCCCTGGAGCCGTCGTTACCCCACACACCGTCCTTGGAGATCAACCGGACACCAGCCAACGATCCGGCCCTGTCCTGCCCCTTACCCGCGCCAGAGCCCGCCCCTCCGGACGGTGCGATCCATGAGGCCGGATTCGAACGGTCCGGTCTGGATTTCGACCAGGCACGCCGACTGGTGGACGAGAAACGTCACGACGAGGCCCGCGCGCTGCTCGATGCCCTGCTCGCCATCGATCCCGGCCATGTCGGCGCGTCGTTGCTCAAGGCCCATCTGTTGATCGAACGGCGCGAATTCGCCCAAGCCGAAATCATGGCCCGCATGGCGTTGGCCAGGCATCCGGAGTCCATCGATGCCCTGTTGCTGTTGGGCGTGGCCGCGAAGTGGCGGAAACAAACCGATGAGGCGATTCTCTGGTTCAAGCAGGCGGTCTACCGGGCCCACCACTGCTGGCCGGCCCAGTATCATTTGGCCGAGCTGCACCGGTTTGGCAACGAAATCGAACGGGCGCGTCACGGCTATCGGGTGGTGTTGCAACTGCTGACCGAGGGTGGGAACGACAGCGGGTTGCAGTATGTTCCGCCTGGTCTGCCGTTGTCGGAGGTCCGTTTCTTGAGCGCGCATCAGTTGGAAAAGATGCACGCGCCACGTTCCCAATTCGGAGTGATGGCGAACGATGGCCCTTGATCTGAAAAAGTTCATCACCCGTTTCGTGGAAGAGGCGCGGGATCATCTGCGCCAGCTCGGCGAGGGGGTGGCGTCACTCGAGGCGGGTGATACCGGCGTGGTGCATGCCATGTTCCGTTCCGCCCACACGATCAAAGGATCGGCGCGCATGCTCAAGCTGGATCCGATCACCGAAACCGCCCATCGGATCGAAGATTTTTTCGCCACTCTGCGCGAAGGCAAGGTGCGTTTCCATGCCGAGTCAGCCGAATGTCTGCGCCAGGCACTGGATGCTCTGACCGCACAGGTGGACATTCTGGCCGAAACCCCGGATGGGGCCCGGCTGGCCCCGTCCGATCCGGTGGTGCTGGCCACCCTGATCTGTCTGGCCGCCGAGGAGTCCCCCCCGGTCACGCCGGTCACCGCCCAACCCCTCCCCGCGCCGGTCGTCCCGGACGGGGTGGCGGAGGCTCCCGCGTCCCAACCCCTTGCCGACGCGGATCGCCACCCAAAGAGTCCGACGTCTGCCCCCGTGGCGGAGCGCCCTCTCTCCAAACCGGAGGGCCCGGCCCGGGAGGAGCCACGCCTCAAAAGCGCCGAAACGGTGCGGGTGCGTCTGGAGAAGCTCGACGAGTTGATCAAGCTCATGGGCGAGCTGCTCTCCAGCCACGCCCGCATGCGCCAGAAGCTGGTCGAAATCGCCGCCCTGGATCGTCTGGTCGCCACCAGTGCCCTGGACTCCGCCGTGGCGACTCCCCTGCACCTCTTTGCGGAACGGTTGCGCGAGGATGTGTTGGATCAGGAGTCGCTGATGACCGAGCTGCACGACAAAACCCTGATGATGCGCATGCTGCCGCTGGCGGTTATCTTCGAGCCCGCCCAACAGTTGGCGCGGGATCTGGCCCGTTCGGTGGGCAAGCAGGCGATCTGCCAGACCCGAGGCGCGGAGATCGAACTGGACCGACGCATCATCGACAAGCTCTCCGACCCCCTGATCCATCTGATTCGCAACGCCCTCGATCACGGTCTGGAGACCCCGGAGAGCCGTCTGGCCGCCGGCAAGCCGGCCCAGGGACGCCTGACGTTATCGGCGCGTCAGGAGTCGGGGCAGGTGGTGATCGAAATTCAGGATGACGGGGCCGGGATCTCCCTGGAGCGGATCCGCGCCAAGGCCTCACGCATGGGTCTGGTGAGCGAGGAGAGACTGGCGGCGCTCACGGAGCGGGAAACCTTGGATCTGATCTTTCTGCCCGGTTTTTCCACCACCACCTTCGTGACCGATCTCTCGGGACGCGGGGTGGGCATGGACGTGGTGCGTCAAACGGTGCTCGAGGAGCTGCGCGGGGCCATCGAAATCGATACCGTGGCCGGCATGGGCACCACCCTGCGCTTGCGGGTACCGTTCTCCCTGGCGATGATGCGGGTGCTGCTGGTGGAGGTGGCCGGCGCCCATTACGGCTTCACGGCCCGGCATGTCGCCGCGATCCGTCGTCTGCCCCGTTCGTCGGCGCTCTCCCTCGGCGATCGGGACATGGTGATTCTGGGCAATGAATTCGTGCCGCTGGTTCGTCTGAATGAACTGCTCGACGCGCCGGGAGGCGGCGGTTCCGGTTCCAGCCCCCGTTCCCAGGCCGAGTCGCGCTTCGGCATGCTGCTCGTGGTGCTGGCGATCCGGGATGAAAAGCTTGCCCTGGAGGTCGATGAACTGGTGGATGAACACGACATGGTGATCCACCCCATGCCCGAGCTTCTCAAGATGGTGCCGCTGGTATCGGGACTGGTGGTAACCGGCGAGAACGCCCTGGTGAGCGTATTGCATGCCCCAGGTCTGCTGGAGCGGGCGCGCCGTCTGCGCGGTGGCCAGGTCACGCTGGTCCCGGAGCGTCGCGGGTCGGGTCACGATCGGGTCTTGGTGGTGGATGACTCCCTGAACACCCGCGAGATCGAAAAGGATATGCTCGAGGCGTGCGGCTTTCGGGTGACCTTGGCCGAGGATGGTCTGGACGGTTTGCGGCATGCTCTGTCCGAGGAGTTCGACGCGGTGTTGACCGACGTGGAGATGCCGGGCATGGACGGCTTTTCACTCACCGAGCGGTTGCGGCGGGAGGAGCGCTATCGGGACAAACCGATCATCATCCTGACCTCCCGTGACCGGGAGGAGGACAAGCAGCGAGGTATGCGCGCCGGCGCGGATGCCTATATCGTCAAGGGGGATTTCAGTCAAGGCAACCTGGTGGATACCCTGCGCACCCTGTTGGGGTGGCGTGGTCATTAAGTGGATAAAAAGGGGGGATTGAGGCATGCGCGTTCTGGTGGTGGATGACGATCCGGTGGCCGGTGAAATGACCCTGGCAGTACTCGAAGGGTTGGGTCACGAGGTCGAATGGGTGGAAAATGGCCTGGATGCCTTGCGGTCGCTTGACACAGGTGGTGATTTCGCGATGATCATCAGTGACATGAACATGCCGCTTCTCTCCGGGATCGATCTGTTCCGGGAGTTGCGGGAGCGCGGGGACCAGCGCCCTTTCATCCTGCTCACCGGCGATGATCCGGAGGGCCCCCTGGCCAAGGAGCCGCGTCTGGATGGATGCATCACCAAGGATTTCACCCTGGAGGAGAGCCTCTCCGGGATGATCGACGCGGTATGGGCGCGCCGTCGCGAGCCGTAGGGCCATTGAGAGGGTTAGACAACCAGGGAGAGTCAATGGGAACCGGACTGTCATCGGTGCAAGAGCGGATCAACCGGCTGCGTGCGGCGTTCATCGACCAACTGCCGGAGCGGATCGCCCTGGCGCGGGGGTTGCTGGAGGCCTTGAAAGGACGCCCGGACGACGCGACCCTCCGCGAGGAGATGCACCGCTTCTTTCATGGCATCAAGGGAACCGGACGCTCGTTTGGTCTCAAGGAACTCGGGGTGGCCGCCGCCCAGGGCGAGGCCTGGACCATGCGTCACGATGCCGCCGCGGATTCGACCCCGCCCGAGGCGTGGCTGGAACAACTCGAGGAGTATCTGGATCTGCTCGCCTCGATGGCCGAGGAGGTCGCCAGAAGTCAGGGCCAATCATCGCTCCCGGCCTCCGAATGCCAACGTCCCGTGGCGGGTGAGATCGACGAGGATGGTCTGGAGCGACGCGGACGGGAGGTTTACATCTGCGACGACGACAAGATGATGCTCGAACAGCTCTCCATCCAGTTGCGCTGTTTCGGCTTCAAGACCGTGACCTTCGCCGATACCCGCACCCTGCGGAACGCGGTCTTGCACCATCCCCCCGACGCCGTGATCATGGACATCATGTTCCCATCCGGACATGACGCCGGCACCGAAGCGGTGGGTGCGCTGCAACAGGAGATCGGACGGGAGATCCCGACCATCTTCCTCTCCTCCCGCGCCGATTTCGCCGCCCGTCTGGACGCGGTGCGGGCGGGCGGGGATGCCTATTTTCTCAAGCCGGCGCGTACCCTGGAGCTGGTCTCCTCCCTGGACGATCTGACGACTCCGCGACAGGCCGACCCGTATCGGATTCTGGTGGTCGATGACGAACCGGAGATCGGCGCCTATCACGCCCTGATCCTCGAGGGGGCCGGGATGGTGACCCGCTGTCTGCACGATCCGGGGCGCATCCTGGAAGAGTTGCGCGCGTTTCGCTCCGATCTGGTGCTGATGGATATGTACATGCCCGCCTGCAACGGACGCGATCTGGCGCGGCTGATCCGGCAGATTCCCGATTACGTCGGCCTGCCCATCGTTTTTTTGTCCGGCGAGACCGATCGCAAGAAACAGGATTCGGCCATGCGCATCGGCGCGGAAGGATTTTTGACCAAGCCGGTCCAACCCGCGGATCTGATCACCGCCGTGGCGGTGCGCGCCGAACGGATGCGCACGTTGCGCTCCCTGATGACCCGCGACAGCCTCACGGGACTCTTCAACCACACCACCACCTCCCAGCTCCTGGATAACGCCATCGCCAGCGCCCAGCGCACCGATACCACCCTCTGCTTCTCCATGATCGACATCGACCACTTCAAGTCGGTCAACGACACCCATGGCCATCCCATGGGCGATCAGGTGATCCTGGCCCTCTCCCGCGTGCTCCAGCAGCGGCTGCGCAACTCCGACGTGGTGGGTCGCTACGGCGGGGAGGAGTTCGCGGTGATCC
>JADGAY010000140.1 GCA_015231775.1 Magnetococcales bacterium | reverse complement strand
TTGGCGGGCCATGCATGGCCCGCATCGGCTGTTTGGCATTTGCCAAACAGCCTCTAATGCAGGACGCGACCCCGTTCCAGGGTGGTGACCGCAGGCACGAGACCGGCGGCCAGGTTCAATTCCATCTGCCAATCCGCGGCGGATACGGCATCCGAGAGCAGTTTGCAAAAAGCGTGCAGGAGCGTCATGTCCATGGTGACCTCGATGCCATGTCCGCGCTCCGGGTGGAGCTGGATCTGGCGCAACGCGTCGTGACCCGGCACCAGGGCGATGCGCGCGTGCACCGCGAGAATCGGGGCCTGGCCCAGGGGCAGCAGCGCGCCGCCGGGGGGCTCCTGGAACGGGGCCTGGAAATCGGCCCCAGCCGTGGCGTTTTCGTGCATGAACCCGAGCATGGCCGCGCGGGTGGTCTGATCCACGTAGCCGGCCACCTCGGGTTGCGACTCCAGGGATTGACGCAGCGCCGGCCAGAGACGTTGCACGAAACGGCGCGTCAGCCAGAAACGGAACTCCCGGTGATCCGTGGTGTTCAGACGCAGCAGGAGACGATCCTCCGCGGGTGCGTAGGCCGCTTGCAGTTGATGGATCTTGACCGCTGCTCCCATGACGTGGATCTCCTCAGGCGGCCAGGGCGCCGGCGCACGAGGAGCCGGCTCCGGCGGTGCAACCCAGACAGTGCGCCCCGGTGGCGATCCGACGGGTGACCGACGTGGCGGCCAGGGCGCTCACGTCCGGATGGTCCGTGGTCACCGGGAGATTCAGGGCCAGGTTGAAATCACAGTCGAACAGCCGCCCGTCCCAGCGGACGCTGATCTGGTGGCGACACATGAGCCGATCCAGGGTGCGGGGGTTGAAGGAGGCCTTCAACAGGGCGAAATAGCCCTCCTCGGTCCCCTGGCGGCGCAGGTCGGCGCGAAAACGACCGATGGGCATGTTGGTGATGGTCAAAAGACGGGAGAACTCCACCCCGTGCTCGGCGCGCAGACGTTGCCGATAGCTCTCCTCCAGTCGGGTTTGGTCCGGCGGCAGGGAGGCACCATCCGGGTTGTACACCAGATCCAGGGGCAGTTCGGGGGTGATGCCGTACCCCAGTTCGTTGAGGCGGCGCAACGCGGCGATGGAGCGGACAAAGGTGCCGGCACCGCGCTGGCGATCGACATTGGCTTCCAGATAGCAGGGCAGGGAGCCGGTCAGCGCCACCCGACGGTCGCGCAGGAACGGTGCGAGGCCGGCCATTTCCGGTTCCTGGTGGATGGTCAGGTTGGTCCGCACCCCGACCCGCAAGGAGAGCGCGGTCAGGTTTTCCACCAACGGTTGAAAAGAGGGATGCAGCTCCGGCGCGCCACCGGTCAGCTCCACCGCGCGGCAGGCGGTATCGGGCAGTTGTCGCAACAGGCTTTCGATAACATCTTGCGTCATGATTTCGTCGCGGCGCGGCGAGGCGCCGATATGGCAGTGACGGCACTCCAGGGTGCAGCGCGGCCCCAGATTGATTTGAATCGTCTCCAGGTCTTGACCGTGCAGTTGCGTGGCGCCGGTTTGGCACGCCACATGGCGCAGAAAATCGTTCATCGGGGATCCGTGACAAGCAGGGCGCGGCGGAGACCCCCATTCTGGGGGTCTCCTGACATCTGGATTCGGGAAGTCATGACTGTAGCACAACCCAAAGGGCACGTCCACCCGGCACGGCGATTTCGGTCAACGGGGGAGCGGTTACTCGATGCGGGTCACATGGCCGTTCTGCCAGGTGCCGCGATAACCGCCGCCGGTGGAGAAGCGGAACTCACCCGGACCATGTTTTTTGCCGTTGCGCCACTGGCCGATGTAGCGGGCGCCGTCGTCATGCACGAAGGTGCCGGTGCCGTTTTGACAGTTCCCTTCCACGCAGCCGATCAGGCGGGCCGGTTGGGTGGTGTCGGCGGGTTTTGCCCGCGTGGGGTCGGGCTTGGGCGCACCCGGCGGAGGAGGCATGGGAATGGCCGGCGAGACCCCGGCGGGCTGCGGCATGGTGCCGGGCAGAGGGGAGTGCGGCGTGGTGCCGGGCAGGGCGGCGGGCTGGGGCATGGTGCCCGGCTGCGCGGCGGGCTGCGGCGGGGTGCCGGGCAGGGGGGGCTGGGGCATGGTGCCGGGCAGAACGGTGCCGGGCAGGGCAGGGGGCTTTGGTACGGAGCCGGGCTGCGCGGCGGGTTGCGGCAGGGTGCCGGGCATGGTCGGGGGTGCGGGCGGTTTCGGCTCCAGCCTGGGCGGTGGCGGCGCGGGCGTCGGCGCCTGGGGAACTGGCGCGACCGGGGGCGTGGCGAGTGGAGGTTTGGTTTCTCCCATTGCGCTCAGGGATCGTGGCGGCTGGATCGGGGTCGGCGCTTCCGCTGTGCCGGTTTTGATCTCCTTGGCCTTTTGGCGCAGCTCATGGGTGAGGGTACCGGGTTGCGGTCGCGCGGCCACCAACTGCCAGATCAGCACGCCGAGCACCAGCAGCGCCAGAACGCCGGCTCCCACGAAGAACAGCAGGCGACGCCTGCCAGCCAAGTATGAATGGGAATCGGGCATGGGCTTGAAGCGCTCTCCGGTACTTTCAGGGATCTCCTCGGTTTGCAGCAGACGTTCCAGAGTCTCTCGACAGGCGTGCAGGGCCAGAAACTCCGGGGCACGGGCCATCAATTCGGAGGTCACCAGCACGCGGTAGAACTCATCGATGGTCAAGACCAGGCCGCACGCCTGTTTGGGGGTGAAATTCTTGCGCGCCATGACCATGAAGTCGTTCAGATCCTTCTCGTCGGCGTGACGTGCCACCTTGTCACGTCGCGCCAGAAACCCTTCCAGAACCTGAATGCGGCGCACGTCGAAGGTGAGATTCTCGGTGAATCCGGTCCCCTCCTGATGGGTGACGAAGGTGACCAGCTCCTCGGAGAAGCTGCGCGTGTCCATGGGGGCATACACCTCCTGGTCTTCACGCGCCATTGGACTGGCGGGAATGAGTCCTTTGAGTGTCAGGGCCTTGAAGAATTCGGTGAGGGTGGACTCATAGCCCCGTTCGCCGTCCGGACCGAGTCGATCACGGACCTGTTTCAAGAAGCTGTGAATCCCCTCGGGTCGCGCCGCCCGTGGCGAGACCCCGCGACCACGCAGATGGGACTCGAAATGGCGCACCCGTGCCGCGTCGAAACCCAGGTAGTGGTAGGGATCGTTTTCGCGGGCGTGGTCCAGATAGATCTCCAAGGCCATGGAGGTCAGAAACGGTCCGGCATGGTCGAGCAACGCCCCGCACTGGCGGCAGGTGGAGGTGGGGTTGTCCGTGGCTTGGGGAAAACCGCACTGGGAACAGGTGGCATGGGGCATCGCCTTGACCTCGAAGCCTTCAGATAATCGGGCTGGAAAATCCTGGAAGAGCGCGCTTTTGAGTCTTCTGAAAAATATGCAACAATTGCGCCGCTTGTGGGTCGCGAGGCCGGTTCTCATCACCCCTCCGCGCGAAACAACTCGGGCGACAGTCGTTCCCAGGCGGCCAGATAGGCATGCAGGTGCGGTTTATGGGCGGATTCGGCCACGATCATCTCCCGCAGCCGTTGTTGTTCCAGCAGGTATGTTTCCGGATTGAACAGTCCGCCGAAGTGGGCCATGCGCAGCCAGACCAGATAGGTGGTCAGGGCGTCCCGTTCGTTGTAGGCGATGATGCGATCCAGTTGCCCTTCGAGCCACATGCGTGGCACATCTTCGCCGCTGGCGTCCATCTTGCCGGGAATGCCGGAGAGCACGGCCAGTTCATGCAAAGAGGGGGTGCCCGATCCCCAGCCTGGGGTGGCATAATCCCGCAGGTCGATATGCCAGTCGCTCCCCTTGGCGAAGTAGTCCACCCCTTCCCAGGGTTTGTTGGGGCGCAGAGCAAAGCGCGGGGCCTGGATTCCCAGGCAGATGCCCCGTTGCACCAGAATGCGCAGATCCGCGGCCAGGGAGTTGTATCCCACCAGTTGCGGATGGCGTTCACCGATGGCGTTCAAAAACCGCCACACCATCTCTTTTTCGTCGTGTGGGGCGTTCGGATCCCGTGGCAGGGAGAGCAGGGTGAGGGTCACCTTGCCATCCGCGTGTTGGTGGCGTTGCACGGCGGCGATGGAGAGCATCCGGCAGAGGATGGTTTTGAGAAAGGGGCGGGGATTCTCCTCCGTGGCGCCCCCTTTCAGCCACATGGCTTCCATGACCTCCTGGTCGTCCGCATCCTCGGGCAGGTCGTACAGCAGTCGTCCGGCGGTGGGATTGGGCATCCATTCGGCGTCGAAGGCCCAGACCAGTTTGTGGATCTGTTTGAACATGGAAAATGGTGTCCTTTATGGTAACTGTAGGGGATCATGCATAAAAAAAACCGGGGGATCGCTCCCCCGGCAGGTCAAACCGTCCAATCCTTGATCAACCCGCGACTCATTTGGCCGCGAACGGACGCTTGATCAGGTTCGAAACATTCTCCCGACTCCAAGGATCGCCCCCGGTCTCGGTCGGGGCGGCGGGCAGATACTCCATCGGCTGCTGGAAGACGAACATCAATTGACGCATCGCCAACTCACTGAGCAACTCCAACGGCTGCCCGGCCTCCGGCGGCTGCGATTGACCCATCCCATACGCCGTGCCGATCCCCACCAGGGATCCCAACGGCTCGCTCACCAGGGAACCGGTCGCCGCCAGCAACGTGCCAGCCACGGCGGCGCGCTCCACACCGTCATGCTTGCGATTGGGCTGCGCCTCCACCCGAATCCGTACCGTGCGGATCAACTTGCCCTTGGAGATCAGATAAGCGTCCAGATCGAACAACCCGGATGAGGTGGGAGAGCTGTTGCGCATCTCACGCGGGGCGATCCATAACAGAGCCGGCCAGCCGGAACTCTGACTCATGGCCAACGCCCCCTCCAGATGATAGACCGGACTCCACTCCGGAATCAGTTGCTCGGCCAGTTGGCCAGGCAATAATTGCCGGAAAATGGTGCGGCTCATGTCAACCAACACCTCAGGTTGTCCAGCCACCTGACGGGCAATCGGCAAAAGATGCAGCTTGGGATAAGGGACGGGCAACTCGGTGACGTTCTCCTCGGAGAGCGCATCCCAACAGACACTCACACCCTGAGAGGGTGTTTCGCACGCTTTGCGGTGAATCGCGGTCTCGCCAACCACGGGGGCGCTCATCAACCCCAACGCGATCAACATGGACGCTTGCCAGTTCTTCATTTCGATTTCCCCTTGCAGGTGATTGCATTGTCATCCACAAACCGACCATGCAAGGGGGATGCCGAGATTTCGAATCGAGGTTGGAATTTCAAACCTGGTGGTTTGGGGGTGGAGAATCCCCCAAACCACTGAAAAAAACGCGTTCCCGAAGTGTTGGGGTACGGGAGCGCGGGATCGACGCGTGAAAGAAATCAATACCGAACCAGCTTGACCTCAATCACGTTGGGCACGCTGGTCAATTTTTCCATCACCTCCCGGGGTACCTCCTGATCGACGTTGATGAAGGCGATCGCCCGTCCGCCGATCTCCTTGCGACCCAGATGGAAGTTGGCGATGTTGATCTGGGCCTCGCCGAGGATGGTGCCCACCCGTCCGATCAGACCGGGGGCGTCGTTGTTGGCCACGAACAGCAGACTCCCCTCCGGGGTGGCCTCGATGGGGATGTTGTTCATCGCCACGATGCGCGGCTCCTTGCCGTAGAGCAGGGTGCCGGTGATGCACCGCTCCCGATCCTCGGTGGTGATGGTGACCCCAAGGGCCGAGGTGAACCCCTTGCTGGAGTGACGACGCACCGCCTCCACCACCTCGATGCCCCGCTCCTCGGCGATCAACGGGGCGTTGACCAGATTAACGCCGGAGAGCATCGGCTTGAGCAGACTGTTCAACACCATGTTGGTGATTGGCTTGCGGCTCAACGCGGAGACCTCGCCCTCGAACAGCACCTCGATGCGCTTGATGCCCGATTCGTTGAGCTGTCCAAGGGTGGTGCCGAGCTTGTCGGCCAGATTGAGATAGGGACGCAGGGTGACCAGTTCACCTTCGGAGACCGCCGGGATGTTCAGGGCGTTCTGCACCGTCCCCTTGAGGAGATAATCGGCGATCTGTTCGGCGATCTGTACCGCCACCTTCACCTGGGCCTCGTGGGTCGAGGCCCCCAGATGCGGGGTGAAGACCACGTTGTCAAGCTCGAACAACGGGTTGGAACGGGCCGGCTCCACCTCGAAGACATCCAGACCGGCTGCGAACACCTTGCCGGATTTCAGGGCGTCGTACAGGGCCGCCTCGTCGATGATGCCACCGCGGGCGCAGTTGACGACGATCACCCCCTTCTTCATCCGCTCGAAGGCGGCGGCGTTGACGATGTGGCGGGTGGCCGCGATCAACGGGGTGTGCACGGTCAGCACATCGATCTGGGGCCAGAACTCCTCCAGGGTCGGGCAGAGGGTAACCCCCAGATCCTCGGCGCGCTGCTTGCTGATGAAAGGATCGAACGCCAGCACGCGCATCTTGAGCCCCAGAAACCGCTCGACGACCAACGAGCCGATGTTGCCGGTGCCGATGATGCCGAGTACCTTGCCACACAGCTCCCGCCCCATGAAGCCGTTCTTCTCCCACTTGCCCAGACGGGTCGAGGCGGTGGCCGCCGGGATGTGACGCGCCGCGGCCAGGGCCAGGGCCACGGTCAACTCGGCGGTGGTGGCGGCGTTGCCGAACGGGGCGTTCATCACGATCACCCCGCGCTTGGAGGCGCTGGGGATGTTCACGTTGTCCACGCCGATGCCGGCGCGACCGATCACCTTGAGGTTGGTGGCCGCCTCGATGAGGTCGGCGGTGAGCTTGGTGGCCGAACGAATGGCGATGCCGTCATAGGCGGGGAGAATGGATTTCAGTTCCTCGGGACTCAGACCCGGTTTATAATCCACCTCCACCCCACGGGATTTCAGGGCGGCTTCGGCTTCGGGGGACATCTTGTCGGAAATGAGTACCTTGGGCATGTGGCGGTTCCTTGCGAGTGGCGAAAAAGTCCATTGAAAACCCATCTAAAACCAAACCCCTCCAGTTTAACATGGCACCATGGGCCTGACAAGACGGCTCCCGGAGTCGCGCGGGTATTGATCGTGGCCGGCTCGGATCCGGTGGCCGGAGCCGGATTGCAGGCGGATTTGAAGGTGGTGACCGCCCTGGGCGGTTATGCCATGACCGTGGTCACCGCGATCACGGTTCAGGATACCCGCGCGGTGGCACGGGTGCTCCCCTTGGAGCCGGAGCTGGTCGCCGAACAGATGCGCGCCTGTCTGGCCGATATCGGCGCCGATTGCGTCAAACTGGGCATGCTCGCCAACCGGGCCATCGTCCGCGCGGTGGTCGAGGTGCTGGCCGACCATCCCGGTCTGCCACTGGTGGCCGATCCGGTCCTGGCCGGCACCGGGGGGGGGATTCTGCTCGAGGCGGGCGGGCTGGAGAGCTACCGGACCGACCTGTTGCCGCGCGTCACCCTGTTGACCCCGAACCTCCCCGAGGCCGCGGCCCTGACCGGACTGACAGTGGCGAGCCCCGAACAGATGCAACGGGCGGCCCAGGCCCTGCGGGAGCTGGGGGCGGGCGCGGTGCTTCTCAAGGGGGGGCATCTGGCGGGCGACATGGCGCGAGACTGGCTGGAGAGCGACACCGCGCGCCGCTGGTTCGAGGATCCCCGTTTGCCCGGTCCGGGCTTCCACGGCACCGGCTGCACCCTGGCCTCCGCGATCGCCACCGGTCTGGCTCAGGGGCTGGGGCTGGAAGAGGCGATCACCCGAGGTCGCGCCTGGTTGCGTGAGGCGCTGATCGGCAGTCTGGAACTGGGGGGCGGGCAGCGTCTGTTGTGGCATGGGTGAGGGGTGGGATGAATGTGGGGT
>JADGAY010000139.1 GCA_015231775.1 Magnetococcales bacterium | reverse complement strand
ACTATATGAACCAATATGTTAGCTCATGCAATCACCCGCAACTGCCGGATCTAGGTTGAATGCCATTTCACGTTGGACTTCTTGTCCTGATTGCGCGATCATGATAACAACGGCTGTTTTTTAGCAGGTCCAGGTTTGCCATGCATGGGAGAATAAAGATGGAGCTTTCCACGGAAAGGTTGGTTCACCCCATTCACGGTCTGGCAAAACCGTTGGTCAAGCACGACGCAGACAGGACGAAAATGGCTTGGCATGAAGGAGCCGTCTTGGATGAGGCGGCGTTGACCCCGCGCTCCTTGGTGGCTCTGGAGAATTTTCGTGGTAGTGGGCATGGAGGTGGCACGAAGCGTCTGTTGGAAGAGCGGCAACATGCAATGCGGGCAGGGGAATGAGTGGCTTTTTGCTGGATACCTCGGCCTTGTTGACCTTGCGGGACGATGAGGCGGGTGCCGAGCGTGTGGAGGCGTTACTCCGGAAGGGTTTAAGTGGAGGCGATCCCTGCCATGGCTGTTTTATTACCCTGATGGAGGTTGTACTATCGGGTGTGGAAGGACGAAGGGGAGGTGGCAGGATACGAAGCTTACCGAACCTGTTTGGAGTTGCCGATCCATTGGGTGCATGAGTCGCCTCGTCTGTTGGAGTGTGCCGCGCGTATCAAGGCCACGCATGCTTTGTCACTGGCGGATGCCTGGATCGCTGCTGCCTCCTTGGAGGTCGATGCGGTTTTGGTTCACAAGGATCCGGAATTCGACTCCTTGACGAATCTGGCTCAGGAGCGCCTACCCTACCGATATTGACGCGATCTCTGGTTGAGTCTATCAGGGGTTCAGGGTCTGGAAGTGTGGATGAGATCGATTCCCTCGCCGCCGAAGCGGGTGGCGACCAGATCGATGATCAACCCGTACACGGCGCCGGTCAGGAGCGAGGCCCAGAAGATCATCCACGCCGAGGCGTGGGGATGGGGCGGACCGCTCATGGCTCCGGCGGCCAGGGGCAGGGAGACCACGAGCCCCAGACACCCCCCGCGCAGCCACGGGCGATAGGGGAATCCCAACACCGGATGGCGGGTGAAGGCCCCGGCGAATCCGATCATCATGCCGATGAGCAGCCGGTCGGTGAAGATCGACCAGAAGATCGGATTGGTCGGGGAGAAGAGTTCGGGTTGTTGCTGACCGGCCAGCCAGGCGCAGAGCAGGCCGAACAGGGCACCCAATCCGATGGAGATCTTGAAACGTCTCTGGCTCATGTTCGCACCCTCGTATCTGTTGTTTGTCCAGTTTGTTCCCCACCATCTGTATTGTACAACTCAACCACCCGGCTTGGCAAGAGGCTCCTCCGCTTGCGGAATCGGGCCGCCCAGGGCCTTGAAGAGTCCGATGGCGGCATTCAGTCGCGCCTGACGGGTTTGCGGCAGTTCGTCGTGAATCTGCAACAGCGATCGTTGGGCATCGAGCACGCTCATGAAATCCACCGCGCCGGCGCGATAGCGTACCTCGGCCAGTCGCAGCGCCTCCCTGGAGGCCGCCTCGGCCAGTTGCTGGGCCTTCTCCTGTTCGGTGAGCCAGTGGATGGCGGCCAGATTGTCCTCCACATCCTTGAGCGCGGAGAGGATCGCCTTCTGATAGGCGGCCACGGCAGCCTTCTGGGCCTCCTCGGCGACCGAGATGGCATCGCGTTGCTTGCCGCGATCAAAGAGATTGACCGTCACGGCGGCGCCCAGTTTCCAGAGCAGATTGCCCGGTGAGATCAATTCTTTGAGACCCTTGCTGGCATATCCCCCCTCGCCGGTCAACTCCAGGGTGGGGAAGAGCGCGGCGCGGGTGGCGGCCAGATCGGCCTGGGAGGCGACCAGATCGGCCTCGGCGCGGCGGATGTCCGGGCGCCGGCGCAGCAGATCCGAGGGAACCCCGGCGGGCACTTCGGGAATCCGCCAGTCGGCCAGTTTGCCGCCGATCTCCCGGATGGCCGAAAGCGGCTGATTGGCGAGCATGGCCAGGGCATCCCGAGCCTGGGCCCGTTGCAGATCGAGGGCGGCGTTCTGGGCCTCGATGGTGGCGACGGTCTGTTTCTGGCGGGCTTCGTCCAGCGGCGCGGTTTGGCCGAAGGCCACCTGCTTGGCGGTGAACTCCAGGATCCGTTGGGCTGTTTCCTGGGATTGCCGGGCCAGTTCACGGCGATGATCCAGGGTCAGGAGGCGCAGGTAGGCGCTGGCCAGATCCGCGGTGAGGCTCCAGTGGACCGCCTCGCGATCCATGCGGCTGGCGGTGGATTCGGCCTGGGCTTTGTCGATCAGGGCCAGGTTGCGACCCCGGTAGTCGAGTTCGTAACTGGCATTGAGGGAGGCCTGGGAGGCGCGCACGCTCTTGCCGCTGCTCCCCTGTGCGGAGAGTTGGTCGCTGCCCGAGAGCGCGAGGGTGGGGAAGAGCGGACTTTCGGCCATGCGGGCGCGGATTTCGGCCTGGTTCAGGCGCGCCTTGGCGGCCTGGATGTCCGGGTGGCTGGCCAGGGCCCGCTCCTCCAGGGTATCGAGGCGGGGATTGCCGAAGGTGCGCCACCAGGGACCGGCGGGGAGGGTGGTCGCGGTGGATGCGACCCCTGGGTTGCTCCAGGCGCTGGGGAGATCGGCCAGGGTGGGTGGAGTGGCGGCGCGGTTGGCACAGCCGGTGAGCGGCGCGGTGAGGGCGAGCAGCCCGACCACCATCAGACGGCCAACCCGCGCAGCGGGGGATCTGGCGCAAAACGTCCCGCTTCGTGGGTGGATCGACGACTGGCGGGAGCGTTCTCCCTGGATCGGTTTCATCGTTTGCACCTCATTTGTCCGCCAGAGCCACGACCGGATCCAGATGCGACGCCTTGCGCGCCGGCATGAAGCCGAAGATCAATCCCGTGGCCACGGCGAATCCGAAGGCCAGGGCCACCGGCGTGACCGTGAAACGGGCCGGCACGTTGAAGCGGGTGGCGATCCAGGCGCTCAGCACCCCTCCGATCACCCCCAGAATCCCCCCCAACAGACAGACCACCAGCGCCTCGACCAGAAACTGGGTCATGATGTCGCCACGTCGCGCCCCCACGGCCATGCGGATGCCGATTTCACGGGTGCGTTCGGTGACGCTGACCAGCATGATGTTCATCACGCCGATGCCGCCTACCAGCAGCGAAATGGCGGCGATGGAGCCGAGGAGGATGGTCATGGTGTTCTGGGTTTCGGTAACCGTATCGAGGATCGAGGCCATGTTGCGCACCTGGAAATCCACCGTTTTGTGACGGGCGGTCAACAGTTGGGTGATCGCCTCCTGGGTGGCGTCGATCTGGGTGATATCCACCACCTCGACGTTGATGGAACGCAGGAACCGTTGTCCGAAGAGCCGCAGGCCGCCGGTTGTCAGCGGCACGAACACGGCGTCATCCATGTCGTTGCCGAAGGGGGTGGCCCCCTTGCTGGCCAGGACACCGATCACCAGAAACGGGATGTTGTTGACCACCAGGTACCGACCCACGGGATCGGTTTCGGCGCCGAAGAGATTTTCGAACACGGTCTTGCCGAGCACGATCACCGGTGCGTAGCTTTTGACATCCTCGGCGGAGAAGAAGATGCCCTTGTCCGTGGCCCAGTCCCGGGCCAGGGGGAAATCGGCGGTGGTGGCGGTGGCCGGGGATTGGGAGTCGTTGCCGCCGATGCGCAGGGTGACCGCGCCGTTCATCTCTGGCACGGCATATCGGACGTTGGGGAGTTTGGCGATCTCGACGGCATCATCCGGGATGAGGGAGGCCACCTGGGAGCCGCTGCCACGCATGTTGGGGGCGCCGGAACGGACCAGCAGGAGGTTGCTTCCCATGGCCTGGATGCGTCCCAGCACCTCCTCCTTGGCGCCGTCGCCGAGGGCGAGCATGGCCACCACCGATCCCACGCCGATGATGATGCCGAGCAGGGTGAGCACGGTACGGAACAGATTGGCCTTGAGGGCGTGGAGAGCGATTTTGACCGTCTCGCTGACGTCGATGACATGACCGCCCCGTTCGTGAGGCTCCTGGGTTGACTGGGCGGCGGGCTCCTTGCGGGCCGATGCCTCGTGGCTGGTGTCGGAGACGACGCGACCATCGGCGATGGTGATCACCCGCCGGGCTTCGGAGGCGACGGTGGCGTCGTGGGTGATCAGGATGATGGTATGTCCGGCATCGTTGAGCCGGTGCAACAGGTCGAGAATGTCGCGACCGCCGCGACTGTCCAGGGCGCCGGTGGGTTCGTCGGCGAGGATCACCTGCCCGCCGTTGATCAGGGCGCGGGCGATGGCGACCCGCTGCTGTTGACCCCCGGAGAGTTGGCTGGGACGGTGGTGCAGCCGGTCGCCGAGTCCCAGGGTGGCGAGCAGCTCCCTGGCTCGGGTCAGACGGGTGGTTTTGGCGTGGCCGGCGTACATGGCCGGCATCTCGACGTTCTCTTCCGCCGAGGCGGTGGGAAGCAGGTTATACTGCTGAAAAATGAAGCCGAAGACCAGACGCCGCAGACCCGCCAGACCATCGTGGTCGAGTTCCGCGATGTTCTGGCCATGGAGCAGCAGCCGTCCGGCGGTGGGACGATCCAGGCAGCCGATCAGGTTCATGAGGGTCGATTTGCCGGAGCCGGACTGCCCCATGATGGCCACGAACTCGCCGGGCCAGATGTCCAGGCTGATCTCGTGCAACACCTCCACCGTCAGGTCATCGGAGATGTAGCTCTTATCGACCTTCTCCAGGCGAACGATCGGTTGCATCGCGGCCAGGGTGGCGCTCATCGCGGCTTGCCCCCGCCGGGATGGCTCATGCCGAAGATCGAGCCGCCGGAGGCGGACTTTTTCTCCAGTCCGCCGATCAGAACCTCGTCGCCCTCCTCCAGACCGGAGAGGATCTGCGCCTGGAGGCGATTTTTGACGCCAAGGGTCACCTTGCGGGTCGAGACCTGGCCATTCTGGAGCAGGCGCACCGTGGCCTCGTCTGGCTTGGCCTTGATGGTGAGGGCGGTGACCGGCAGCAGCAGGGCATCCTTGGCCACGGCATGCACGAAGGAGACCTGGGCGGACATCTGGATGCCCAGATCCAGATTGGGATTCTCCACGTCGAACAGGGCGTTGTAGAGCACCACGCTGTTGACCACATCCGGCGAGGGGAGGATCTGGCGCAGTTTGCCGTAGTGCCGTTTGTCCGGCAATCCGAGGGTGGTGAACCAGGCATCCATGCCGAGTTTCAGGCGGGTGATGTCGGCCTCGGAGACCTGGGTCCAGACGGTCATGGTGGCCAGATCGGCGATGCGCAGCAGCAACGGCGCCTGTTGCGCGGCGATGAGGGTCTGACCCTGACGGGCGGGCAGGGTGACCACGGTGCCGGTCATGGGCGCCAGGATACGGGTGAAGGCCAGATTGGTTTCGTTGGCCTTGAGGCTGAATTCGGTCTGACGGAGCTGCGCCGTGATCTGGGCGATCTGGGCGGCAGAGCCCTTCAGGGTCGCCTCGGCGGACTGGTGGGCATCCTGACTGGTGGCGTTGGCCGCCAGCATGCTCTTTTGCCGGTCGTATTGGGCCTTGGCCAGGGCGTGTTGGGCCTTGCGTTCCGCCAGTTGCGCCTCGAACATCTGCAACTGGGCCCGATCCGATTCGACCTTGGTGATGAAGAGGGTCGGATCGATTTCGGCCAACAGCTCCCCCGCCTTGACGGTATCCCCGAGGGCGACGTGGATCTTCATCAACTGACCCGATATCTGGGTGCCGACATCGACGTAATTGAGCGGTTGCAGGGTGCCGAGGGCGGTGGTGGTCTCCTCGATGTCGCCGCGTGTCACCTTGACGGTGGTCTGGCGCGTTTTGTCCGTGCCATCGCGTTTGGACCAGGCGTACCAGCCGCCCGCGCCAAGGGCGGCGAGCAACAGGAGGATGAGCATTTTTTTGAGTCCAGACATGGTCTGATGTCCCGTGTGTTTTTTGACCTGTCAGTTTAAGAAACGGCTATATCCTTACATTAATTGCAAAAAGGGGGTGATTTGTCAATTGCTTAATTTGCAAAGATTTGTCAGTTTCCTTTCAAGGGGGCCCCTTTCTCTTGACCGCTCACCATCGTCACTGCTAGACTTTTTACCGGAAGGATGGAAGCGCTCGTGTTTTGTAACCATTTAAAATAAAAACCTTTTTATCCAATCATGCCTCCCAGTGGAAACAGGAGAACCCGGATGAAACGTTGGCTGGTCGTGCCCCTGACCGTGATGGGGTTTCTGGTGGCGCCCGAACAGCCCCGCGCCGATGCGGGCAGTGGCGCGGCGGTGGGGGCCGTGACGGGAGCGATGGTGGGCAGTCTGGCGGGCCCGATGAAGAACCGGGTGGAAAACTCCCTCATCGGCGCGGTGGCGGGTGGTCTGTTGGGGTATGCCGCCGGCAACGAGCATGAGCGGCAGGGGCGCACGGTGGTCTATCGCTCCCTGGAGTATGCCCCCTCCTATCAGACCACCACCTGGGTGAATCCGGAGAATCGCGTCTCCTACATCGTCACCCCGCGTCCGGTGCGTTACAGGGCCGGGCAGGCGTGTCGCGAGGTGGAGATCCAGGCCACCATCGACGCGCGGCGGGAGACCTTGAGCGGCCTCTCCTGTCGGGATGGCGCCGGGCAGTGGCGGCTGATGGATCGGGTCAACCTGGACGCCCCCACCGTGGTGTCGCGGACCGTGGTGGCCTCACCTCCGCCGAGCTACGTGGTGGTGGAACCCGCTCCCACGGTGGTGGTGCAAAGACGTGTGTACTACCCGGATTATTATTATGCCCCCTATTACGGGCGTCCCCATCATTATGATCGGGCCTGGCGGGATCGCCACTGGCGGCGTTATTGAGCGGGGTTTATCCCTCGGCTGCTCCCGGCACTCTTGACCCTGGGATCCCATGATCTCCTGACAACATCGCCCCTGACCCCCCAAAAAAAAGCCGGGAACCTTGCGGTCCCCGGTTTTTTTTGTCCCGGCCCTCCAACACGGGAAGGCCACCGTCAGGGGAGGGCTTCTCCCCATCCGGTCGGTTTGCTACTCCACCTCCGGACGGAAGCGGATCTCCAGTTCACGACACTCGTGACACCCCTGGGGCGGCGGATCCACCGACACCGTGCGGCTGATGGCGCGCATCACCGACTCGTCGTAGATCGCATTCCCCGAGGGATGGGTGACGCGCGGATTGACCAGCGACCCATCCGGCCCCACCTGCACCACCACGATCACCTCCAGAGCCGCCTCGCCACGCAACCCACTCGGCTTGCGCCAGTTGTCGCGCACCTTGTTGGTCACCCCGTGCTGCCAGCGTGAGATGGCAAACGTGGAGACCGGCGGGTCGTTGCTCGAGGCGGGGGCGTGGTCGCTGCCCACGGCCTTGGCCTCGGTGGTCGCCTTTTGATGCTTGGCGATCGCCTTGGAAAGATCCAAGGGGGTCTCCTCGCTCTTGGCGGCAGGCGTGCTCTTCTGGAGCTTGTTGATCGCCTTGGAAAAATCCAAGGGCTCCTCTTTCTTCTCCTCTTTCTTCTCCGGTTTCTTCTCAGCCGGCTTTTCGGGCTTCTCCGGCGCTTTTTCCGGTTTTTCCGGCTTCTTCTCAACCGGCTTTTCGGGCTTCTCCGGCGGTTTCTCCGGTTTCTTTTCAACCGGTTTTTCCGGCGGCTTCTCTGGCGGTTTTTCCGGCTTTTCCGGTGGCTTCTTCTCCGGTGGTTTTTCCACAGGCTTCTCCGGCGGCTTCTTCTCCGGCGGCTTCTTCTCCGGCTCCGGCGGCTTGATGCCCTCCTTTTTCACCTCCGGCTTGGGAGGCGTCTCCTTGGGCGGCTGCGGCGGCGGAGGGGTCTCCTTGGGCGGCGGCGGGGGCGGCGGCGTCTCCTTCGGAGGCGGCGGGGTCTCCTTCGGCGGCGGGGGCGGCGGCGTCTCCTTGGG
>JADGAY010000138.1 GCA_015231775.1 Magnetococcales bacterium | reverse complement strand
CGGTGGAGAAGATCCGAACCAGGGATGATTTTCTCAGTCGCATCCACTCCGGGGCCCTGGTCGGGGAGATGGCCGGCTTGATGGGCACCCCCTCCACTCATACCTATGCCACCGTCGGGTATGTGAAGGCCTTGGAAATTCCGGTCGGCATGTATCGGGAACTGGTGCAACGCAACGGTTTCATGGAGCGCATTCTGCGCCACTCCGATCTGAGCGGATTCCTGCAATCCACCCGACTCTTCTCCGAGGGGATGTCCACGCCGATCATCGCCCAACTGCTCGACGACATGGAGATGCGCACCATCCACGCAGGTCAATATCTGCTCTGTCGGGATCTGAACCGGTTGAACCTGATCCGACGTGGTCGGGTGGAACGCTCCCTGGCCGGCAAACGGATCGACATGCTCGAAGTCGGGGATCACTTCGGAGAAGAGCGCTCGGTGTTCCAGACCCCGTGTCTGTTCCGCCTCAAGGCGGAAGAGGATCTGGAGGTCTATCAGTTCTCCGGCCATCTGCTGCGAGATATCCCCATCGTGCGCTGGAAGCTGTTCGAGGCCTACCATACCCGCAGCATGATGGTGGTGCATGGCGATGGGGCAAACGACCAGTTCCATTGGGACAGCGCCTTCAACATCCAGATCCTGGAGATGGATACCCATCACAAGCGCCTGGTGGAGATCGCCAACGCCATCATCGAGATCCTGCGTCATGGGGAGGATTGGGGCTCATTGGAGAACGCCTTCGAATCCCTGGTCGATTACACGGAGTACCATTTCCAGGCCGAGGAGTATCTGATGGAGCGCTACGGCTATCCCGAGTTGGCCCGGCATCAGGCCCGACACCGGCAACTGGTCGAACAGGTCATCGCCTATCGTGACCAGCTTCAACAACATTCCCATTGGCAGCAGTTGGACTTCAGGGGGTTCTTCACCCAATGGCTGGTGCGTCACATTCTCCAGGAGGACCGCCAGTACGGCGAGTTCCTGAACGCCCGCTGTGTTTTCTGATCCAGCGCTCCAACACGCTGCATGGGCCGGATGGGGCGGAATCCGCGACCATGATCAGGGTCAAGACCTTTTGGATTCGCTCCACGCGCTTTATTGGGGTGTTGCAATGGATGAAGGGGGCATGGCTTGTCTCCCTGATTCGGGTATGCGTCGTGCTTCACCCTGGCCGAGGATGTCCGGCGGATTTCCTTGGACTGTGCTGGATGATTTCAGATAAACTTTCAAGTACGAAAGCGCCCATCTGGAGATGAAGCCATGAGCAGCCTTGCCATTCCATTCGATACCCTGGCGTTTGTGAGAAAGCTGGAAACCGCCGGCGTACCCTCGCAACAGGCGGAAGCGCAGGCGGAAGCCTTGGCCATGGTCATCCGGCAAATGGATGCCCGTGTGGATGAACTGGCGACCAGACGTGAAAAGCAGTTGGAAGACCGGTTTGATTCGCTGGCGGATCGCAACGATCAGCAGGTGAAGGGACGGCTTGACGGATTGGCCACCAGGCAGGAGTTGGACATGAAATTGTCTGCCGTGGAATCCAATCTGAAACGGGATATCAAAGAACTCGAACTCCGCATGGTGATCAAGATGGGCGCGATGATCATCGCCGGCATCGGCCTGCTGTTCGGACTCATGCGGGTCTGGCCGCTCCCGGTCCAGTACGTCGCCCCACCCGCCCAGGAGATGCGCCTTCCTGCCCCAGCACCGGCGCAGAAATAAAAAAAGCCGGCAAACATTTCATTGTGCTGGCCTCCATGAAACGCTCCAGACAGATAGCGATTTGGATTGAGAAACAAACCACCCCCAAGCCCCCTCCAGGGGGTTGTTGTGATGGTGATGGTATTTTGTCTCGTGATGAAAGGCGGAAAAGGGAACGGCAGGGTGATCAGTGGCTTGGGAACATCTTCAGAATCGTGATGACGAACGCCGCTTGACCGGCGGCCACACCAAACATCCATTTGATGATTTCGGCCTTGGCGTCGGCGATCTTCGCTTCCATCTCGGCCTTGGCTTCCTTGATGTCACCCTTGGTAGCCAGTTCATCCAGGCGAGCGTCGCGCACCTCGCGCAAGGCTGTGACAACCTCCTCGGCCTGACTCTCGGTGAATCCGGCGGCCTTGAAACGCTTGGCATAGGTCATGGTATCGAACGTAACAGCGGTGGTGCTCATTCCCAAGCCCTCCTCCCAGAAGTTGACGACACCCCAAGCATACCAAATCCATCTTCCGAAGACATGCAAAAAATCCCATGGACGCCCATCCGCCTTGGGCGCCAGCATCGGCAATCAGCAACTTGAGAAGCTCCCTAATCACCAACGGTGGTCAACCGCCATCCCTTTTCAGGCGATTTTTTACCGTGGAACTCCCGAAGAGCGGTCCACGGTTGGGGCATCATTGGAAACAAAAAAAGCCAGCAAACGTTTAATTTTGCTGGCTTTTTTTGGCCTCTTTGGAGGCAAATCTGGTGCCCAAAGGGAGAGTCGAACTCCCATGACCTCTCGGCCACTAGAACCTGAATCTAGCGCGTCTACCAATTCCGCCATCTGGGCTTGAGCGAATAGATTACGCCAACGCGCGGTGGTTTGTCAACCACAAAGTGCGCGTCGGCATCCGCGCAGCCACGCCAGGGCTCTCGTCGTCGCCCCTTGAGCACGATTCAGCGGACATTATAAAGAAAGGGAATGCCGAACCACACATCCGCGGGCCACATGCGCAGTTGCATGGCCTCCAGGGTGTGGCGGGAGAAGAGCCGCGCGAGCACGTCCGGGAGTCCAGGGGTCAGGAGCACCACCATGGCGGCGGCCAGATACATGCTGAAGGCGGCCCAGGGGTCGTTGGACCAGATCTTCAACGCCGTGCCCAGGGAGCTGGAGGTTCCCCCCTCACCGAACAGATTGAGGCTGTAGAGTTCGTCAAGCACGAGATGCACCAGATACCCCCCGGCCACGAACACCCCGACAATCCAGCAGAACCAGGGGGCCTGATGAAACAGATGATAGAGCAGGGACGCGCTGAGACCGCCGAAAAACACCCCGGCGGGCAGTGAGTGAAAAATGCCGCGATGGACCGTGCAGCGGACGAACAGCTCGCACACCCCCAGTTTGATGAAGAGGAAACTCACCAGCCAGAGCATCACCAGCTCGCCGATCGACAGGTGTCCCACCTGGCTCAACATGACGAAGAACGATCCGAGCAGCGCGAAGATGGTGAACGCCAGATCCAGCGTCCAGGACTCCTCGGCATCCACATCCGGGAGCACGCCGCCGATCATGGCCGCGAAAAAACTGCTCAACCCCAGTTGGGCATCGGCCACCCCCGCGACCATCAACGCGGTGACCGCCACCCCGCCGGTGACCGCCGCCACGGCCAGATGGGTGTTGAAATCGGCCATGTCACCCCTTCCGCCCCTGTTCCAGATGTTTCTCCACGGTATAGACCTGAATTTGCGCCCCTTCGCGCCAACTCTCCCCATCCAGGCCGGCCTTGCGACACAGGTGGCCCAGGAACGCCACCGGATCCGGGAGCTGCTCCCACACCTGGGGCAGGAAGGTGGCGCGCCGTCCCTGTTTGGAGAGGATCACCCCATGCACCCCCGGTTTCAGACGCGCGAGCAGATCGGCGGCGTCCCGGTACGGGAAGGGTTCGGGCGGGGTCAGGAGTGACACCTCGATCTCGGTTCCGGCCAGCTCGTCGGCGGTCAACGGCGCGAAACGGGGATCCCGCAGGGCGGCGGAGAGGCCGTTTTCCAACAGATCCTCGGCCAACGGACGGTGGGCGACCAGCGAGCCGATGCAACCACGCAGCGCCCCGCGCTGGGTCAGGGTGACGAAACAGGCCCCCTGTCTGGCCAACGCCGGGGCGCCCTCCATCAACCGCTCCGCCACGAGCCCGGAACGCCCCGCCAGGGAGGCGGCGAGATGGGCCCGCACCAGTTCGGGCAGACCCGGCGACGCGGCGGGAGGAGCCGCCGGGGTCGCGGCTCCATCGGTCTGGATGGAGCCGCCAGCCGGGTTGATCGCGGCAGGGGTGGCGACCCCGCCTCCACCGACCGTCCGCGACTCCGGCCCGGCAGCGGACGCCCCACGCCCGACATCCGAATAGAACAGGTAACTGGCATACCCCACCACCCGGTTCTTCTCCCCCGCCGTATCCCCGGAGTTGCGCAGGTCGGCCAACACCGGACGCCAACGACGGCGCCGCGCGGTCTCGAGCAGGGCACCGACACCGGTGCGACCGCACGCCTCGCATCCGGAGATCGTCTTGGGATCCCTGGCCAGGATCGCCTGATTGCTGATCCCGTCCAGGCGTCTGGCCTCGTCATACGGGTGGTAATGGGAGAGATCGGTGGAGATGACGATCAGATCCCCCGGTTTGACGCACGCCTCCAAGAGATCGGCCAGATGGCCGCCGCTGATCTCTCCGTAGACGATCGGCACGATGCGGAAATTGACCAGCGTCACCTGGAGAAAGGGGAGTTGGGTCTCCAGGGCGTGCTCCAGGCGGTGCGGGGCCTCGTCACGGCTGACATCCGGACTCCTGGCCAGACACGCCACCCCCTCGCGATCCACGGGAATCTTGCCCAGCGGGGTAAGATAGGCATCGTAATCCCCCACCGAGGCCCCTTCGAGCCAGACCCGATGGCTCGGCCCCAGCAGAAACACCCGCCGTGGCGCGCTGGCCGGCGCGTGGGTGAGCCCCTTGTAGGCATGGGCGGCGGTCAGTCCGGAATAGATGAACCCGGCATGGGGGACGATCATTGCCAAGGGTTCGTTGGCGACCGGGGGGCTCTGCTCCAGCAACTCCTCGACCATGGCGCGCAACGCCTTGGACTCCTTGGGATAGAACATGCCGGCCACCGCCGGTTGACGCACCCGTTCGTTGTTCATCGCACCCTCCTTGCAACAACCACGCACCAACGCTGAAGAACCTCCGGAGCCCATCGGCTTCCCGAGTCTGGATCGAATCAAAAAATCTGGTCAAACACCCGTCACAACGGCTACACTAACCGTTCATGCGAGATGGGGCGATCGCGTTCATTCCCCACCTTTGGACCCCCTTTGGGGATCCACGTTAATAAAAGTGTGCGTGCAATCCAGATCGGATGCAAGCCACCCTGTTTCCCATGGACCAAGGAACGCCCGCAAGGGCGCTCCTTGGTCCATGGGGTGAGGGATTCTTTCCCCAATCATGAAATCTGACGAGGTTGTTTCCCGATCGCCATGCGTATCCTGCTCCTCCTCTGCGCGCTGCTGCTCCCCCTCGCCTCCCCGGCCTTGGCCGCCCATGGCATCAGCCTGGATGGAACCCTGAAATATCCAGCCGATTTCAAGGGGTTCGACTACACCAGCCCGGATGCCAAACCCGGCGGAACCCTGAACCTGCACGCCATCGGCAGCTTTGATAAAATGAATCCCTTCACCCTCAAGGGATCCCATCCGGACCTGCTCTCGCCCCTGGTCTTCGAGCATCTGATGGTCCAGTCCATGGACGAACCCTTCTCCCAGTATGGACTCCTGGCCCAATCGGTGGAGGTGGCCGAGGATGGACTCTCGGTCACCTTCCACCTCGACCCCGAAGCCCGCTTCTCCGACGAGTCGCCGGTGACCGCCGAGGATGTCAAATTCTCTTTAGAGACCCTGCAATCGGACAAGGCCCATCCGTTCCACCAATCCTACTGGCGCGACATCGTGGCCGCCGAGGTGCTCTCCCCGCGCTCGATCCGCTTCACGTTCCGCCAGACCAATCGCGAACTGCCGCTCATCGCCGGCGAAATCCCGGTCCTCTCCCGCGCCTTTTTCACCAAGCACCCCTTCGGCGAGGAGAAGGAGATGGTCGCTCCCCTCGGCACCGGGCCCTACGTGGTCGAGGAGTTCAGCCCCGGCAAGATCGTCACCTATCGCCGCAACCCAAAATACTGGGGGAACAAACGTCCGGTCAATCGCGGCCTCCATTCGTTCGAGCGCATCGTGCTCAAGTTCTACAAGGATCCGGTGGTCGCCCTCGAAGGGTTCAAGGCCGGCGAGTTCGACTTCATGCACGAGAACAACTCCAAACAGTGGGCCAGGGATTACGAGGGACCGAAATTCGTCCAGAAGCTCATCAAAAAGGAGACCCTCGGCCACAAACGCGGCGCCGGCATGCAGGGGTTGATCTTCAACCTGCGCCGTCCCTTTTTCCAGGATATTCGCGTGCGCAAGGCGATGAGCCTGGCCTTTGACTTCGAATGGAGCAACGACAACCTCTTCCACGGCCAGTACACCCGTTCCACGAGTTATTTCTCCAATTCCGAGATGGCGGCCACCGGCTCGCCGCCGCCGGAAGAGCTGGCCCTGCTCGAACCTCTGCGCGACAAACTCGACCCGGCGGTCTTCGGACCGGTTCAGGCACCCCCCTCGACCACCCCGCCCAACGCGTTGCGCCAGAACCTGAAGGAGGCGACCAAACTGCTGAAAGAGGCCGGATGGAGCCTGGGTCCGGACAAAATTCTCACCGATGGCAAGGGCAACCGCCTGGAGATCGAAATCCTCCTGGCCACCCCAGCCTTCGAACGGATTCTGGCCCCCTACGCCGCCAATCTGGAGAAACTCGGCATCGCCCTCAAATACCGCACCGTGGACACCTCCCTCTACCAGAGCCGCGTCCACGATTTCGACTACGACATGATCGTCAACGGCTTCGGACAGTCCCAATCCCCAGGCAACGAACAGCGGGACATGTGGCACTCGGAGAGCGCCCCCATCAAGGGGAGCCACAACCGCATCGGCATCCAGGATCCGGCGGTCGATGCCCTGGTGGAAAAAATCATCCGCGCCAAGAACCGCAAGGATCTGGTCACCGCCTGCCGCGCCCTGGATCGGGTGCTGTTGGCCGGACACTATCTGGTGCCCAACTGGCATCTCAACTACCACCGCATCGCCTACTGGGACCGCTTCGCGCGCCCCGCAACCGCGCCCCTCTATTATCAACCCGAGGATTGGCTCCTCTCCTGGTGGATGAAGTGAGATGGGCGCCTATATCGCCAGACGCATCCTGCTGATAATCCCGACCCTGTTCGGCATCATGGCCCTGACCTTCCTGGTGATCCAGTTCGTGCCCGGCGGACCGGTGGAGCAGATGATCGCCGTGATGGAGGCCGGTTCCGCCGGTGGCCACGGCGGCGGCGAGGTGGCGGCCTCGGCGGGCGGCGGGATCTATCGCGGCGCCAAGGGGTTGACGAGCGAGCAGTTGGTCGCCCTCAACCGCCTCTACGGCTTCGATCGCCCCCCACTCGAACGTTTCGTCCTGATGATGCGCAACTACCTCACCTTCGAATTCGGCGAATCCTACTACCATCACCGCAAGGTGGTGGATCTGGTGATCGACAAACTGCCGGTATCGATCTCGCTGGGCCTGTGGACCTTCGTGCTCACCTACCTGGTGAGCATCCCGTTGGGAATCCGCAAGGCGGTGCGTCATGGGGATCGTTTCGACGCCGTGACCTCGGCCCTGATCCTGGCCGGCTACTCGATCCCCGGCTTCGTGCTCGGCGTGCTGCTGATCGTGCTGTTCGGCGGCGGGAGCTTCCTCGATCTCTTCCCGATCCGAGGCCTGGTGTCGGACAACTGGTCGGAACTCTCCTGGTTCGGACGCGCCACCGATTACCTCTGGCACATGGTACTGCCGGTCACCGCCTCCGTGGTCGGCTCGTTCGCGGTGATGACCATGCTCACCAAGAACAGCTTTCTGGAGGAGATCTCCAAACAGTACGTCCTCACCGCACGGGCCAAGGGGTTGACGGAGAACGCCGTGCTCTACCGACACGTCTTCCGCAACGCCCTGATCCCCCTGGTCACCGGCTTTCCCGGCGCCTTCGTCGCCGCTTTCTTCAGTGGGAGTCTCCTCATCGAGACCATTTTCACCCTCGATGGCCTTGGTCTGCTGGGCTACGAATCG
>JADGAY010000137.1 GCA_015231775.1 Magnetococcales bacterium | reverse complement strand
CAACGTCATGCGGGGGTTTTGAGGGTGGCCAATCGTGAAGGTGGGGGGGCGATCGTGACGCTCTGTTTGCCGGTTGTCGGAGAGACCAGGGGGTGACCAACGTGATCCAGGTTCTGGTGGTGGAGGATGAACTCTCGTTGCGCGGTGATCTGGAGGATTACCTGTCCGCCAAGGGGTATCGGGTGATGGGGGCCGCCACGCTGGCCGAATCGCGCGCCATGCTGGAGCAGGAGCGGTTCGATGCCGCGATCGTGGATATCGGCCTGCCGGATGGGGATGGCCTTGGGTTGGTGGAACGGATCCGGCAACACGCCCCGCAGTGCGGCATCGTGGTGCTGACCGCCTTTGGCGAGCCGGAAGCGCGGGTCCGGGGGCTTGAATCCGGGGCCGACGCCTATCTGGTCAAACGGGCCACGTTGCGCGAGATCGATGCCACGTTGCGCAGCGTGTTGCGTCGCGTCTCCACCTCCGTGGTGGTGGAGGGGCCGGTGGTGAGCGAATGGCTCCTGGATCGCGGCGACTGGTCGCTGGTGGCTCCGAACGGTCTGGCGGTGCGCTTGACCAGCACGGAGATGGCCTTTCTGATCGCGCTGGCCGAGAACAAGGGGAACGTCTGCCAGCGGGAGCAACTGGCCCAATCCATCGGTCGCGCGCCCAAAACCACCGACGAGCGCAACCTGGATGCCGTGGTGCGACGCCTGCGGCGCAAGATCAGCGAGACCACCGGCTCGGATGTGCCCATCAAGGTGGTGTACGGGGTCGGGTATGCCTTCCCGGCGTCGCTGCGATGCGTGAATGAGGGGCGTTGAGCGCGACGCCTGTTCCTGGTCCGAAGATCACGCCGCATCCTCTCCCGGATGAACGATTGTGCTGGACATGGAGAACGATCGTTCTCTATACTGTCGGCATCCATCGTTTTCATGTCCGAGAGAGGTCGCCATGTCTCCACCCATCAATCGGGATGTCGAACATTTAAGCCGGCTGCGGGATCACCATGCCCGCCATCGCACCTGGCCCTCCTACGCACGGCTGGGGGAGATCGTGGGGCTGCGGGCCAAATCCGCGGTGCTCAAGCTGCTCTGTCGCCTGGAGGAGGCCGGCTATCTGGAACGAAGCCCGGACGGTGACTGGCGTCCGACGGATCGCTTCTTCGAACGCCCGTTGGCCGATCTCTCCGTGCGCGCCGGCCTGGCCGAATCCCTGGACGATGACTCCTGCCACCCCACCCTGATCGATACCCTGCTGGTCAAAACCCCCTCGCGCACCGTGCTGGTGCCGGTGCGGGGCGACTCGATGCGCGATGCCGGCATCCATGATGGGGATCTGGTGGTCGTGGAGCGGGGCGCGGTCGCCAACTCCGGGGATCTGGTGGTGGCGGAGGTGGATGGCGAATTCACCCTCAAGACCCTGATCCGCGAGGAGGGGGGCTGGGCGCTCCATCCGGCCAATCCCGACTATCCGGTGCTGCGTCCCCGGCGCGCGTTGAGCCTGCTGGGGGTGGTGACCGGCCTGATCCGGAGGTACGGCACCCCATGATGCTCCTTAATACGCCGGTGGCCGCCGGCTTTCCCTCCCCGGCCCGTGATGAAGGGAGCAGGCCCCTGGATCTCCAGGCGTTGCTGGTCGAACACCCGGAATCCACCTTTTTTTGGCGCGTGGAGGGGGTCTCCATGGAGGGGATGGGGATCCATCACGGTGATTTGTTGGTGGTGGATCGTTCTCTGCCGCCGGTGAGCGGATCCGTGGTGGTGGCGATCCTCGATGGCGGGTTCGTGGTCAAGCAGTTCGTGCGGCGTCCGGGTGAGGTGATCCTGCGTTCCGGCCATCCGGACCACGCGGAGATCGCGATCGACGCGGAGCGGGAGCTGTCCATTTGGGGGGTGGTGCGATGGTCGCTGCATCGACTGAACAACCCAACATCGCGCTGATCGACGGCAACAACTTCTACGTCTCCTGCGAGCGGGTGTTTGATCCCTCCTTGCGGGATCGACCGGTGGTGGTGCTCTCCAACAACGACGGCTGCGCGGTGGCCCGCTCCAACGAGGTCAAGGCGCTGGGGGTGACCATGGGGCAGCCCTGGTTCAAATTGCGCGATCTGGCGCGGGAGTACGGCATCATCGCCTTGTCGAGCAACTATGCCCTCTATGGCGACATGTCGCACCGCATGATGACCCTGTTGGGCCGGTTTGCTCCCCGTCAGGAGGTCTACTCCATCGACGAATGTTTCCTCGACCTGGGCCATCGCTGTCAGAGGGCCACGGAACAGGGGCGCGCCATGCGCCAGGCGATCGCCCATGATCTGGGATTGCCGGTCGGGGTGGGCATCGGCCCCACCAAGACCCTGGCCAAACTGGCCAACCATGTGGCCAAGAAGCGTCCGGAATATGGAGGGGTGTGCAATTTCAACGAACTGGGTCGGGATGAACGGGAGGGGTTGCTGGCCTCCATCGCCGTCGGCGAGGTGTGGGGCGTCGGTTCCCGGAGCGCGGAGCGGCTGCGGGCCCTGGGGATCACCCATGTGGCGGCATTGCGCGCCGCCTCGCCCCGTCGGTTGCAACAGGCCTTTTCCGTGGTGATGGCGCGCATCGTGCACGAATTGAACGGCATCTCCTGCCTCTCCCTGGAGGAGGTGACCCCGCCACGCCAGACCATTCAGGCGGCCCGCTCCTTCGGAGAGGCGATTTTTGACCGGGAGACCCTGGCCGAGGCGATTTCGAGCTTCGTGCGTCTGGCCTCCGGTCGGTTGCGCCAACAAGCGTCCCTGGCCGGGGCGTTGCATCTGTTCATACGCACCAGTCCGTTTCGCGATCAGGATCCCCAATACGCGCCGGGCATCACCCTGCCGCTGCCGCATGCCACGGACGATGAGTTGCTGTTGGTGCGTACCGCCCTGGAGGGGTTGACGCGGATCTATCGTCCCGGATTCGCCTATCGCAAGGCCGGCGTGCTGTTGCTGGGTCTGGAGGATGGGCGGCGGGCGCAGGGGGGGTTGTTCGTGGATGCCGAGGCCATCCGCCGTCGCGCGATGCTCATGGGGACCGTGGATGCCCTGCGGCGTCGCTTCGGGCCGGAGATCATCCATGTGGCCAGCGAGGGGCGCGGACGACGGTGGGCGGGACGTTCCGGCAACCGTTCGCCCCGTTATACCACCCGCTGGGAGGAGTTGCCCGTGGCCAGGGCCTAAAGCGGCCAGCCGCGGCGATGAATCGTCCGTGGAAGCCTGGGGAGGCCCCGTGTCAATCCATCGTGGCGGCGGTTGACATGGGGGCTCGATGAGGCTTCCAACTCACGAGGTGAAGCGGTGTCCACCCGGACCGGAGCGGGAGGAGGCGATCATCGCCCGCCAGCTCAACGGCAGCGATCCGAACCGACGACCCGGGCCGTCGATGCCGTCCGGGCAGTGCCATTCGGTGATCTCCTCATACTCCGGCTCCATGTCGCCGCTCCAGTCGCGTCGGGGAGGAATGCGGATTGTCATGTATTGTCCCATGGTGCAAGGTTCCCTATAATCGTCAAGGATTCGTGAAAACGAGTCGCCTTGCTGAAAGCAAAATTCAATGATCATGCCAGATCGATAAAAAAAACCGTGCGAACGTGCTGGATGAGGGACAATCCACCCCTCCGTGGAGTCTTCCCGCGGGCGTGTCACGGACCAACCGTACTTGAGGAGTCCCGCCATGGCTGTTTTGCCACCCCCGATCCCCCTCTTTCTGCCGCCTCTGGCCGGATTCCGTCTGGCCGTCGCGGCCTGTGGCATCAAGAATGGTCTCCGCGAACGGGATGACCTGCTTTTGGTGGAGATGGCCCCGGAGACCACGGTGGCGGGTCTGTTCACCCGCAACCGTGTCCAGGCGGCGCCGGTGGTGCTCAGTCGTCAGCGGCTCGCCTGGGGGCGGGCGCGGGGATTGCTGGTCAACTCCGGCAACGCCAACGCCGTCACCGGCGAGCCCGGCATGCGCGCCGCCCAGGAGTGCTCCGCGCTGGCCGCGCGTCTGATCGGCGCCGGGGAACATGAACTCTTCGTGGCCTCCACCGGCGTGATCGGGGTGCCCCTGCCGGTGGAACGGATCGTGCCGGCGTTGCCCGGCATGGTCGAATCCCTGGCCTTGGGGGGGTGGGAGCGGGCCGCGCGGGCCATCATGACCACCGACACCTTTCCGAAACTGGCCAGTCGCGAATGCCGCATCGGCGCCGAGAGTGTCCGGATTGTCGGCATGACCAAGGGCGCGGGCATGATCCGGCCCGACATGGCCACCATGCTTGCCTTTCTCTTCACCGATGCCGACATCGCTTCCGGTGTTCTGCGCACCCTGCTCAACCGGGCCGTGGCCAGCAGTTTCAACGCCATCAGCGTGGATGGGGATCAATCGACCAACGATACCGTGCTGCTGTTCGCCTCGGGACGGGCCGGCAACGGACGGGTGGAGTCGGCGGACGACCCGCGTCTGGCCGAGTTCGCCCAGGCCCTCATCGGGGTCTGCCGGGAGCTGGCCCAGGCCATCGTCCGGGATGGTGAGGGGGCCTCCAAGTTCGTCACCCTCACCGTGAGCGGTGCCGCCAGCGATGCCGAGGCCAAACAGGTGGCCATGGCCATCGCCAACAGCCCGCTGGTCAAGACCGCCCTGGCCGGCAGTGATCCGAACTGGGGACGCATCCTGGCCGCGGCGGGTTATGCCGGGGTTGCCTTGGATCCGGGTCTGCTCTCCTTGTGGCTTGGCGACGTGCTGGTCGTGGAACGGGGCCAACGGGCCGCCACCTACGAGGAGGCAGACGGGGCCGCGGTGATGGCCGAGGCCGAGATCGCCATCCGTCTCGACCTGGGCAGTGGCGAGGGTGCCAGCACGGTCTGGACCTGCGATCTGACCCACGACTACATCACCATCAATGCGGACTATCGCACGTGACCCATGCGGCGCGCGTCCCCTGGTCCGAGGTCCGCTGCCTGCTGTTGGACATGGACGGCACGTTGCTGGATCTCCATTTCGACGATGTGTTCTTTCGCCAGGTTGTTCCCAAGGCCTATGCCCAAAAGAACGGCCTGACGTTCGAGGAGGCGCATGCACAGGTTTTTGCCGCCTACTCGGAGAATCAGGGGACGCTGGCCTGGTACGATCTGGATTACTGGTCCGAGCGACTGGGGCTCGACATCCCGCTGTTGAAGGAGGAGGTGGCCCATCTGATCCGCGTCCATCCGCATGTGTTGCCGTTTCTGGAGGCGGTGCGCGCCTCGGGACGATCGGTCCATCTGGTCACCAACGCCCATGGTCACTCCCTGCGCATGAAACTGGCCCGCACCCCCATCGGCGCCTATCTCGATTCGGCCATCACCAGCCACGAGATCGGCTGGGCCAAGGAGCAGCCGCACTTCTGGCCCTTGCTGCAAGCGCGTCTGGAGTTCGATCCGGCCACCACCCTGTTGGTGGATGACGCCGAATCGGTGCTCGCGGCAGCCGATGATTTCGGCATCGCCCATCTGCGTCAGGTGCTCAATCCCAGCTCCGGCGCGCCGCCCAAGCTCTCAGGACGATTCCCGGCTATGATGGATTTCCGGGATCTCGGTTTTCCTCCGCCCGATCAGGAGTGACCCCATGCCCGATGTGTTGTCCGCGAGCGACTGGACCGGCCCCCCTTTTCCACGGAGCGACCCGGACCGTCGTGCCCTGACCCTGCTCAAGCAGTGCCACAAGCTGGTGCAGCGCGAGAGGAGCGCGGTGGTGATGCTCTCGCGTGCCTGCGCCCTGCTGGTTGAGGTGGGTGGATACCGTTTCGCCTGGTGCGGCCTGGTGGCCGACGACCCGGATCGGACCGTCACCCCGGTGGCCCACGCGCGCCTGGATCCCGAACGGTTGCAGGCGTTCCGACGCATCTGGGTGGAGTCCGGGGATCGTCAGGAGCCTGCCCGTTCCGCGATCCGTCACAATGAGACGGCGGTGCTCAACAATCTGTTGGCGGATCCGGAGGGGGCTGTCTGGCACGCCCAGGCCGAACGGCACGGATATGCGGCGGCACTGGCGGTGCCGCTCAAGGAGGGGGAACATCTGTTCGGGGTGTTGAACCTCTATGCCGCCGACCCCTGGGCCTTTCACCCGGAGGAGATCGAACTCATCTCCGAATTGGCCGACACCCTGGCGTTCGGCGTGCTGGCGGCCCATGAATCCAAACGGCGCCGGAAGGCCGAAAAGGAGTTGAGCCAACATCGGCAACTGCTCGAAGAGCAGGTGGCCAAACGTACACGGGTGTTGAACACCGTGGCCGCCATCGCGCAACGGCTGCTGTTTCACGGCGGCTGGCGTCAGAACGTGGATGTGGTGCTGGCCGATCTGGGTCGGGCGGCGAATGTGAGTCGGGCCTATATCTTTCGGGCACTGGGCAAGGATGGGGAGCTGTTCGGCTGGATTCACGAATGGACCGCGCCGGGGATTCAACCGGAGATGGATCCGGATGATGCCGAGGAGGTGGATCCGGAACGGTTCGGGCTCTCCCGGTGGCGTCAGCGGCTCGCCAGGGGGGAGCATCTGTTTGGACGGACGCGGGATTTCGCCGATCCGGAACGGGGCGTCCTCGCCGGACGGGGGATTCTGTCGATCGCGGTCATGCCGATTCTGGTGCATGAGCGGTTGTGGGGGGTGCTGGGTTTCGAGGATTGCCGCCGGGAGCGCACCTGGAGTTCGGGGGAGATCGACGCCATGCAGTTGGCCGCCAACACCCTGGATGCCGCGATCCGCAAGGATCGGCTCATGGAGGAGAAGCGCGCCGACGAGGCGCTGATCCGCAAACTCTCCGCCGCCGTGGAGCAGAGCCCGAACATCGTGTTGATCACCGATGCCGAGGGGCGGATCGAATATGTCAATCCGCGTTTCGCCCAGATCACCGGTTACGCCGCCCACGAGGCGCTGGGGGGCACGCCGTTGATTCTTCAGGCCCAGTCCAGATCCGATCGTGATTGCGATCTGATGTGGCAGACCCTGCACGCCGGACATGCGTGGCGCGAGGAGCTTCAGAGCCAGCGCAAGGATGGATCGCTTTACTGGGTGCAGGCGTCGCTCTCGCCCCTGGTGGATGGCGAGGGACGGGTGACCCATTTCGTCTGCATCCAGGAGGATGTCACCCACCGCAAGGAGTCGGAGCTGCGTCTGCGCGAGGCCTTCGACAAGCTCGCCAAGAGCGAAAACCGCATGCAGGCGATTCTCGACAACATGCCGAGCCTGGTCTGTCTGAAGGATCGCGCCGGACGGTATCTGCTGGCCAACCGTCCCTTTTCCGAGACCTTCGGACTCGATCCCAAACGGATCATCGGACGTGGCGACATGGAGCTGTTTCCGGAGGAGGTGGCCCAGGGGTTCATCGAGTCGGATCGCACCGTGTTGCAGCGCGGCGTTCAGGCGGATGTGGATATGATCATCCCCCTGGCCGGCGAGAAGCGGATCTTCCATACCGTGCGTTTTCCGGTGGTGGCCGACGAGAGCGGTCACTTCTCCATCTGCGGCATCGCCACGGACATCACCGAACGTCGCATCGCCCAGTCGCGTCTGCTGCGCTCCAAGCAGGCCCAGGATATTCTCAATGGTCTGCTCTTTTCGGCCATGGAGACCACCTCGTTCCTGCGGGATTTCATCCGCGAAGCCCTGACACGCATTCTCTCCGCGCCGTGGTTCATGCCGGAGGGCAAGGGGGCGATCTATCTTTTTGGCGCCGCCGAAAACGGCGGGGATGTGGTCTGTCAGATCGGATTGCCCGAGGAGGGGGACGAGGAGCGGATCGGCAAGGCGCTGCTTGAGACCGCCTGGGGGGTGCAGACCCCCGGCATCGTCTTCATTCACGCCCGTGAATGGCCGGGCGGGGCGATTCCCGGCGTGCCCGAGGGGTGGGGGTACTATTCGGCCCCGCTTTCGCCCGGTGGTCTGGTCAAGGGGGTGATCCAGATTTTTCTGCCCCCCACCCACGGCTGCAACAAGGATGAGGAGGATTTTCTGGCCACGGTGCGCAACACCCTGGCCGGCATCGTGGAGAAGAAGATCGTCGATCGGCAACTGATCCTGGCCAAGGAGAAGGCCGAATCCGCCAGCCATGCCAAAAGCACCTTCCTGGCCAAC
>JADGAY010000136.1 GCA_015231775.1 Magnetococcales bacterium | reverse complement strand
TCCGGGGGATCGAGTTCGAGTTCGGGGGGGGCGAGTTGATAGCGCTCATGGGGGGTGACCACGAAGCGGGCTTCCGGGGGGGTATCCGCCTCTTCGATTCCGGCTGCGACCTCGGCATCGAAAAAACCCTTGGCGCGCAGCAGTTCCACCAGCTTTCGGCGATCCCGCTCCACCTGTCGCACCAGCAACGGACGGTTGGCGGGGGGATCATCCTGGTTGCGGAAGGTGACCAGCCGCTCCAGGATCTCGGCCTGGATGCGCGACTCGGACTCCAGGCCGGTCAGAATGGCCGTATATTTCGGTATTGCTTCAGAGGGGCTTTCGGATTCTTCTGATAATGCTGGATCAACTTTGGATGTCAGGAGCAAACAGATCAGGAAGCAGATCCTCGGGAAGCGCCACCGGGGATGGTCGTGGACGCCGCGCAAGGGTATTCCACGGCTGGGGGAGGCGTGGGAACGCCCCCCAGCCAACAGGTCACACCTGCCGGTCAATCTGTCACGCGGCCCGTTGGGCCTGTTCCAGCTCGTTTTGCAGCTTGTCACGATCGATCCACCAGTCATCGCCGACCATCATTTCGAGTCCCTTGAGGATCGAGGGAATATAGAGATCCGGGTCGTCGAGTTGCTTGGCCTGGACCCAGATCTGGAACGCCTCCTCGCCGATGATGTTGTAGGTGTCGCACACCAGCGAGAACATCTGTTGGGACTGACCGATGGCCAGATCGCGATCCGCGTGGTCCGGGGAGCGGTGCTTGGCGAGCAGGTGGGCCAGGGCGCAGATGGCCGGAGCCAGATCGTGACGGGGGCCGAGGGTGTTGAGCAGATGGAACAGCGACTGCACCACCTCGATGGCCGGGGCATCGGTTTTGAGGCCCACCCAGATGCGTTGCGCCAGGGCCTTGTAGATCTCCTTGTTTTTGTGCTTGGTGGAGAGGCGGCGCAGGATGGTCAACACGTCGGTCCAGTTGCCTTCGCGGCTGAGTCTATCGACGGCGATACGATCCTCGTTCCACTCCTCGGCGGCGGAGAGGGTGGGTTTCTCCTCGGTCTGGGGTGGTTGTTCCGACAGGATCGGTATGATGCGCGGGATGGAGGGGGTCATGGTAGCACCTGTGATTCAGAACGTTTAAGAGACTGTTTGGCCGTGGCCGAACAGCCGACGCGGGCCCTGGATGGCCCACCAGATTTGCCAAGCATAGTGAACGGCATGGTTGGAACGCATTCGAACCAGGCGAGGCTGGCGATCCCATGGATGGGGTCACCAGGCCGCCTCTAAAGTAACTCAGCTTACGGCGACGCGGCCCCGAGGGCAAGACATGACGCGCGGGATGGGTCGATTTGTCATCGCACCCGTCGCGAAGGACGGAGGGTGGATCCGTGGTCAAGGGGGTTGGGTTTTGCGTTCCCGGAGGGCCCGTTCTTCTCTCCCGTATCCATGTCGAGCTGATCGAGCAGCAGGAGCCCCTTGGTGTTTTCGGGAACCTTGTGATAATATCCCTAACGAATCTTTGAAATGGGTCTGGATGCGAGGTCAAGGGGTTCTAAACCCTCCCGAGCATCGGTCATGGCATCTTGAGGGCCACGCCCAGGCGGTTTTTGTTGGTTGCCGAGGGGGTTGCCGGGGAAGGGGCCAGAGTGGATCATCCGGCATGATCCGAACTATTTTGGGCTGGTTGAGTCTGCAAGGCATGTCGCACGCCTCCTCTCATGAATCACTCCCTCTGCCATCCAACCGGAAATTCGGCGGGCTGTTCACCGTGCTCTTTGCCGGTCTATCCGCCTATCTGGCCAGTCGAACGGCCTGGATGGGCGCCGGTCTGGCCGGCGCGGTCTCGTTGGCGTTCGCCGCGCTCACGCTACTCGCCCCGGACCGGCTGCTGCCGCTCAATCGCGCCTGGTTCAAGTTCGGGCTCCTGCTTGGAAAAATCGTTAACCCCCTGGTCATGGCACTGCTTTTTTTCGGTCTGTTCACCCCCTTGGGCCTGCTCCTGCGCCTGTTCGGACGGGATGTTCTTCGGTTGAAATGGGGGCATGCCGAGAGTTGCTGGATTGAGCGGCAACCGGACAGCCTGCCACCCGATTCCTTCAAATTCCAATACTAAACGGGGATATGCGCGCGATGGGTCTGATGCAAGAGCTTTGGATGTTTTTGAAGGCGCGCAAGAAGCTGTGGCTGGCGCCGGTGATCCTGATCATGGTGCTGCTCGGCGGTCTGTTGATCCTGGCCCAGGGTTCGGTGATCGCCCCCTTCATCTACACCCTGTTCTAAAAGTCGCATGAATATCCTCGGCATCTCCGCCTTTTACCACGACTCCGCCGCCTGCCTGGTCGTGGATGGCCGGATCATCGCGGCGGCTCAGGAGGAGCGGTTCACCCGCGTCAAGCACGACCCCGGCTTTCCGGCACAGGCGATCGCCTACTGCCTGGCCGAGGGGCGGCTCACGCCGGAGCGGATCGATCATGTGGTCTTCTACGACAAGCCCTTCTTGAAACTGGATCGGTTGATCGAGACCTACTTGGCTTTCGCGCCGCGCGGTTTCAGGAGTTTCGCCACCGCCCTGCCGGTCTGGTTGAAGGAGAAGCTCTTTTTTCGATCGATGCTCGTCAAGGCGTTGCGGACAATCTGGGGAGAGGAGATCGACATCCCGTCGCGTCTGCTCTTCTCCGAGCATCATGTCAGCCACGCGGCCAGCGCCTTCTATCCGAGTCCGTTCGACGAAGCCGCCGTGCTCACCATGGACGGGGTGGGGGAGTGGACCACCACCTCTCTGGCCATCGGCTCGGGCAACCGCCTGGATGTGACGCGGGAGATCCATTTCCCCCACTCCCTGGGTCTGCTCTATTCCGCCTTCACCTACTACACCGGCTTCAAGGTCAACAGCGGCGAGTACAAGGTGATGGGATTGGCCCCGTATGGCGAGCCGAAGTATGCCGATCTGATCAAACGGGAGCTGATCGATATCCGCGAGGATGGCTCCTTTGCGCTCAACATGCGCTATTTCGACTACTGCACCGGTCTGACCATGACCAACGCCCGCTTCGACGCCCTGTTCGGGGGTGCGCCGCGCGAGCCTGAGTCGCTCCTGACGCAACGGGAGATGGATCTGGCCGCCTCGATCCAGGCGGTCACCGAGGAGGTGGTGGTGAAACTGGCGCGGAATATCGCCCGCACCAGTGGCATGCAGAACCTCTGCCTGGCTGGCGGGGTGGCTCTTAACTGCGTGGCCAATGGCAAGCTCCTGCGCGAAAACCTCTTCAAGCGGGTCTGGATCCAGCCGGCGGCGGGGGATGCGGGCGGGGCCCTGGGCGCGGCCCTGGCGGCCCATCATCTCATGCTCGACCAGCCGCGCGCGCCCCGGACGGGGCTGGATGGGATGCGCGGCTCCTATCTGGGACCGGAGTTCCTCACGCCGGAGATCGTCACCCGGCTCACCCGTTCCGGCGCGGTGTTCGAGATTTTGTCCGAGGAGACGCTGATTGACCGGACCGCCCAGGCGTTGGCGGATGGCAAGGCGATCGGCTGGATGAACGGGCGCATGGAGTTCGGACCCCGTGCCCTGGGCGCGCGCAGCATCATCGCCGATCCCCGTTCTCCGACCATGCAGAAACTGCTGAATCTCAAGGTCAAGTTTCGCGAGTCGTTCCGTCCGTTCGCCCCCAGCGTGCTGCGCGAGGCGGTTGGAAACTGGTTCGACCTGGATACCGACAGCCCCTACATGCTGCTGGTGGCGGATGTCGCCTCCGAACACCGGCGGGAGATGAACCCCGAGGAGCGGTCGCTGTTCGGCATCGACAAACTCAACATCCCCCGTTCGACCATCCCGGCGGTCACCCACGTCGATTACTCGGCGCGCGTCCAGACCGTCCACGCCGAGACCAATCCGCGCTATCACCGGTTGATCAGCCGGTTCAACGAACGGACCGGCTGCCCGGTGGTCGTCAACACCTCGTTCAACATCCGTGGCGAGCCGATCGTCGCCACGCCCGAGGATGCCTTCCGCTGTTTCATGGGCACGGAACTTGATGTCCTGGTGATCGGAGATGCCTTTCTGATCAAATCCGAGCAGTCCGCCTCCCTGGCGTCAGACTACAAGGTACTCTATGAGCTGGATTAAGAAGCTTCTCTTTCTGACGATCGGCATCCTGGTGCCACTGTTCGTCGGCGTGGTGATCCTGGAGCTTCTGTTCGGGAGTTGGTGGCGTGTCGATCCGTGGGAGGTGGCCAACCAGCTCAACATCATGCGTGACCGGAATGTGACCTTTAAGGTGGGGCATTTGTACGGCGAGGTGGACGAGTCCGCGCTCTACTCCCGGGATCGTCACGGTCTGCGCGGTGGTTGCAAGGAGTCGGGCCAAATCCGCATCTTGAGCATTGGCGGCTCGACCACGGATCAACGGTACATCGGCGAGGGGAAGACCTTTCAGGATGTGCTGCGGGTGCGGCTGGAAAACGCGTTGCAACGTCCGGTCTGCATCGCCAACGCCGGGGTGGATGGCCACAGCACCTTCGGCCATCTGGCTGCCTTTGACCACTGGTTCCCCCTGATTCCGGATCTCAAGCCCGCCTACGTGCTCTTGTACCTGGGCATCAACGATGCCGGTTTTCGTGATCGTCCCAAGTCCGGCTTCGATGATGCCACGGGACGGCGACAAGGGACGTGGGCGGTGATCAAGGAACGTTCGGCCATTTTTCAGGCGCTGCGTCGCATGAGTTTCATCATCCGCGGATTGTACACCAAACCGGCTTATGGCGGACATGCCCGACGTCCACCAACTCCCGAGGCGTATACGGAAACCGGGCTTACTTCGGGGGTTGAGGCGTTGATAGACCGGCATGCCGCGGGTTTCCGGGGCCGATTGGGGCAGTTGCTGGAGAAAACCCGCGCCCTGGGGGCCAAGCCGATCTGCGTCACCCAACCGCACCGTTTCGTGATGGCGGGCAAGGAGGGGCTCAAGGGGACGGCCAACGTCTTTGAACACGAGGGTCGCTCTTACAACGGTCTGGATTACGCGGCCTCGTTGCAGGCCTTGAACGGGGTGATGCGGACCCTCTGTCCCCAGGCGGGGGGAGCCTTCATCGACATCGCCGCCCAACCCTTCGAGTTGGGGGATTTCTACGATCCGGTCCATCTCACCCCAACCGGCGCGGGCCGGTTGGGATGGTATCTGTTTGACGCCTTCGTGGCCCAAGAGTTGGTCGCGGGATTGTGAACCGGGGTTGCCCGCTCTCCCCAACCCTCATGTTTTTTGCGCGCCCCGTCGGGCCCACGTCAACAACCCCACCAGGGTTTGGGCCCGTTGCGCGTAGGTGTGCTGCTCCATCACCCGAACATGGGCCGCCTCGGCGATGCTCCGGGTACGCGGAAACGCTTCCAGCAGCTCCCGAATCAACGCCACGCACGCCTCCAGACCCTCGAAATCGAGCCAATCCTCTCCAGGGGTGAAATCCACCTCCGCATGTCGCCTCCGGTCGCTCAACAGGAATCCGCCGCAGGCCGGAATCCCGTAACAGCGCTCCGGCAATCCCCAGCTCATTGCGCCGCCATGATCGCAGGCCGCGCCGAGATTGAGGTTGATGATGCTCGCGCGCATGATCTCGACCTGTTCATCCACACCCAGATCCATGTCGTGGAACAGTTTCAGCTCGATGCCATGGGTGGACAACATGTCGCTCAGGGCGCGCAGTCGGGTCATCCGTTCCCGGTGTTCCGGATAGCGACGGTCATCGATGTTGCCGATGAAGGAGACCGTGTACCGGTAACGGTTGATGTCGCGCAACTCCTCCAGCGAACAACCCTTGAGATTGTATCGGTTCACATCCGCGGCATTGGGGAAATAGACCGCCCGTTTGGCCATGGCCTCCCGCTCCTGGAGGGAGTGGGTGAGGTAGAAATCGAGGAGCTGGAGTTTTCGCAACAGCCAGATCCGTCGTGTGCGTACCCCCTTGTTCCAGGGGGCGTCCCGATTGAGGGCTGCGACGGGGATGCCGCGGGCGCGCAACCGTCGCGAAAGCCGGAAACAGGCGATCAGGTGGCGTGCCGCCTCGGTGAAATCGAGCAGCGCCCCATCCACCTCCTCGATCCCCTCGGGCAGGCGAGCGCCGGGCCTCCAGGGAATGAGGGTCACCCCCTGTTCGATCAGCGCCTCTTCCAGGGCCACGAACGGACGACGAAATCCCATCAGGATTTTCATGCAAGCTCTCTTGCGCCAGGGTGGCGCTCCAGCCATGCCAACAGTACCAACAGGGTGTAGGTCAGACGGCGCGATCCCCCCCGATCATCCAGGCAACGGCGCCATTGCTCTCGGGCGGCTCCGGCATTCAGGAACGGTGCCAGGTGTTCACAGTCGGCGAACAGCCGCTCCCCGGTCGCGCGCCAGCTTCCCTGGAACAGGTGCCGCAGGGGAACCGAAAAACCGTGCTTGGGTCGATTCCAGATCGACTCCGGCAACACGTCGCGACACATCCCCTTGAGAACCGCCTTGCCCCCCTGGCCCAGATGAATCGCCGCCGGGATGGCGAGAGCCGCCTCGACCACCGGATTGCCGAGCATCGGCACCCGCGCCTCCAGGCCATGGGCCATGCTCGCCCGATCGGTCTTGACCAGGCAGTTCTCCGAAAGATAGCTCCACAGGTCGGCGCGCATCTGGGTGGCCGAGTCCAGCTCCCCGCCCAACTCGTCCACCAGCGCGTGCCAACGGGCCAGGGTCTCGTCCACCGCGCAGGCGGCCAACGCCTCGGGTTGCAGATAGCGGTTCATCCCTTTCCGACAGCGCGGCCAGGGTCCGAGTTCCACGCGTCGGTAGGCGAGCAGTTCCCGTCCGTGGAGGGTGCGGCGCGTCAGGGCGCCGGGCAAAATTCCGTGGGTCACCCCCAAACGGGCCCAACGTTGCCAGAACCGTTCCGGATGGGCGGATTGGGGGTCGGCGTAGCGCGGATAACCGCCGAACAGCTCATCCCCGCCATCCCCGCTCAACGCCACGGTCACATGGGCGCGGGTGAGCGCGGAGAGGGCATGGGTCATGATGTAGGAGGGGTCGGCCAGGGGTTGATCCAGGTCGTGGATGGCCGCGAGAAACGCTGTCGCGTCGATGGACGGCGCGGGCAATTCGTGATGTTCGCAGTCGAAGAGCCGCGCCACCTGGCGGGCGTGGGCGGATTCGTCGAACCCCTCTTGGGTGAACTTGAGGCTGAAGCAGCGCATGCGCTTGGCCCCGGCTTCGGCCATGTAGCGGACGATGAGGCTCGAATCGATCCCGCCGGAGAGAAAGGCCCCCAACGGCACGTCGGCCACCAGTTGCCGGGCCACGCTCTCTTTCAAGGCGGCATCGGCAAGCGTAATGCTGTCGGCGAGGGTTTGCGGTCCGTCCTGGTCAGGGCGCGGGATCGACCAGTAGCGTTCCAGGTCGAGGGTGTGGCGGTTGGCGTCGTAGCGCAGGCGATGGGCCGGGGGCAGTTGTCGGCAATCGGCCAGAAAGGCGTCCGGGGCGAGGGGCGTTTGAAAGGCGAGATAGTCGCGCAGGGCCGTGGCACTTAGGCGGGTGGGAAAGCCGGGGAGTTCAAAGAACGGCGCCAGGGTCGAGGCGAAGAGCAGTCCGCTGGTGGTCGAGTAGAAGAACGGTTTGATCCCCAGTCGGTCGCGCGCGGCAAACAAGGTCTTGTTCAGTTTATCCCAGATCGCGAAGGCAAAGATGCCATCCAGGCGTGGGAGCAGCGCCTCGCCCCAGGTCTGATAGCCGATCAGCAGCACCTCGCTGTCCGAGCGGGTGGTGAAGGGGTGGCCCAGTGATGTCAGTTCCGCGCGCAATTGTTGGAAATTATAGATCTCGCCATTGAAGACCAGTGCAAAACGGCCATCCCCGGAGAGCATGGGTTGCGCTCCCCCTTCCAGGTCGATCACGGCCAGTCGTGCGTGGCCGAGGGTTGTCTCACCGTCGCGGTGAATGGCGCGTGCGTCCGGTCCGCGGTGGGCCAGGGAGGCCAGCGCCCCTTCCAGATGATCCCCCCAGCGACTGTTGATGGCTCCAAGGATTCCGCACATGGTGGTGATGGTTCTTTGTTGGTTTTAGTGTTGCAGGGGGCCGGGGACCGCAAGGTCCCCGGTGGGATCCAAGGGCAAAGCCCTTGATGTGATGGACCCATCCTCCTGACAACGGCTTCGTTTTGAG
>JADGAY010000135.1 GCA_015231775.1 Magnetococcales bacterium | reverse complement strand
CTTGGTGGGTTCCAAGGGCAAGGCCCTTGGTGGGTTCCAAGGGCAAGGCCCTTGGGACTTGGCCTTTCGCGCGCTTTTCACGATAAGCGATTTTTCGCGTCTTTTGCGAAAAATCGCGCAAGCGCGCGCCGTCTCATGTGCCCCCTCCGTTGCCCGTCAGGGCAATGGAGGGGGCGAATTGCTCGCGGCAAGTCAGCCGCCTTCGGCGGCCTGTTTGAGGCAAGGCGAAGCAGAGTCGTTTTGCCAAAGGCGCAAAACGACTCTGCTTCCAAGGCTGCGCGCAAGCGATTTTCACAAAAAACGTGAAAATCGCTTTTTTTGAAGAGCGCGCTAAAAGACAAAAGACAAAAGACAAACAAAAATCAAAAGATTAACACAAAAACCTCGGAGGCTCTGCCTCCGAACCTCCGCCGGGGACCTTCGGTCCCCGGACCCCTGCGACAGTGGGCGTCCTTCACGCCACCACTACCCCCCCCTGATCCGATCCACCCCGAAAACCTCCTTCAGGGCCCGCAAATTGTGCAACGCCTGATTCAACTCCTCCACCCCGGATACCTCCACCAACACAATCAATACACACGGATCCCGCTCCCGATCCCATACATGCACACTGGCCACCACCGCCTTGGCCGCGGAGACCGCCTGCGAAACCAACGTGATGATCTCACGCCGGTTCTTGGCCATCACCCGCAAACGGGTCCGGTAACGCTGCTCCATGTCCGCGGGCCAGTCCAAATCATCCATCCAACGCTCCGGCTGCGCAAGCAGTGGGGTGAGATTCGGACATCCCCGCGCGTGAATCACAATCCCACGCCCGGTGGTGATGATCCCAACAATGGAATCCCCAGGCACCGGCCCGCAACAACGGGCAGTGCGTACCTCGGTGCGGGTCGGCAACGACTTGAGACGCACCTCGGAACCACCCTGGGATTCTTGATTACCCTCGGCCAACGCCTTCTCACGCTCCTCGGGAGAGGGCGGGAACAACGCCACCGCAACCTGCACCGCCGACAAACGCGAACGCCCGATGCGGGCCAACAACTCCTCGTCGTTGGGCAACCGGAAGTGCTCGGTGGCCTTGCGCACCAGCTTGTCGTTCAAGGCCGCACCCTTGGCAACCTTGCGCACCTCACGCTCAAGCGTGTTGCGACCAAGCGCTACGTCACGCTCACGCTCCTGCACCTTGATCCAACGGTTGATGCGATACTTGGCACGCGACGTCACCACAAAACGCAACCAGGCGGCATTCGGACGCTGGGTCTTGGCGGTCAGAATCACCACCTGATCCCCAGTGTGCAACATGGTGTGCAACGGTACCATGCGACCGTTCACCTTGGCACCCTGACAGTGATCCCCTACCTCGGAGTGGACCGCATAGGCAAAATCAATCGGCGTGGCCCCAACCGGCAGGGTGACTACATCCCCGGCAGGGGTGAAAAGATAGATCTCATTCGGAAACAGATCGATCTTGACGTTCTCGACGAACTTGCCAACATCGTCTTCCTTCTTGTGGTTCTCCAACATGCGCTGCAACCACTCGTAACCGGTGGGGCCCGCATGCTTGCGCTCGACAATGCCGTGCTCCTTGTAGGTCCAGTGGGCGGCCACCCCACTTTCTGCCACCTGATGCATCTTTTCGTTGCGGATCTGTACCTCGATACGCTCGCCGAACGGACCGATCACCACGGTGTGCAACGATTGATAGCCGTTGCTCTTGGGCAGGGCGATGTAATCCTTGAACCGCCCCGGAACCGGCGGAAACTCACCGTGAATCATCCCCAACACCCGGTAACAATCGGCCTTCTTCTTGACGATGATGCGATAGCCAACGATGTCGTACATCTCGTCGAGCGTGATGCTCTTCTGGATCAATTTGCCGTGGATGGACCAGAGGTGTTTCTCGCGACCGAGCACCTGGCCGGCAATGCCGTGCTTGCGCAGATGCTTCTTCAAAAGCCCGACAACCTGTTGAACGAGGTCCGCGCCACCCTTGCGACGTTTGGCGACCTCCTTCTTGAGGGACTCGTAAGCATCGAAGTCAAGCAGACGGAACGCGTGATCCTCAAGCTCGTTCTTGATCCAGTAAATGCCGAGACGATGGGCGATCGGCGCCTGGATTTCAACGATATCCTGAATGGCTTGACGGGGAACCGGCAACGGCGCGGGAGCCCGCGCCGAGAGATGGCGCATGCGCCAAAGACAGATGGCCAAGCGTACCAGGATCACCCGGACGTCCTTGGCCATCGAAAGGATCATCTTGCGGAACTCTTCGGCCTGGAGGGTGTTCTTGGGTCGCGCGGGCAACAACGAAATCCGCGATACCCGCTCCACCAGAAAAGCCACATCCTCGCCAAACTCGTCGCGAATGCGCCCCAGATCGATCCAACCCGCGGTCAGCGCGTCGATCAGCAGTCCCGCCGCGATCGAGGCGACATCCAACCGTAACTCCACCAGAATCGCGGCCACGGAGAGCGGTTCAAACGGCGTGTCCAACTCGCCGATCCGACATCCCCCAGGCTCCCGATCGGCCTGCTCAAGCAGGAAAAGACGCAAACGTTCCAACAGCGCCTGATCAGCGCCCGGATGATACCCCAGGATCCGGCCCACCAACGCGGTCCACTGTTCCCCGTTCACCTCAATCCGCCCTCCGCCACTCAAGGCTCAAGGGTCAAACAACCACCTCCGCCATGCCGGCACTCAGACCAACCGGCGTTGATTGATGGCTCATACATCCTCTTCTTCGATCATCAGACCGGAAACCGATCCCAGACCGGAATAACGCTCCTCGTCAACCCCGGGAATGCGTATCTCCTCGGCCATCAGGGCACGGGCGTCCGAGTCCGGATCCAGATCATCCTCATCCCCCAGCACATCCAGCGCCGTGGCCAGCAGATCCAAATCCTCCTCCTCACCCTCACCCAACTCCTCATCGCCCTCGTCGTCCGAATCCTCGTCCCGATCATCCCCCACCAGCGAACGGGCCATGGCCATGGTCTCCTCGGGAACGAGCATCAACTCATCTTCAGGCTCGTTCACCATCAACCGCTCCTCTTCGGCCATCAATTTCTCCAGGTCGAGGACACCAGCCGCAATCTCGCGCAACGCCAAAACCGTATTCTTGTCGTTCTCCCGCGCCAGGGATGTCTCACCGCCCGCCGTCAACTGACGCGCGCGCTTGGCCGCCATGATCACCAGATCGAACCGGTTGTTGACGTGATCCAGACAATCCTCCACCGTTACACGAGCCATGCTCTCACTCCTTAATTTTTCCAAGACCGCCAGAAAACATCACTAACTTGCATGATGGGGGGAGAACCTCCCCACCCGCGCACCCCCCTTACGAGAGTCTCACGGTAACACAAATGTCTCTAAAATGCCCTGAATCCGACCCTCGGCCCGACCGCGACGCAACCGTTCCACGGTCACGATCGCCGTCAGTTCATCGCCGGCCCGATCCAGATCGTCGTTGATGACGATGTAATCGTACTCGTTCCAATGCGACACCTCGGCGGCAGCCTCGGCCATGCGACGTTCGATCACCTCGGGGGCATCCTGACCCCGGGCGCACAACCGCTCCGCCAGATGGTCGTTGGAGGGGGGCAGAATGAAAACGCTCACCACATCCGCGCCACCCATGTTGGCGCGCACCTGTCGCGCCCCCTGCCAGTCGATGTCCAGCACCACCACCTGACCCCGTTCCAGGGCCTGCTCCACGAAGGCGCGGGCGGTTCCATAATAATTGCCGAACACCTCGGCCCACTCCAGAAACGCACCTTGGCCGATCCGTTCCCGGAAACTCTCCGCATCCACGAAGAAATAGGCCTCACCCTCGTGTTCCCCAGGTCTGGGCTTGCGCGTGGTCGTCGAGACCGAGGTCAACAACCCCTCGTGACGCCCATTGAGAATGCGCGCCAATGTACTCTTACCCGCGCCCGACGGCGCGGACAGAATCAAAACGAAACCCTTGGCCCCATATCGCATCATTCCAGATTCCGCGCCTGTTCTCGCAGTTGTTCGACCAGAACCTTGATCTCCACCCCCAACTTCGACACCGCGTGATCCTGCGCCTTGGAGCAGAGGGTATTCCCCTCCCGATTCAACTCCTGACACAGGAAATCCAATCGCAACCCCACCGGCTGGTCGCCGGTCAGCAGACTATCCATCTCACGCAGATGGACCCCCAACCGCTCCACCTCCTCGGCGATCTCCATGCGGTTCAAGAGGTAAGCCAACTCCCGCGCCAAACCCTCATCCATCCCCTCACGCGTGCCGCCCATGAACGCGGTCACCCGCTCTCGCAATTTCCGCTCCACCACCGCCCGCGCACCGGGCATCGCCCCCTTCACCTCGGCAATCCGCCCATGCAACGCCTCGATCAGCCGCCGCAACACCTCGACCAGTGCCCGTCCCTCCTCCGCCCGCGCCCGATCCAGATCATCACAGACCGACTCCAGCAACTCCAGAATCGTCGCCTGTCCCGCCGCATCGAGCAACTCCGCGGCCAACCGCCGCTCGCTCGTCATCCCCGGCCACGACAGCAGCCGATCCAGACTCAACGGCGCTCGCTCCGTGCCGGCAGGACACGAGGCCAAATTCCCCATGCGCCGCTCCAGATCCAGCAACGCCTTGAGCAGGGTCTCATCCAGCTCCATGCGTCGGGTCGTGCCAGGATCCACCCCCACCGTGAACACGCACTCCAGATGACCGCGCGCGAACCGCTGCTTGAGCCGCCTGCCCGCCTCGATCTCCAGGGCTTCGCACCCCTCGGGAAGCCGCATCGACAAATCCAGAAAACGGTGATTCACCGATTTGATCCGCCAAGCGATACGCGCCTCGCCAATCACACGCTCCCCACTCGCAAATCCCGTCATGCCCCGTGGCATCGCCTACTCCCGTACCTCTTCCGAAGCGCACCGGCCCGGCAAGCTCTTTCCGCGCCATCCCGAATCTGGATGGGCCATGCCGAAGCAATAGGGCAAACACGCCTTGTCGCCCGTCCTGTTGGCAAGCCTTGACCGCGTAACCGCTCCGCATGAAAAAAGGGGCGCACTCGCTCCCGGATACGCCCCTTCTTCCGCCACTTTCACCCGCCCGTGCCCAACCTTCACGGCAGCCGCAGGCTATCCATCGTGCATCGCCATCAATTGGCGTGAATGGTTTCGTACTTGGCTTGCAGGGCGTCCTTGGACTCTTCGTGATCCGGGTCCGGCTCGATGCACTCAACCGGGCACACTTCGACGCACTGCGGCTCGTCAAAAGCACCCACGCACTCGGTGCACAGGTCCGGATGAATGAAGTAAATGTCCCGATCCACGTCCGAACCGTCGCTGATCGCCTCGTTGGGGCACTCGGGCAAGCAGACGTCGCAGTTCGTGCAATCCTCAGTGATAATCAATGCCATGGTTGCAACTCCTTTGATTGGTTTCTGTAAGCAAGACTACACCGGAAATCTCCCGGAAAGTAAAGCTTGTTAGCAGACTTTTAACCGCATGGCAAGCAAAACCGCTCGGGAACCACCACGGTCACGGATAAAGCGGCAACTGCTCCAATCCCGCCGTTTCCTCCACGCCCATCATCAGGTTCATGTTCTGCACCGCCTGACCGGACGCCCCTTTCACCAAATTGTCGATCACCGACATCACCACCAGCCAGCCGGTTCTTTCATCCAGTGCCACACCCAAGACGCAGTGATTCGAACCTCGAACCTGGAGGGTGGTGGGATGTTGACCCACGGGCAGAACCTCCACGAACGGTTCGTCCTGGTAGTGCGTAGCCAGCAAATCACGCCATTCGAGTTGCGTCAAGGGAAGACGAGGACGAACATAGCAGGTCGATAGAATTCCACGGCTTTGGGGAATCAGGTGGGGCGAGAAGCGCACCTTGAGCGTCGTGCCCGCCACGCGGCCCAGCTCCTGTTCGATCTCCGGGGTGTGACGATGGCCGATGGTCTTGTAGGCCCGGAAACCTTCGGCCACCTCCGCGTAGAGCGAATCCTGCTTGGCCGATCGACCCGCGCCGCTTACCCCGGATTTGCTGTCAAGAATCACGCTTTCGGTTTCGATCGCCTTCTCTTTAAAGAGGGGCGCCAGGGCCAACAGAATCGAGGTGGGATAGCAGCCAGGATTGGCGATCAGGCGTGCGTGCTGGATCGCTTCGCGACCGGTCACCTCGGGCAGGCCATAGACCGCCTCGGGTAGCAGTTGCGGCGCGCGGTGCGCTTCACCGTACCAGGTATGGAAGATATCTTCATCGCGCAACCGGAAATCCGCGGAGAGATCCACCACCCGTGTACCCCGTTGCAGCAGTTCCGGCACCGCGTCCATGGAGGTCAGGTGTGGCAAGGCACAGAAGGCGACATCGCAATCCGTCGAGGATTTGAAATCAGTCAGGGGACGACAGACCAGATCGGGCAGTGCGCCGAGGTGGGGGAAAACCTCCGCCAGGGGGCGTCCGGCGTGACGTTCCGAGGTGACAAAGGCGATGCGGGCCTTGGGGTGACGCGCCAGAAGGCGGACCAGTTCACCACCCGTGTAGCCGCTGGCCCCAAAGATGCCGACAGCGATGGTCATGGATGACTCCCCTGTGAAATCATGATGAGAAAATGGTGACGATTCAGGACCCCTGCCATGATCGGGGTCCAGGGACCAACGGCCCCTGGTGGGATCCAAGGGCAAAGCCCTTGGGACGCTTCATTTTGCCCTGCCCGCGCTTTTCACGAAAAGCCTTTTTTGCGCCCTTTGCAAAAAGACGCAAGCGCGCGGTCTCATGTGCCCCCACCGTTGCCCGCCAGGGAATGGTGGGGCCACATGGCCTGTCTGAACTCAAGCAGTCTTCGGCAGCCTGTTTAAGGCCATGTTCGCGGGAACGTTTCGCCAAAGGCGCGAATCGGTCCCGCATCCAAGGCTGGCGCGAAATTTTTTTCACAAAAATCGTGAAAAAAATTCTTTTGAAAGACGCGCCTCAAAAACAAAAACAAGGACAAAATCAAAACCTCGGAGGCTCTGCCTCCGCACTTAAGCCGGGAACCTTCGGCCCCCGTAACCATTTTAAACCGCTCCACTCGGAAGCCTTTGGCTCCAGTTCCCTGGAGCGGCTCCCAGCTCCCCCAATAAAAAAAGGGAGGCGCATCCACGCCTCCCCCAATTGATCTTCCCGATCCTTCGACCGCGATATCAACGCTTCGAATATTGCGTGCTCTTGCGGGCCTTGTGACGACCGTACTTCTTACGCTCAACAGCGCGCGAGTCGCGGGTCAAGAACCCACCCTTCTTCAACACCGCCCGCAGGGCTGGATCATACGCCACCAACGCCCGTGAGATACCATGCTTGATCGCGCCGGCCTGTCCGGAAACACCACCACCGGAAATGTTCACCGTGACGTCGAAACGATCATCGGTCTGGGTGACCACAAACGGCTGCCGCGCCAGGATACGCAAACCTGCCCGATCAAAATAGGCATCAATGCCAATCTTGTTGATCTGGAAATTGCCGACACCCGGCTGAATCCAAACCCGGGCAACCGACTCCTTGCGTCTTCCAGTGGCATACGTGGCGTTGGTCAAAGACATGTCCGATCCATCCTCGTCTAACGTCTGACCGCCCATCAATCCAGGGCGAGAGGTTGCGGCTTCTGGCCTGCGTGCGGATGCACATCACCCGCGTAAATCTTCAACTTGCGACCCAACTGACGACCCAGGGTGTTCTTGGGCAACATGCCAACGATCGCACTCTGCAACACCCGCTCCGGATACTTGCCAGCCAACACCGTGGCGACATTGGTGGTCTTGAGTCCACCCGGATATCCGCTGTGCCGATAGTACTTCTTGTCCTCCAGCTTGGAGCCGGTCAAACGCACCTTGTCGGCATTGATGATCACCACGAAATCGCCAACGTCCATGTGCGGTGCGAAGGTCGGCTTGTGCTTGCCGCGCAGACGATGCGCCGCCAGACTGGCCACGCGCCCCAGAACCTTGTCTGTGGCGTCGATGAGAATCCAATCGTTGACGATCTCTTTGGATGAGGGGGTGAAGGTTTTCATGGAACCAAGAACTTCCTTCAAAGGATTTTTTTTAGTCTCCGGTCGGATCGCCATGCCTGCTTGAGTACAGGCGATCCAACCGGAAACCGCATAAAAAACTTCCTGGCAGTGACCTACTTTCCCGCGTCTTGAGACGAAGTATCATC
>JADGAY010000134.1 GCA_015231775.1 Magnetococcales bacterium | reverse complement strand
TATATGAACCAATATGTTAGCTCATGCAATCACCCGCAACTGCCGGATCTAGGATGATTGACAATAGTCGCGCATCCAGCACCCCCTGAAAATAAAAAAAGCCCCCGTGCCGCCAACGACACGGGGGATCCTACCGTGGAACTCCCGAAAGGGTGGGCCACGGTCAAGGGGTGAGGGGGGATCTCCCCCCATCAAACACGTTAGCATAGACCGCTTACGGGTTCCAGGGCAACTCCCAACCTTTCGGCGCCTCGCCCTTGGCGGGCAGCATGCGCAGGAAGCGGATTCCCAGCACATAGATCACGCCGGCGATGCCGACGCCACCCATTCCCAGCATCAACTCCGACATCGAAGGGACATAGGTTCCGGAGACCCCGTCCTGGAAGACGCTGGAGATGGTGTAACCCGGGAACATGTCGAAGGGATAGGCTTGACCGGCCATCAGGGTGTGACCGACGAAACAGAAGGTTCCGATCACCACGTAGCCCGAGGCCATCAACACCCCATTGACGCTGTTGCCGATGTTGTGGTTGAACAACAACGCCATCGGCAGGATCACCCCCAGACCCCACACCCCCAGCCAGTAGAGCCAGGCCCACGGACCGGTGAGAATCCAGGTTTCCACCGCATACGAGGAGGGATCGTACATGCGGGTGAACTTCTCCACCACCAGCAGATAGGCCACCAGCGTCAGGAAAAAGATCATGGCGTTGCGCATGCCGTAGATCAAGCGGTCATCCAGCTCGCGCTTGGTGTAACGGAAGGTGAAGACCAGCAACAGGATGCTCAGAGCCGTGCCCGAGGTGAGGGAGACCGCCACGAAGGTCGGAGCGGTGATTGCCGAGCCGAACACCTCTCGTCCCTGGATCACGCCGAAGATCGAACCCGTGCCGGTGGTCAGCACCAGACGCCAGCCGAAGGCGGCGGTGCCGACGAACTTCTTGTACTGCTTGTACTCGAACATGGTCCAGAGATAGAGCAGGCACAGGGTCAGAAAGCCGGTGTACAGGAAGACGTTCCAGGTGAACATGGAGCGGAAATTCATGTGGATCATGGTCAGGAGCATGTTGTCGGGCCGGCCCAGATCCAGCACCAGCACGGCCAGGCCGCCGCTGAGAAGCGCGATGGAGAGAAAGGCCGAAAAACGTCCGAACTGCTCGAACTGCTTGACCGCGAAGACCGTGGACATGGAGCCCATGTTCAGGGCGCCCGAGGCCATCACCAACAGCGAGATGGCAAAGACGTGCGGCAGACCCCAGACGATCTGGTTGTTCATGCCGGTGACGCCGTGACCGTGGATTTCGACATAAAGAAACGACGCGGCTCCCAGCAGCACCAGCGCGACCATGGCGCCGAGAACCTTCCAGTAGCCGAGGGAGCGGCCCTCGATGGCGGAGAATTCGCTCAGCATGATGGCCTCCTAGATGCCCTGGTAGTGGACATGGGGGTTGAGCCCCAGATCCGCACGGATGGTTTGGCTCTTCTCCTTGCGCAGTCGCTGGGAGATCTCGGAGTTCGGATCGTTGAGATCCCCGAAGAGCATCGCCCCCTTGTCGGCCTTGGCGCAGGCTTCAACGCAGGCCGGCAATTTGCCCTCGTCGATGAGATGCGCGCAGAAGGTGCACTTCTCCACCACGCCGGCGGCGCGGATCGGCACCTTCGGATTGGCGTCCTTGGCGGGTCTGGTCTTGTGGAAGACCAGCGAGCGCGCCTTGTAGGGGCAGGCGATGATGCAGTAGCGGCAGCCGATGCAGCGGTGTTTGTCGATCAGCACCAGACCATCGTGGCGAATGAACGAGGCCTCGGTGGGACAGACATGCACGCAGGGCGGATTTTCGCAGTGGTTGCAGAGCACCGGCAGGCTCACCGCCGGTCTGCGCAATGTCTGGTCCTTCAACTCCACCTTGCGAATCCAGTGGATATCCCGTTGCGGATCGCCGAACAGCGGCACGTTGTTCTCCGCGCGGCAGGCCTTGGTGCAGGCCGTGCAGTCCGCTGAACACTTGGTGGTGTCGATGAGCATGGCCCATCGTTTGCCCGTGCCCGACGCGGCGGTCGGGGCAGGCGGAGCGGCGATCAAATGGAGGCCCGGCGCCAGCGCCACTCCCGCGGCGATGGCTCCACCCAGGCCGAGAACCGATCTTCTATCCATGGTCATGGCTGAAGTTCCCAAAAAGGGGTCATTTGGGATATTGGTGGCAATCGAAACAGTTCGGCGCCACGCCCACGTAAGCATGGCAGCGGTCGCAAAACCGCTCCTTGCTCGGATGGCAAGAGATGCAGGAGAGAAAGGATTCCGTCGGGACGGCCTTCCCCTCGCGTACCGTCTCTTCCCGTTTATGCTTCAAGCAGTCCATGTGGTTGCGCCGCATCCACTCGGCATCACGCACGCACGGTCCACGCACGGCCTTTTCCGGTTGGGGCGGATCGGCCAGCGCCGACAAGGGGGCCGCGATCCACGCCGCGAACAGCACAAACACCAGCAGAAACGCTCGCGACCAGCGTCCCGCCCAGGATGTGGGAGACTTCACTTCACGCTCCTCCTGCATCTCGTAAGGTTGACGCTCCCGCCGGCGCCCGATCAGGCTCACCGGCGGGAGATGCGCATGAACGCGATCAAAGCCAGGAGTGGGTCAAATTCTTCTCGACCAGATCCACGAAACCGTCGTAATCGGTGATTTTGATGCCATCCACCAGATCGGTCACGGCGCGGGCCTTCAGGTCGGCGCTCAGGGCGAAAACTTCACATTTCCCCATCGCCTCTTCGAGCAGTCCAGCCTTGACGTTGCCGGCCTGAGCCGCCAGCACGCCATCCTCGATCAACAGAATGACATCCCCTTGACTGGCGAAACGCACGCAACTCTCCAGCGTGGTATTCTGGAAGGGGGATTTGTTCACGGTATGCAACATGATCCAGATTCTCCTCGATTCCGTTCAGCCCTGGTGGCGGACCACGCGCGCACGAGCGTCACGCCAGGGGCGGTGCGGGGGGGGCTCCCCCATCATGTGGATTAGAAAGCCAAAATGTTGTGCTGCTCGGCCATCATGGCCGCGATCTCGTCGCTATCGATCACCTGGGGCTTGATGGGCTCCTCGGTATCCTCGTCCTCGCCGATCACCAGCAGATCGTCCTCGGTCATGCCGCGATCCTCCATGGACTTGCGATCCACGTAGACCTGGGAGATTTCGTAATCGACCAGCGCGCCGTAGGTGGCCGCGAACCCCTTGATGCCCAGAGCCTTGGTGTCCTGCCCCTGCTTGACCGCGAACACGCCGTCATCCATGAAGACCACCGAGATATCGGCGTCGTAGGCGGCCATGATCAGCTTGACCTCCAACCCTTCGTAGACGTAGATCGATCCATGCGGCGGCTTGCGGACCGTGAACATGATTTTCTTGATCTCTTCAGCCATTTCCAAAAACTCCTTATCAATCGCCAAAAACCACGAGCCGGTCGGCTTCGATGGCCATCATGGTCAGTTGTCCCAGTCCCGAGATGCGCACATTGGGCACCAGCACGTCATCGACGATACCGCGCCGTTTGGCCGCCGCGATGCAGACGACGATGTCGATCCCGGTAGCCCCCAGCGCCGACCAGCGATTGGCGATGTGCCGATCGTCCTGCGGCGGCTCCATCAGCTTGGTGACGTTGTAAACCCCGTCGTGATAGAAGAAAATGCCCTTGATCTCATGTCCTTTCTTGATGGCCGACTGAAGAAAGTTGTAGGCCGTGTCCGAGGCTTCATGATTATAAGGCCCTTCGTAGATACATACCGCAAGTTTCATGGTCCGGTCTCTCTGTCGTATGTTGCCACGTGGTGAATTGGATCGCGCCGCAAGAATCCTTCCGAACGCAAACACATATTAGTATATCACGATTCAATGATATTGGAACCGATAATCTTCACTTTTTTGCACGCCAGAAATCGGCCAGGAATTCCGCCCATCCGGGTGCGCCCTGGGTGTGCAGATGGGCGTAGCAGGCCAGGATGTTGCGATAGTGCAGCCCGTCGCGCCGGCCATCGACCCCGAAGCCGCGGGTGACGCCGAAGAGGTACCCGACCCCCTCGCCCACGCGGGTGACCCGGGAGTGATGGAACTCGTGACAGGGGAGCGACACCCCCGCGCCCGGCCAGGGAAGCTCTCCCGTCCCCTCGATGCGCATGTAGCCGTAGCCCACCGGACGTTTCTCCACCGTCACCTCGATGGGCAGGGCACCGATCATCTCTGCCCGCCGCTCTCCCCAGGTGATCGATTCGGCGAGCATCATCAACCCGCCGCATTCGGCGAAGATCGGCATCCCCGCCTCGGCGCGCCGCCGGATCTCGTCGAGCAAGGGGCGCTTGGCGGCAAGATCCTCCATGAACACCTCGGGAAAACCACCCCCCAGATAGAGGCCATCGATCCCCTCGGGCAACGCGGCATCCTCGAGCATGGAGAAAGGGACGAGTTCCACCCCGACCGCCCGCAACGCCTCCAGATTCTCGGGGTAATAGAAATGGGTGGCCTGATCGAGGGCCATGGCCACCCGAACCACGGGCCCGTCGTGGGCTCGGGGGGTGGCGCCTGGGTTGAGCGGATGGGGCCAGGGTGGCGCGGAACGGGCCAGATCGAGAATGCCATCCAGATCGACATGGGCGGCGATGGTGTCGCGGATGACGCGGATGCGGGCCAGCGGCGCCTCCCCCTCGGCCACCGGTTGCAAACCGAGGTGGCGCTCATCGATCTCCATGGCCCTGGTCCGTGGGATCGCCCCCAGGATCGGCACCGGAACATAGCGCTCCAGGGCGACGCGCAACCGCTCTTCGTGGCGGGGGGAGGCGACATTGTTGAGCACGATGCCCCGGATCCACCCCCCGCCCGGAAAATCGAGATGACCGCAGATCAACGGCGCGATGCCCCGCGAGGCACCCTTGCAATCGACCACCAGCAGCACCGGGGTTTGCAGCAGCTCGGCCAGGGCCGCCCCGCAATCGCCCCCTTCCAGATCCTGTCCGTCGAAATAGCCGTGATTGCCCTCGATGAGGGCCAGATCGCCGCCCGCTCCATGACGGGGAAAATTCTCCAGGATCGCGGCGCGGCCCATGATGTGGAAATCGAGATTGTGACAGGTCGCTCCGGCGGCGCGGCTCAACCAGGCCGGATCGATGAAATCCGGCCCTTTCTTGAAGGGACGCACCGCGATGCCCCGCGCGGCGAAGGCCGAGGCCAGTCCCAGGGTCAGGGTGGTTTTGCCCGAACTCTTGCGGGTGGCGGCAATGAGCAGACGCGGGATCATGCGCGCATCCCCTGGCATGCCGTAACAATCCCACCTATGCTCATGCAGACCATGTCGCGACTCACCGTCGTCTCTCAACCCTTCGGACTCAATACCACCCACAAAGGAGCGCCGCGCGTGTCCACTCCCACCATCGGCGTGTTGCTGGCGCAACTCGGCACCCCGGACGCCCCCGAACCCGAGGCGGTACGGCGTTTTCTCAAGGAGTTCCTCTCCGACCGACGGGTGGTGGATCTGCCGCGCTGGCAGTGGCTGCCGCTTCTGCACGGCGTCATCCTGCCGACACGCTCCCCCCGTTCCGCCAAACTCTACCAGAAAATCTGGCGTCCGGATGGTGTCTCCCCGCTTCTGTACCACACCCGTCGGGTCACCGAGGGGCTCGCGGCCCGACTCGGATCCGGAATCCGGGTGGAATTCGCCATGCGTTACGGCACCCCCGCCATCGCCGACACCCTTCATACCATGACCCGCGCCGGAATCCAACGGCTGCTGATCATTCCGCTTTTTCCCCAATACGCCTCGGCCACCACCGCCTCGATCGTCGATGCCGTGGCCTTGGCGTTGGCGGGTGAGCGCCTTCAACCGACCCTGCGCTTCGCCCCCCCCTTCTTCGCGGATGCGGGCTACATCCGCGCCGTGGCGGACGTGGCCCGCGCCCGACTCGATCCGACCGTGCCACGGGACTGGCTGTTCTCGTTCCACGGACTGCCCCAACGGTTCATCGACGCGGGGGATCCCTACGCCGAACAGTGCCGGGTCACCGCGCAACGGCTGGCCGAGGAATTGCATTTACCCGAGAATCGTTGGCATGTCGGTTTTCAGTCGCGCTTTGGCCGCGAGGTCTGGTTGACACCGGATACCGCGGGCCTGCTCGACGACCTGCCGCGACAGGGGAAACGGGATCTGGCGGTGCTCTGTCCGGGATTCACGGCGGATTGCCTGGAGACCTTGGAGGAGATCGCGGTGGGTGGCGCGGAGATTTTTCGCCACGCGGGCGGGGAGCGGTTCGACTATCTGCCCTGCCTGAACGATGCCCCCTCCTGGATCGAAGCCTTGACCGAGATCACGCGGCGGGAGTTGTCGGGCTGGCTTGAAAAGAATTGAAAAAAACCATTCCAAACGTCGTGCCTACACGGTATGATGAAGGATACGGACCTTTGGAGCTCCCGACACGGATCGCGGGCATCTGGATTTTATCGAAATTTAGGAACATAAATCATGAATAAGATTCCGAAATTGCAATCCCTCGATGAGGCCCAACTCCTCGTGGAGGAGCTGTACGAGAAGGTTCAAGAGGCCACCGAGGAGCTGCGACGGGCCGACGGGTTCAGCCGCAACAACGCCCAGGTGATCGAAAAATTGGCCATCTCCGCCCAGGAGATCGGACAGGCGGTCAAAATGATCAAAAACATCGCCGGTCAAACCAACATGCTGGCCCTCAACGCCGCCATCGAGGCCGCCGGTGCCGGCGAGGCCGGCAAGGGTTTCGCGGTGGTGGCCAACGAAGTCAAGGATCTGGCCCGTCAGACCGCCGAGGCCACCAACCTGATCTCCAAAAAGATGGCCGACATCTTGAAAAATACCGCCGGCGCCTCGGATACCGCCCGCGAGATCACCGAGAGCATCGAAAAGATCCGTCGCGCCAACGACGAGATCATCCAGGTCACCCACGACTCCAGCGGCATGAGTTGATGAACGGCGCGGGTCCACCCGCCCGATGGATCCCCGCGCGACACAAGGCCAGTTCCAACGTGGAACTGGCCTTGTGTCGTTTGGACACTTGGCGACGTTCGTCCAAGAGGCTGTTTGGTGATTCCATGAATGGCATCACCAAACCTGCATGAATCGAACAAATCGATTCGTGCTTCTCCAATTTGCTGCGCGATTTGGCAGGCCATGCCTGGCCCGCATCGGCGGTTTGGCATGTGCCCAACAGCCGCTAAAATGACGTGTCTCTTCCGCCCATCCCGATCCCGGATGAAGTGGCACGCGTACCCATGATCAACCGGTTCACCGCGCTCTTCAACACACCGTAACCACGCAGGTCGAAATATTGAACCAATTTTTCGACAGATTCATCCTGTATATCATGGATTGGACATCATTCAGAATCCTCTGGATGAGTATCCTCTTTTCCGAGGCCAGCACAGGCATGATCGTAGCCGTGATGAGTTTCCTCCTTCACGGCGAGGTACGCCAGGATTTCATGCTCACCGGCGCAATCGCCGCGATGTTGGTCTCGTTTCTGGTGATCTTCGGCTTGCTGCGCATGGTGGAGATGCTGCGCACCCACACCCGCGAACTGCAAGACCTCAATCTGAATCTGCGACAGACCCGCGAAGCGTTGCGGTTGGTCAACGATCGTCTGAACTCATCGATGGAACGCATGCCCATTGCCTTCATCGTCTGGAATGCGGCGTTCCGGGCGGTCGAATGGAATCCGGCGGCGGAGAAAATCTTCGGGTATTCCAAGCCCGAGGCACTGGGACGAACCCCCTTGGAGCTGTTTGTTCCGGAATCCGCCAGGCAACCCGTCGCCGAGGCCATGGCCAGGCTGTTGAACGGAGAACAGGCCGAATACTCCGCTCCCGGCAACAACATCACCCAGGATGGCCGGATCATCTCCTGTCTCTGGTTCAATGTACCGCTGCGCGACCAGGATCAGGCGATTCATGGGGTGCTCTCCATGGCGCTGGATGTGACCGAGCAGGAGGCTCTCAAACACGCGCTCAAGCGTGCCAAGGAGCAGGCCGAGGCGGCCAATCAGGCCAAAACCGAATTCCTGGCCACCATGAGCCATGAGATCCGCACCCCGATGAACGTGGTGCTGGGGATGTCGGATATCCTGATGGAGACCGACCTGACCCCCCTGCAACGCCGCTATGTCAAGACGATGCATCAGTCTGGACAGA
>JADGAY010000002.1 GCA_015231775.1 Magnetococcales bacterium | reverse complement strand
TCGATCGACAAGATTTCCCCCTGGGCCAAGCGCATCGATCCCTGGTGCTTCTACCCCGATCCCTCCTGCGGCGAGGACATCCAGGAAGGTGATTACACATTCGAATTGGACCGCATGACGCAGCGCGTGGTGCGGCGGCTCAAGAAAGACCCGGGCTATATCCCTGAACAGATTGACCGCGTGATAGCCCTGGGCCCATCGCGGCGGAATCTCAATATCCAACGACAGGACGATGCGCCGACCACGCTGAAAGACTCCTCCTATGACGTCTGGCATTACTACGGAGTGCTGACGAAGGAGGAAATGCAGACCATCAACCCCGGGATGGTCTTTGCGCAGGGCGAAGAGGATATTTTCGCACAGGTGACGCTCATCAATGACATGGTGGTGCGCGCCGTGGTCAATCCGCTCGATAGCGGGCGGTTCCCCTACCAGACGATGCCCTGGCGGCGGCGCGAAGGCTCATGGGTAGGCGTCGGCATTCCCGAACAAGGGCGAGTCGCCGAGCGCATCATCAACTCTGCCACGCGGGCCCTGCTGGATAACGCCGGTATCTCCTCCGGTATGCAGATCGTGCTCGATAAGACGTGCATCATGCCAGCCGATGGGGTGTGGCGCATCACCCGAAACAAGGTGTGGTGTAAGGTCGATAGCGCGAACTGCGACGATGTGAACAAGGCCTTTTCCGCGGTGGAGTTCCCGAACGTCACCGATGCCCTCATGGCCCTCATCGAGTACGGATTCAAGCTGTACGAGGAATCGACCAACATTCCGCTCATCACGCAGGGGCAATCCGGCAAGACGACGCCGGAAACCCTGGGCGCAACCCAGTTACAGAACAACAACGCGAACCAGCTGCTTCGCTCGCTGGGCTATAACTTCGACGACTGCATCACAGAGCCCTTTATCACGAAGCTCTACGAGTGGAACCTGCTCGATCCTAATATCCCGAACAACGAGAAGGGCGATTTCAAACTGAACTGCCACGGCTCAACCGCCCTGGTCGAGCGCGCGATTCAGGATGAAACCATCGCCCAGCTGGCGAGCGTGGTCAAGGACCCCGCCTTTGGGATCAACCCGCGCAAGTGGATGAAAGAATACCTCCAGTCCAAGCGGCTCGATGCGCGCCGGTTCCAGAACACGCCAGAGGAACAGGAAAAGATCGATTCTCAGCCGCCGCCCAAGGCACCAGCCGTCGAGGCCGCCCTCATCCGGGCCGAAATCGACAAGATGAAGCTCGAAATGCAGGCCAAGCAGGCAGAGCAAGAGGCCTGGCTGAAGCGCGAGCTGGCGAAACTCGATACCGACCGCGATACGGTCTATGTCGATGCCGAACGCGAGCGCACCAGCAACGAGCACCAGGCGCGCATGGAAGAGATGCGCATGAAAGAACGCCTCGCCCTCCTCGATTACAGCAACAAGCGCGGCATTTCCCTGGAACAGACCAAGGCGGAACTGGCTGCGACCACCATGAAGCTCCAGGTTCAACGGGAATTGGCCCACGAGGACCGGGTAGGCGAAGCCTTGAAGCCACCGACTGAGCCGCCCGGCAAGGCGAAACCTGGGCAGAGCTACGAATCATGAGGCACCTGGGCCGCTTTCATGTCGATTCTCCCGCGTTCATCCGGCACGCGCCGTCAAGCCTGGGTGTGGGTGAGGCTGCATTCCCTCCGCATACGCTCATCGTGCGGATCGGCACACACGAGTATGCCGTCGATGCCTTCGCCGACAATGCGCAAACGCAAGTCGAGGACATTGCGGAGTTCCATCTGCGCCGCTACCCACAGAAACCGCTCTGGAAAACACCCGCGAGGAGGCCGAAGAAATGAAGGTTCGATTCTATTGCGATTTCTTTCGCCCGCTCTACGTCACGCCGCCAACCGTGCCGTTTCTCATGGCCTATACCTGCCCGGCCATGAAATCGCAGGACGCGACCCGCGTTTCCTTCGAGGTCGAAATCCCTGACGAACTGATCAAGCTGCATGACGTTGAGGCCGCGGTGGGCCCTGTCACCACATCATAGGAGAACGAAATGAGCATGCAGGGGGCAAGCCGGGAGACGGAAGAGAAGGTGAGTAGGTATGTGGGCGCGATTCAGTCGCTAGAGTCGGCTGAGCGAGCCAAGAACCGGGCGGAGTGTGAGTTGCACAATGCGGAGAACGATCTGATTAAGCACCTTCTTCCGAAGAAGCCAGACGAGAGCATGGCCTACGGTATTTGGGTGAATGGTGGGGGAAGGTCGGCCCTCGGTGAAGGTGACGTACTGCTCCGCATCTCGAAGAAGGTAGACCGTGAGTGGAGCATCCAGATTGATAAGCAAGGGAGGAGCGCATGAAACCCAAAGAGAAAAGTATCGCCACCGTCACCATTCACGGCGCCGCGACCATGGGCGCACGGGAGCGCAGGCGCATTGCCAGCTGGCTGAGACACGCCGCCGACATGCTGCTCACGACTGGCCCGAAGATGTCCAAGCGCTTCACGGCGCGATACCTCAAGGTAGCTAAAGCCTAATGGACGGCTGGGACGGCTGGGGCAGTCCGATTGGGGAGATTGCGGGCCCGGTGCCTCGGCAAGGCCTCGACACGGTGAACGCCGGCTATTCGTTCGGGATGATCGATCGGGGCGACGACGTGACGCGGGAAATTTCGTCGGTCCTGAGCCGTGGCGACGACTTGGACGCCTGGCCGGGATGGACGACGGAGTACGGCTACAGAAGGAGGGCGAGCTGTGACGATCGAGAGACTTGAGCACTGGGCCATCGGGGTGCATTTTTCGCGTGAGGTGGGCGCCATCCTCATGGGGCGATGGGCCATGGTGCTCTGGAAACCGGACTACCTCCAATGATTTGCGGCAAGTGTCAAGGTACGCCGCTGTTTCCGGACCGTGACATGAACGCGCCGCCGTTCACGTTCTACTGTCCCTATTGTTCCTGGCGTGGTCGGTTCCCTGTCATTAAGGAGGTCAAGATGGTGGAAGTCTCGCGCAGATCAATCGAGTCGCCGCAACCTGCGGCGGAGAGCGGCAAGAAAAAGCGGGTGATTTCCGAGGCGCACCGGGCCGCTGTGGCGGCAGGCGTGCGCAAGTGGCACATGAAGAAGGGGCATAAGATTTCAACCGAAAGGACCACGATGCGAGTAACGGACGGACACGCCAGCATGGAGAAGTCGGGCGAGAGCATTCTTATTATCGTGACGCAAATCACGCCGGACATGCCCAGCGGCAGCCGAACCGCAACCGTCCTCATCGAGCCCGCACAGCTGCAGGCCCTTCTTGCCCCGCTGGGCTTTCAGCCCGTCGCCGCGTAATTCCCTCCGCCCATAGCGCCCTTCCCGTCGCCCTCTGGATCAAAAGTCCAGGGGGCGTTTTCTTATTCAGACTTATTTGTTGAGAATAGATTAGACCCATATATCAGCATATTGTGCGGATTCTGATTCAAGATTAGAGATGAATCATGAATGCGCCGTCACCCTCCCGTTTTCCTCTCACCAACGAAGAGAAGTCCACGCCGCTGTGGAGGCGTCTTGAGGCGTACCTGAACGGTCGCCTTCAAGAGTTACGCGAATCCAACGACGGCATGAGGCTGGAGCCTGACCGCTGCCAGCTGGTGGGCCGGATTGCGGAGGTGAAATTCCTGTTGTCCTTCGGGAAGGACGGCGCAGGGACCATTCCAGGTTTGGACATGAGCCGCCTCGGATTACCCGACACGGCGAGATGAAATCGCTTACGCGCAAGCGCCAGCGAGAAGGAGAACGTGCATGGGAACGGAAGTCGTAGACGGGCCAGTAGTCGAAGAAGTGGCGGAACAGGTGGCGGAATCCACCTCGGCGGAAGCTGAGGCGGAGCTTGCGGCCGGGTTTGGTGACGAGTCCGGAGCGGTGACGACGGAGCCCACGGGCGAGAGCCTGCCGGTTGCGGAAATCATCGACCCGTTGGAATCGACGCCAGAGCCGGTAGCGGAATCCGTTGCCGTTGAGCCTGAGTTTGTCCAACTCACGAAAGCCGAACACAAGCAGATGCTCGACGATGCGGCGGCTATCAGGGCCGCACTGGGGCAGCTGGAAGGTAAGGCCTTCGGGAAGATGGGCGAGCTACAGCGGACGCTGAAGCAGATTCAGGAGACGCCGCGCGGGCAGGCCGTCGATGTGTCTGCGGAGGACTTCAAGGAGTTGGCCGACAACTTCCCTGAAGTAGCAGAGATGGTGATTGCCGGGGTCAAACGGGCCTCGACGAAAGCCGGGAGCGCCCCCGCTGTTGATGCGTCCGCCATTCGCGCCTCCATCCGCGAGGAATTGGCCCTCGACATGCTCGACGCCGACGTTGAGGGCTGGCGGGAGACTGTCAATAGCGACGACTACAAGGGCTGGCTGGGCGCGCAACCTGCCGACTACCAAGCCCTCATGAACTCGACCGAGAAACCCTCGGACATTAAGCGATCACTCAAATCATTTGCGGCGGCACAGGCCGCGAAACCCAAGCCAAAGGCCCCAGCCGCGGACCCCGCCGCGCTGCGACGCCAGAGGATGGAGGCGGCGGTTGTCGCGCCGAGTGCTGGAGGCGGAGGCGCCCAGACCAAGACCGCGACGGACCAATTCCTCGAAGGGTTCAACAGTTAGTCACGGGTTAGGGAGCGATCGACACCATGGCAATGCACACATTCGCACTCACTCCGGGCCGGATCAACAAGTTTAAGGGACAAATCCTCAAGCACGCCGTTGCCGAGGAAGTCCTGCAGAAGCAGGGCCGCCAGGTGATGATGCCGAAGAACGAGAGCGACACCTATTCGGCGCGCCGGTTTTTGCCGTATGGCGCCGCGACCACCGACCGCAACACGCAGAACAGGTTCTTTCAGGACGGAACGGGCGACCGCGGCAACGCGATGGTGATTGCCCACCAGACGCAGGAAGGCGTCACGGCACTGCCGGAGAGCATCGTGCCGCAGGACGTGACCTGTGTGATTCAGGAGTATTCCTGCCTCTACGGGTACACGAACAAGACCTATGACCTGTATGAGGACAACATCCCCAAGGCCATGACGGAACAGATTGGCGAGCGCGTGAGCCTCGTCAACGAGATGATCGTCTATGGCGCCCTCCGCTCTTGCACCAACGTCTATTACGCCGGATCGGGCACGTCCATCGCCACGGTCAACGGCGGGCCGACGCTGGGCATGGTGCGGCGCATTACGAAAAACCTCAAGGCCAACCACGGCAAGATGGTGACGAAGATCCTCAAGGCCTCGGCCTTGTTCGATACCAGCGCCGTCGCAGCCGGGTACTTCGTCTACTGCCACACGAACCTGGAGCCCGACATTCGGGACCTCCCGGGCTTCGTGCCGGTCGAGAAGTACGCCAGCGGGACGCCCATGCCGAACGAAATCGGCAAGGTCGAAACCTTCCGTTTCATCACCTCCCCGGATTTGCCGGAGTTGCAGGACGCGGGTGCCGCGATCGGGAGCACGGACCTCTACACGACGTCCGGAACCAGCATCGACGTGTACCCCATCATCGTCTGCGCGCAAGAGGCCTGGAGCCAGGTCGCGGTGCGCGGGCTCGAAAGCCTCAATCCGACGTTCTTGCCTCCTGGGCATAAGGACAAGTCGGACCCGCACGGACAGCGCGGGTATGCCGGAACGATCTGGCGCAAGGCCGTGATGGTCGAAAACCATGGCTGGATGGCCCTTGCCTACGTCGGATCTAAAAACCTGGCGTAAGCCGCTGGCCGGCTGACGGCTGAAGAAGGAGGAGGCATTTCATGAACGACACACTCACTCGATTCCTGGTCGACGTGCCGGGAGACATCCTGCGCGGCATTTTGCGCAAGGCCTTGTTTCCCCTCGCCGACCGGTATTCCACGCGATCCTTGCGGACGGCTGGCCTCGCCATTAAGGCGGGCGGCAGCACGCTCGTGAAGATCGGGGCGGCGGATTATTACGCCTCCGTCCAGGGCAAGCTCGTGAAGAAAGCGGCAGCCACCGATATGCCAGCGCTCGCTGGCACGGTGTCTAACGCGGCCTTCAACGTCTTTTGCTTCTTCGTCGACGTCGCGGGAACCGTGACCGTCGCCATGGGCACGGCGGGCGCCACCTTGGCCGCCGTCAAGTTCCCGCCCATCCCGGAGAAGAAAGCCCTGATTGGCTTCATCATCGTCAACCCCACGGGAACCGGCGATTTCGTCGGCGGGACGACCGTGCTGGATGACGCCACGGTGGTGCCGAACGTGGTCTATGTCAACGCGGACGGGCCTTTCGACCCGACGGTAATTCTGTAACTCACGACCGTGACGACCTAGAGGAGACAGCACTATGGACTCGCTTACGCAAATTCCGCTCACCCTCTGCTTAGGGAAAGTGACCCTCGCAGCCGGGACGACGACGACGATCAGCAATACCGGCACCACGGTATTCGCCATCAAGGGCAAGGCCTATTCCAAGGCCGCCATCTCCAACGGTGCGACGCCGACGACGGACGCCGGGACAGCCGCGGCCTTCCCGACGATCAGCGCCAACCAGGGCACAGTGGTCGTGATTGGCCTGGATAAGGACGGCAACATCAAGGCCTGTCAGGGCTCGATTGAGGATCTGGATTCGTCCGGCTCCTTCGTCCGGGCTCCACAGTTCCCGGCACACATCCCGGATACGATGTGCCCGATCGGCTACATCGTGCTGAAGGGTGGGTCTACCCTGGTCGGCACCTTCCGATTCGGCAGCTCCAACCTCTCCAGTGTCACGGGCATGACGTACACCTTTGTGGACGTCGTGACTCTGCCGGCACGTCCGCAAATCTCGTAACCCTAACCATTCACCCATCGGGGGCCCACAGGGGCCCTCGACCTTCCCGACGGAGGCATTCATGGAATCTCCCGTAGCGACCGCCCCGCAGAAGTCCAGCACGCGCAAGCGTGAACTCCATACCGGCGACATGGAGATTCGGCAGAAGGACGACATTCTCGTACCTGGCCTGGACGAAGCGCTTGACCATGACCAAGAGAAAGAAATCATCCCTGAAAAGCAGCTCATCAAGGATCGCATGGCCGCCCTCGCCTTCAACGAGGAGCCCATCATGATTCGCATTGAGCCGTCCAGCGAGAAGAACGCGCCTCGGTGCGTCGACTGCTGGGTGAACGGCAAAGGGGCGGAAGTGTTCGATATGCACGATCAGCGATGGTACGCCTACGGTGCCCTGCCGGTGGGCCGCCCCATCATCACACGGCGGAAGTATGTCGAAGTGCTGGCGAGAAGCAAGCGCGACGACGTGAGTACGGAAATCGTGGGCCGGGATACCGAACGCCCTGAAAACCTTGTGCATCGCAGCACCAGTCAGCGGGCGACGTTCTCCGTGCTCGACGACCGCAACGCCAAGGGCGCGGAGTGGTTGCGGCGGTTGCTCTACACGAACTAACCAGCGAGGCCCCGTGACATTTCTGCAGCTTGTCCAGCGGTTGCGTCAAGAGTGTGGCGTGAGTGGGACCGGGCCCGTCACCACGATAGCCCAAGTCGGCGAGTACAAGCGTCTCGTCGATTGGATCGTGGAGGCGTGGCTGGAGATCCAGGGCCTTCGTCCGGACTGGAAATTCCTGCGCACGTCCACCTCCTGGGCCACCATCGCCGACCAATACGCCTATACGCCGCTGCAATGTGGCATTGCGGCCGATACGTTCGGCGCGTGGGTGCGCCATGAGATGCGGCAGTACAACACGGCGGCCGGGCTGCGCTCGGAAATGCCGGTCTACTACATGCCCTATGACCGCTGGCGCCGGCAATACAACCTTGGCGGCCTGCGCGACCATGCGGGCCCGCCCCGTGAGTTTGCCGTCGCGCCGGATCAGTCTCTCGTGCTCGGCCCGAAGCCTCCCGTGGGCTACACCATGACGGGAGACTATTACAAGGCGCCCGTGACGTTGACCCTCAATGCCGACGTGCCTGCCCTGCCGCCAGGCTTCAGCCACATGATTATCGTGTATGCGGCCATGATGAAGTATGCCGCCTACGAATCGTCGGCAGAAGTCTATGCAGAAGGGGAGCGCGGCTATACGCCACTGCTTTGCCGCCTGGAAGTCGGCCAGCTGGAAGAAATCACGCTGCAAGGGACGCTCTGCTAGTGGGACGCAAGCCGAAACCCCTGCCATCCTCGCCGATCAAGTACGACGTCACGCGCCTTAAGGGCGGACTGGATCAGCTCACCCCGACGCTGGACTTACCCGCCGGATTTGCCCGGGAATCCTCCAATTTCGAGTGTGCCGTGACCGGTGGCTATGCCCGTGTGGGTGGGTATGAGCGATTCGATGGACGGGCCAAGCCGTCCGACGCCACCTACGGCATTATTCAGCTGGTGGCCTTCACGAACACGCCGACGGTCGGGCAAACCCTGACCGGTGACACGTCGCTGGCTACGGGCGTGATTATCGCCATCGTCGACGAGGACGACGAGAAATACCTGGCCGTCACGAAGATTGTCGGCACCTTCTCTGCTAGTGAGGTGGTCAAGGTCGGCGCAACGACGATTGGGACAACGACGGCACTCACCTCCGTTCTGACGCCTCTCCTGAACGCGCAATACCTCAATCTCGCGGCCGATGTGTATCGGGCGCTGATTCAGCCGTTGCCTGGATCTGGGCCGGTGCGCGGCATTGTGTCGCACCTGGTAGGAGGGGTCCATCAGCTCTATGTGTTCCGCGACAACGCTGGGGCCACGGCCTGCCATATGTTCAGGGCCACGGTGTCCGGATGGTCGCAAATGACCTTCTTCAACGAGGTGTATTTTACGGCTGGAGGCGCCTCCACGCCGGCCGATGGCGACGTGCTCACGCAAGGCGCCAATACGGCGACGATCATGCGCGTGGTGCTGGAATCCGGTAGCTGGGCAGCCGGAACCGCCGCAGGACGGTTCATTGTCACGACCCCTGCCCCTGGCAATCTGGCGGCCGGTGCGGCTGTGGTTGGCGCCGTGAACGTCACGTTATCCGGCGCGCAAACGGCGATCGTCTTGCTGCCCGGTGGACGCTTCGAGTTCGACATCAACAATTTCTCCGGACAGCTCTCGACACGCAAGATTTACGGCGCCGACGGTATTAACCGGTGCTTTGAGTGGGATGGCGTCACGCTGGTCCCGATCAACACGGGCGCGACGGTCGACACCCCGAAGCATATCAAGGTGCATCACTTCCACCTGTTTGTGTCTATCGGCGGCTCCATCATGCACTCCGGCATCGGGGAGCCCTATCAATTCACGGCCTCGGCGGGAGGCAACGAAATTACGGTGGGCGACACCATTACGGGATTCCTGATTCAGCCCGGCAGTGCCGACACGGCGACCATGGCGGTGCTGTCTCGGAACGGGACCGGCATGCTCTACGGCACGAGCCTGAGCACGTTCAAATATGTGGCCTTCAAGTCGTCGACCGGCGCCATTGCCTACATGTCGCAAAACCTGGACTCCAGCTACATGCTGGACGACCGCGGGCTTATCAGCCTCAAGGCCGCGCAAGAGTTCGGTAACTTCCTCCAGGCCTCGCTCACGCAGAACATGCATACCTTTATCCAGGAAAAGCAGGCGAATGCGCTCTGCTCCTGCGTCAGTAAGGACAAGAGCCAGTACCGGGCCTTCTTCGCGGACGGCAGTTATCTCTACGCGACGATCTCCAACGGCAAATTCATTGGGGCCCTGGTTGGCCTCGTCTCGCATCCGTTCAATTGCGCATGGAATGGCGAATCGGCCAACGGCAGCGACGTGTCTTATGCGGGAGCGTATGGCAGCGGGTATGTCTATGAGCTGGATCGAGGTTCTTCGTTCGACGGGGACGCCATCGAGGCCACCATCACCCTCAATCATAACAATCAGAAGTCTCCTCGCACGCGCAAGCGCTATCGTCGCGGCAGCATCGAAGTGCAGAGTTCGCACTATGCAGCGATCCTGTTCGGCTACACCCTGGGCTACAACTCGACGGAGATCGCGCAGGACGTGGCGGAGGAATACGACACGGAGCTGGGCGGGTCAGGGAATTGGGACGGCTTCACCTGGGACGCCTTTTATTGGGACGGCCGCACGCTGTCGCCCGTTGAGGTAGACGTCAAGGGGCGAGCCGAGAATATCCAAGTCACGTTCGCCTCGAACACGGATTACATCTACCCGTTCACCATCAACTCGCTGATTCTCCATTACTCATTTGGGAGGGGGTTGCGCTAATGGCACGTCTAACACTCGCTCTGCTCATGCTCCTGTGGATGGTCGCGCCGTCGATGGCCAACGAATACTACACGCATGGCAGCTATCCGGCGCCAGGATCGGCCGGGAGTTCGGCTGGATTGCGCGCCGAGCTGGATACGATCACGGCCGGATTCGACAAGCTTCCTGCTCTGGCCGGGAATGCGAATAAGCTGGTCGTTATCAACGGCTCCGGTAGCGGCATGACGACGACGACGGGCACCATCACTATCCCGCAAAGTTTTGCCATCTCCGGGGCATACGGACTAACGCTGTCACTCTCCGGTACGACGGGCGTGACCTTGCCGACCTCCGGGACGCTGGCCACACTGGCCGGGACGGAAAGCCTATCCAACAAGACCATTGCCGCGCCGACCATCACCGGATCGGCGACACTGAGTAGTGCAGGTCCCCATGCGATCGGCGCCGCAACGAGCGGACAGCATCAGCTCTTGCTGAGTGGCACCTTTGCGCCTGGAGGCGGATCATGGGGCTCGGCCCTCTCTATCCGCACGGCGATCACGGGGCAGGCCGGGCAAGACGCCTCTGGCGTGGTGATTTGGCCGGCCTTCACGGAAGCGGCAAGTGGCGCGCACGACTGGGTATCGTCGCTGGAAGTGAGCGCGCCTGCGATCACGGGCGGCAGTGCGACCATCACCAACGCCGCAACGGTGCGGATTGCCAGCACTCCCACGGAAGCCACGAACAATTATGCGCTGGCTGTGGATGGACCGGCGCTGTTCTCTGGTGGCACCTTCCGCGTGGACGGCAGCCTGAATCCCTACATCCGCCTCAACGATGGCACCTCTGACGCCTATATGCAGATGGCGGCCGGGTCGCTGAACTTCAACAATCTCGGACTTGTGACCTTCTCGCCAGGCTTGAGCGAGAAGATGCGTGTGACGACTGACGGCATTGCGGCGATCGGTACCACCGACGTGACCTCCCTGACGGCTGGAGGGATTGCCCTGGCCGGAGGGGTCAAGATGGCGGAGATCTCTCAACCATCGGCGCCGCCATCGAACAGCCTGATTCTCTACTCGCAAGACGACGGCTCCGGCAACACGGTGCTGGCGGTGCGCTTCCCGACAGGAAACGCCGTGACGCTGGCACGCGAGAACGTCGGCATTGTCCCACCCGGGACCGTGGCCTTTTACTACAAATCTTCTGCGGTGGCGCCGTCCGGCTGGCTCCTGGCGGATGGATCTGCGGTCAGTCGAACGACCTACTCTGCGCTCTTCGCCAGCATCGGAACGACCGCAGGGGCCGGAGACGGAAGCACGACATTTAATGTCCCGAACCTGACGAACTACGCGACGAACACTCGCGCCATGATTAAGTGCAAGGTCAGAAATATCCGACCGTGGCGCACGATCGACTATAACCCCGCGCTGGCACAGGCGGCCTAAGTGAAGGAGTACGCAATGTCACGATTGGGTTTCTTGGCGATCCTGGCTCTCATGTTGGTGATGGGGTGCGTGCCGGCCTATGCCGCGGATGAAATCAGCCTGCCGCAAAGCGATGGCGGGCATAGGAAGCTTGGCGGGGTCGGAGACTCCGCCAAGTTCCATATGACCACGAAGATGGCGGGCGAAGATGTGGGCAACGATACGCTGCGCATTGAGTCCCAATGGGAATATGAGGATGTGGCGGCCTCGCAGACCGATCAGGCCATGGGCGCGACTGGGGCGGCTGGCGACTTGCTGCACGCGGTGAAGTGCTTCACCTCGGCGGCGTCTGTCGGGGCTGTGACCGTCAAGGACGGAGCCGGTTCCGCATTCACGATCTTTCTGGCGCAAAGCGCCGCAGCGATTCTCGATAGTCCTCCGCTCGATTGGGTGTCCGTCAACGGAGCGTGGAGCGTGACGACCGGCACGAATACCACCTGTAAAGTGAGTGGGAGGTTTAGCTAATGCTGGCGCTGCTGCTCATCGCAATTCTCGCGCTCCCCGCCGTGGCTGGCGCGACCTCCTATTATGTCAATGCGACGACTGGGAACGATTCGAGTGCAGGCACCTCTATTGGTGAGGCATGGCAGACGATTGCAAAAGTAAACGCATCAAGTTTCTCTGCTGGAGACACGATCTATTTTGCTCGCGGCGAGACGTGGCGAGAGGGATTGGTTGCACCGTCAAGCGGATCGAGTAGTGGGTATGTGACATTTGATGCGTATGGATCAGGCGCACTTCCGATCATTTCAGGGGCGGATATCAAAGCGAACTCGGCCTTCACGGCTGACAGCGGGTACGCCTACAGCACCTCCTACACCCTCATCGCGAACGGCTCCATGATGGTATGGGAGGACGGCGTGCGGCTGACCAGTCGCGCCTCTCAGGCCTTGGTGCAGGCCAACCCTGGCAGTTTTTATCTTACCGGCTCCACGCTCTACGTGAGCGCACGCGACGGGTCGAATATCGTTACGAATGGCAAGGTGTATGAGGTTCCAGGGCGGCATCGAAACGTCTACACCAATGGGAAGGACTTCATCAAGATTCGCAATCTGCACACGATCCGCACGAGTGGTGATGACACCACCTACGGCGGGATTGTCGTCTCCGGCAGTGACAACATCGTGGAGTATGTGGAATCGCACAACCACAGGCGCCATGCCGCGCAGATCCTCTCCGAGACAGGTATCAACGGCAACAGGAACATTGTCCAGAACAGCACGCTCTACGACACCTGGGGCACGCTGGTGATTTCAGTGTTTCAGCAGAACGTCGCGACCGTGACCTGTGCGGATAACATCATCCGCGATAATGACATCTACGGCGGCACGACCGATACAAACTCCGGCTTGTTGACCATCCACGGCGTAGACGGGGCCCATCAAGTCTTGCGGACAAAGATCTACGGAAACCGCCTACACGATTCACTCAGTTCAAACCAAGCCATCCAATTCTATGACGTGGAGCAAGTGAGGTTTTATGGGAATTGGGTGTACGGCACCTTCGCCGGAAATCCGATCTACACCAAGACGCGCGGCAGCGGTGTCGTGATTTCTGCCAATTTCATCAACATGGCTGGAGTGGTCAATACGACGGATGCGATGTTTCTCCAGGACATTGCCGGGACTCGCGTGCTGCACAATATTTTCTACGGGCAGAACGGGCGCTGGGCGGTACGGTTCCACACCAATGCCACAAACGGGGTTGTGCAGAACAACATTTTTCATACGGTCTCCAAGGTCATCAATGTGGATGCCTCGGCGCAGTCTGGCTTTTCAATGAACTGGAATGATGCGTATGGCGTGACGGCTGGGGCCACATGGGGCAAGTGGGGGGCAACGGAGTACACGTTTGCGAACTGGAAATCGACCAGCAGTCAGGATGCCAATACGGTGGAAGTGGACCCGCAATTGCCGAGTATCAACACTGCCAACTGGCCAGCCTCGAATCTGTTCGTGGCGCTGACCTCGCCCATGTACCACGCTGGAAAGCATGCGCAGGGGGCGCGTGATGCGAGAGGGCGACGTTTTTACATGGGAGGCCGGCCAACCATTGGGCCGTATGAATATGGGGCCGGCGATCTGGCAGGGTCGCGAGTGGCCCGTTAATCAAGGAGGATCTATGCAACTGAAGTCTCTCGCATTAGGGCTGGGTATGCTGGTGCTGTGTACCGGATGTGCGGCGAAACAGAAGTTCCAACAGGTTGGCGGCACGGGCGTCTCCTGGACGAATTTTGAAATTGAGTTCATGCGGGACACCCCGAAGGTCCTGCCGAACCAATGCCCCATTTCGATGGTGAAGGAATACCGTCACCTCGAAGATCAAACATGGCCGTGGTATCGAGCAGACAAGTGGTTCTCGAAGGACAAGCCCAGCCAGTTCTTTCTCGCCTGCCCAGACCCGAATATGGATGCCCGTAGCCAGATTCACCTGGAAAGCTGGCAGCCGATCGGAGTGACATGGCAGGACGCACCCTTTCGCGTCGTGGGCCCTGGGCTCATGAACATGGCGGGCTATGTGGCCGGGGCCGGGACACTTGGCGCCGTCATGCCTCGAGCGACGACCAATGTCAGTCAGAATGTCGTGCAGTCGGTTCCTGTGAGCGCGAGCACAGCCTATACCAATGCCGTGACCGTGCCGCCGTGGATCGGTAAACAGTAAAAATATTTCCTCCCCACATTAGGCGCATATATACCAACAAATGCGCTTAGTGGATCATAGGCTTTCATTACTGGTCTGAGTCTGGTGGCCCTCGCAAGGGGGCCACCCTTCACACGTCACGTTATCGGAGGCCTCCATGCGTTCGATTCGAACACTCCTCGCCCTCTCCCTCCTGACGCTGGTTCCATCGGTCCTGTTGGCTGCGGAGCCGTCCTGCCCGGCACAGCTCGACGAAGCCAATACCCATGCCGCGCTTGTCTCGCAATCGCGCGAACAGACGGAACTGCGTCTCGCTCAAGCGATTCGAGGGAATCGTGAATTGAGCGCGTTGGCGGAAAAGTTGTCGGCCCAGAACAAAAAGTTGTCCGACGAACTGGCCGCCCTGAAACCCAAGGAAGAAGTGAAGCCGTGATAGTCGGCTGGATCCTCACTCTCGCCGCGATCGTCGTCGGGCTGGTGGGGGTGCTGCTTGTCACCATGGCAACGGCCTCGCTCGAGAGGCGCCTCACTCCGCGTCCACGCACGCTAGCGCCACAACGGAAGGGCGCGCTTCAGCGCCATATGGAGCTGCACGGATGATTGTTCAACCACAGAGTAGCGCGGATCCTTCCAGGTATTACAAGCCGCTCGCCTACCAGGCCTTGACCGTCGACGGCACCGTGCGCGTGCCGACCGTGCCGCCCGGCACGCGGATGGCGGAGGTCTTTTTCCGGGGCGGGCTGGTGCGCATGACCAAGCACGGCGAGGATCCCACGACCGTCTTTGGGGTGCCGATTGGTGACGGCTACGAAAACTATATGTCGGTGGCGGAGTTGAATCGGGTGCGGTTCATTAGGGAGGGCTCGGTCGATGGCGAAATCCATTTTATCTATTACGGGTAGCCTACTCCTCCTCGCCCTGCTGTGCGCAAGCGAAGGGCTGGCGGGTTCATGGCCGACGGGCGCCACGCCCAATGCGGTAGCGATTCGCTGCGTCAATACAGCCGGAACGGCCTTCGAGGCCTGCGGCGGTGGAGGTGGCGGCGGCACTATTGCCGATGGGGCAGACGTTGCACTTGGGGCGACCACGGACGCTGCGGCCACGGCTGGCAGTACCGGCACGGTGTCAGCCAAGCTCCGTTTGCTGACCTCGCTGCTCGACGCATTGAATACCAAGCTGGCATCAACCGCTGCGATGGCGGATGACGAGTCCAACCCGACGTTGAGTAAGATCGCGACCTACCCGAAAGTATGGGACAGCGCCAGTTCTAACTGGGATCGCATGACCAAGGCCACGGCGGATACGGATGGTATTCAGACGGTTCGCCCTCACGCGCAATTGACGAATCGCGTGTCTGGTGTCGCTGGCATTACCGATGGCTCTTCTACATCTGTTGTGGCGGCACAAGGGGCGAGCACACGGTTTTGTGCGACTACCATCGTGGTCAGTAATTCCAGCGCCACCAACGTGACCGTGGACATTCGAGACGGCACGGCGGGTTCTGTGCTGATGACCATTCCCGCTGCTGCAAACATGGGTGGTGGTGTCATCCCACTAGCTGTGCCACTGTGCACATCGGCCAATACGATCTTTGCCGCAGACCCATCGGCAGCGGCCTCAACCGTGACAATTTCTGCCGTGGGATTCAAGTCGACGCTATGACACGTTATCGAAGTCTCGCGCTGTTCGTGGCTATGCTGGGTCTGCCAGCCTACGTATATGGTCTGGGTGGACGCCTGGATATAACATTAAGTGGCGGGTTCGCAACGCCTGCCGCAATTGGTGAGGGTGGATTTGTTGAAACCCTCCTGACTGACACCAACGTCCACACCGAGCCGACGTTGCCGACACTCGGCGCGGCTGGGTCTACAATCGAAGATCCGACCTTTGGGACGACCATCCTCCGCGTGACCGACGCCACGACGGAGCCTGACACGGGCGGGCACAAGGGTGTGCTCAATAGCTACAGCACCCAGCAAGCCTTCAATAGCGACAATTCTCGCGTGCTCTTCCTGGTGCATTCCAGTTACCAGCGGGCGCGGTTCTACGATTTCACGCCTGGCTCTTGTACGGTCAACACGACTGGCTACCTGCTAAGTAGTTCTCCTGCGGGCCTCCAAGAATATGGGATGACGTGGAGCGCCACGGACCCAGACATTATCTATGGAGTTGGCAACTATAACCTCTACGAAATCACTGTGCCAGCAGGCACCAGCAGCACGCTCAAGACGTTTACTGGCCTCGGGCACTCTGGCGGCTACGTGACGCAGATGAGCATGAGCGACGATGCTGACGTGTTTGGGATGCTCTTTCAGGGAGGCACCCCGTCTGGGTCAGGCTACGTATTTTGGAAGCGTAGTACCGACACCGTGCTGATGTCATCCGCCAATGTGACTAGTCTCGATGAAGTGGCGGTTGATAAGAGCGGCACATACGGCCTCATCATGTACGCGGGCGGCACCGCAGAGGTCTGGACGCTGGCCACGGCGACGCAGGTTGGCACCGACCTCACCGGCAACAACGGGTTTAATCACCGCGACGCGGGCAAGTGCGGGTTTACCAATGGCGGGATTTTCACTCACAGGCCCGCCAACACCAGTCTTGGGTATCGCACATGCGCGGCCCCCACAACGATCACGGACCTGTTACCAGGCATGACCACGCCATGGAGCTATAGCAGCCAGCAAGATCATTTCAGCATGCAAGCCAGTAATGACCTGTGGGCGCTCGCCTCTCGCTACCATACGAGCGGGAGCGGCGTGACCAACGCCTTCGACAACGAGATTATGCAAGTCGCGACCGATGGCAGCGGACGGGTGCGTAGAATCGCGCACCATCGAAGCGTGTTCAACGAATACTACGATAGTCCGTTCGCTAGCATCTCGCGTGATGGCAAGTTCGTTAACTTTAGCAGCAATTGGGGGAGCGCCAGCGGACGCCACGATGGATTCATCGTGTGCATCCAAGCGGCCAGCACGACATGATTAGACTACTGAGTGTTGCACTCACGCTGATGCTGCTCTCTTCGCAGGCTTGGGCGGCTGGCTCCCGCACATTCAACGGCAGCACCGACCAGGCGCGAGCAGGAGCCACGGCCAATGCAGGCCTCGACGCGCTCTACACGATGGCAATTGTCGCCAAGGCGACCAGTATCACGACTGGGGCGCTCCAAGTCCCGCTCTCCCGCATTACCTCGGCGGGGAGCAATGGCGCAGAGTTACGTATCGTCAACACCAGCGGCAATCTTCAAGTGGAGAGCAACGGGTCTGATACGTTTACCGGATCGTCCACCACGGCCATTGCCGCAGGCACATGGTACCTCATCGCGTTCAGGGCTAACGGCACCGACTGCAGCGCGGCGATCCACTTACTGCGCTACACGATGAGCACAGGAGCAACGGCTACGGAAGATGGAACTTTTTGCTGGAATGAAACCCCTTCTGGCACCCATGACTTGGTGATCGGCGGACGGCAAGCTGGGTTTCTCCAATACCCATTCGGCGGGAGCCTTGCGAAAGCTCTGATTGTCGCGGGCACGGCGACGACAGACGCAGACCTGATTGCCTGGGCCTGCAACGGGACAATCCCGACTGGCACAGACGCAGCCTACGTGCTGAATGGGACTGCCTCGCCTGAGCCCGATACCAGCGGTAACGGTTACGATGCCACATTGACCGGCACCGGCGAGGGCAGCGCACCAGACGCCTGCCCCAACTTGCGCGGCCTGATGCTGATGGGGGTGGGGCGATGATCCTCTTGGCGATCCTGTTCCTTTTCGTTCTGGCGGCGATCCCGGCGCAGGCCGTGACGCTCGAATGGCCCTGCAATGTCGAATCCGACATGAAGGACTATCGAGTGGAGTATGCCGCTGAACCGTCCTATGCCTGGGGCGTGGTCGCCACGATCGAGCATATCGACGGCTGCGAATCCATTCAGTACCCCGACGCGCGCTACCTGACGCCTGGCCGCAAGCGCTACCGCGTCTTTTCTGGCAATGACTCCGGACACTATTCGACGCCTAGCCCGGAAGCCTGGATCACGATTCCCGTGTCTCCTATCGGCAACCCTGGCGGGCAGTCAGAACACCCGCTGCCTGCGTCTCCGCACGAGAGCAACGCGCAAATTCCTCCGATTGTGCCGCCTCCGGTCGTACCGCCGCCCGTTGTGCTGCCTCCTGTTCCTCCTGTGCCTCCCGTGCCGGCCGTGACGTTGAGGGATGCGCTGAAATCCGGACTCGCAACCTGCCTCAAGGGCAAGCTGGCGCACACGGCCTGCATGAAAGCCCTTGATGATGCGATTGGAAAGGTGAACCCATGAATCTCTTCGGAAAGATAGCGCTCCTCGTCGCCCTGCTCCTGCCGTCGGCAAGCTGGGCGCAATGGACGAATGAGCCGGCAGGCGCAAGTCAAGTGCTCGACTGTAATTTCTCGAGCACGCCAGGCGCTTGCGGCATCCTGGACGCGTATTCGAGCAGCCTTCGCGATTCGGATGCCACAGCCACCGTGTCCCCGTCCGGCGTTGTTCGGTCGACGATTCAGGCCGGGCAGAACTCCGGAGGCATGCAGCTCAATTATGTGATCGGTCCCGGAGGCACCACGTATAACGAGATGTACGTGGGGCTCATCTGGCGCACCAATGCCGGATTCGAGGGGCGCCCGCAGGGGAACAAGACCTTTTTCATGCGCGGGCCAGGCAGTAACGGGGTCTTCCTCTTCGGCAATGATGCCTTGAGTGCCGGCACAGGGCCGATGATCTTCGCGCACAATACGGGCGGAGGGCTGGATAATAGCCATGTGTGCTCTCTGGATATGGGCCTGGCCTGCTTCCCGAACTCTGGCGGACCAAGCTTGGTGGTGGGGACCTGGACGAAACTCGAGGCATACATCAAGAAAAGCACGACCTGCACCTCACGGGACGGCATTGTTCGCTGGTGGATCAATGGTGTGCTGGTTGGGAATTACACCAACCTGAATTATGCCTGCCTTGGCCTCAATGAGTGGGTGTGGGCTGAAACGTGGGACGGGACTCCCAACTTCACGGTCACGACGCCATGGAGCCACTACATTGACCATCTGCACGTTTCTATCCCCAACTGTCCGGCTGGCTGCACGTCCACGGGAGGCACGTCTCCGCCGCCTCCACCGCCCTCGCCGCCACCTCCTCCGCCGTCGTCTGGTGATTATGTCTACCAGTCCCAGTTTTCAGGGACGCAAGGCTCGAGCCAATGGAGCTACCGGGATACGGCTGGGAACCTGCTGACCTATAGCGTCGCAGGCACCATCTGGAACGGCATTCAGTCGTACCAAGGCATCTGGTCGAACGGGTTTCATCCTGGTACCTCAAACGGCACCGTCCTCCGATGGACGGCGCCAGAAGGCGGGACCGCGACCATTACCGGCACGGCGCAACGGTACGATCTCGCCTGTGGCGATGGCGTCACATTCGAGGTGAAATACAACGGCTCAACGACGCTCTTTTCTCAGGCGATCGGCACGGCGGATGCGAACGCCTACCCGTACAACGTCTCGCAAGCTGTGACGACGGGACAGATCATTGATTTTATCGTTACGCCCAATGCTGGTAATAGCTGCGATAGCGCCGCCCTCAACCCGTCGATTGCCTGGGCGCCTACCTCTGGATCGGCGCCGACCGTCTCAGGATTCTCCCCTACGAGTGGAGCGCCAGGCACGTCGGTCGTGATTTCCGGCACGAATTTTGTGCCTTCCCTCGCTGGGAATGCCGTGACCTTTTCGAACATCGCCGCGAGCGTGACGTCGGCCTCGGCCACGTCGATTACGGCGACCGTTCCTCCGCATGCCATCACCGGCACGGTCAAAGTGACGACGGTGGAAGGGACCGGCACGAGTGCCGGCAATTTCACGGTCCCGCTGAGTGGCGCCGTCGAGGATGTGACGGATCTGGTTGCGCATGCGACCGGACAAACCAGTGTGGAGGTGACGTTTACCGCGCTATCCGATGGGGCTGGAGCGGCGGCCAAGCATGACGTACGCATTGCGACTGGTGTTATTTCCTGGGGCGATGCGTCGTCTGTGGCTAGCGGAACCTGTTCGACCCCCTATGCGCCGGCCGCCATCAATACGGTCGTGACCTGCACCGTGACCGGGCTGACTGTGGGCACGCAATACGACATTCAGCTGGTCCCTTATAAGGGGACAATCGATGTCGACGCCGTGTATGGCAACATCAGCAATATCGCAACCGTGACCACGCAGGGCACGATTCTGGATGTGCCCGTGATTTGCAGTAAACCGAACGGATTGGCGCTGCCGGTGGTCTATACCTGCCCGAAACCTCCGCGACAGCTGGTGGTGACACGATGATGTCCAGGTGGGAGCGCTACGAGCGTTTCGTCTGGGCCCTCACGGTCTGGCGCGAAGCCAGCAACCAGTCGTTTGAGGCCAAGGCTGAAGTCGCCCTTGTGATCAAGAACCGGGCGAACCATCCCCGATGGTGGGGCAAGAACCTCATCGACGTCTGCACGAAGCCGGAACAATTCACGTCCATGAACACCAAGACGAACGACCCGAATTTGCGGCGCTGGCCGACCTGTGGCGACCCGTCGTTTCTGGATTGCATGGATCTTGTCGACGGCGCCGCCGATGGGCGCCTGATTCCCATACTGCCGGGTGCTGACCACTATTTTGACGAGAGTATCCCGGCGCCCTGGTGGGCGGCCAAGCATCCCGACAAGTTTCTCGGGACCGTCGGCGCCTTCCATTTCTATAGCCTGGAACTCATGGCGCTCAAGTCGAAGGCATGACGCGCCCGCTCTCGTGGCGCCAAGTGCGGAGACGTCTATGCGCATACTGGCCCGAAGCGGAAAGGAAAGGTGTAGCGCATGTCGGATGAGTACGGGGTTAGCGGGCTGTCCAGCATCGGAGCCAATCTTGTCACCTTCGCGGGTGGCATCGGAACGGGCGCGCTTCTAGTCATGCGCTGGTTTACGAAGCAGCGCGACAAGATCCTCTTGGAGGTGGCGGCCTTGCGTACCAAAGTCGATAACCATGTCGTGGCGATGGATAAGGCCCATAGCGAAAACGGCAATCGGTTCATCAAGCTCGAGGCCCATGTGGAAAATTCGGAGCGGCGCCTGACGGAGCTAGTCGATATGACGAAGGAGCTGACGCGCGAGAACCGCAAGCAGATGGAAATCTTGGTGAATTTGGCCGGTCAAGGCAAGAAGTAATTAGGCGCATATTGAAAGATTTTCGGCTCAGGCGCACAGATTACGTACACGTACATACAGGCTGGAGGACTCCCCCATGGCAACGGTCGACAAAGATAAAGCGTTAGATATGGGCGCAACGGGCATCGGCGGAGGCCTCGGGCTCGATCAGATTTTTGAAGCGATTGACGCGCTCCTGAAGGACGGGACCAATACCCAGGAATGGGTGATGCTCGTTCGCGGCTTTGTCTTGATCGTCCTGGGCTTCATGGCCTGGCGACGGGCGAAGCGCGAGGTGGGCGTCTCTGTGTCCTTTTGAGTACCGTCGCCATCTTTGGCGGAGTGGCGATGATGCTGTTGCAGCTGGTCCTCGAGATCCTGCAGCGGCATCCGCCCGACCCTCAGCAATCACAGAAGGACCGCGATGCGCAAATCGGCCTATCGATGGCCGGGAGTGATGAGGATGTGGCTCTTGAGCTGCATCGTGTCCGTGACCGGCTGCGGCACGAAGGTGCTGCAAAGTAGCGAGCTACCGCGAAGCCCTGTGTTCGATAAGGACGGGGCGGAGCTGGTGGGCTACCGGGCCTATTCTGACGGCATGATGAGCGAACTCATCAAGGAATGCCACGCCGCAATGGACCAGAAAAGGAAGTAGCCCATGCCCGACACGAATCCGCTCTCGACTGAACCGAAAACCGGCCTGCTCGGCGCCGCCTCCAAGCCTGGCGAATCGGTGACGGGCTACAAGCCGACTACCGCCACCGCCGCGACCGCGACCGCGAAAGGTTACGACGCCAAAGGGGTAGCCGTCGGCGATAACGATACCGTTCAGGGCCAAGTCCTGAAAATTACGGGCTCCGACTCCCCGCTCATGAAGCAGGCGGAGCGGCGCGCGCGCGAGGAGATGGCCCCTCGCGGCCTCCTCAATTCCAGCCTGGCTATTGGGCACGCGCAGCAGGGCGTGATTGCCCAAGCGCTCCCGATCGCCCAGCAGGACGCGAGTACCTACTTTACCGCCAAGACGAAAACGGCTGACGCCGAAAACGCCGCCCTCAATTTCGGCGCGAACGCGGACAACCAGGCCTCCCTCGCCAACGCCCAGCTCGGCACGGACGTCAACAAATTCAACGCCGCTTCCGGCAACGAAGCCAGTGCCAATGCCGCGCGCGACGCCAACGCCGCCGCCATTGCCAAGCTGGACGCAGAGACGCGCACGAAGCTCGCCCAGCAAGACACCGACACCAGGCTGTCACTCGGCCAGCTGGACGCGACGACGCGCCTCAGTGCCGCCGACATTGACGCCCGCACGCGGATCCTCACGACGCAGCTGGATGTCAATTCCCGGGCCGTCCTGACGGACATTGAGGCGCGCAATAAGACCTTGCTGCAGGCGAACCAGAACGCCGCGAATATGTATAACGCCGCCGCGACGGCCATGGCGAACATCTCCATTCAGACGAACCTCACGCCGGAAGCCAAGAAGGCCGCCATCGAAACGCAGCTCAACATGCTCAAGGAAGGGCTGCGGCAGACGGGCGACGTCGCCAGTCTCGACCTCAGTTCCTACTACAACGCCGCCGATCTCATCGCCGACACGAACGCCAACGGCCTCGTGACGATCCAGAACATGGACCGCGAACGGTACATCCAAGAGCACCCCGATGTGGTCAACGCCTGGCTCCACTTCAATACCTACGGACGCTATAACGGGTTTAAGGCCTATCCGCTCGCATCATGAACTTGACCATACGCCCCCTCACCATTGCCGAACTGCCCCTATGCGAATCCTTCGCGCGCGGGTTCTTCGAGGAAAAGAAGCTGCCGGGCACGTTCTCGATGGAGACATTTATTCAGAACTGGACCGCGTTCTTGACGCAGTACCAGGCCACGATTCTCACGCTCTGGGATGGGCCGGACCTCCTCGGCGGACTGGGCGCGATGATTACCCCGGACCTGTTCGACGGCCGCCTGACGGCCACTGAAATGTTTTGGTATCTGAAGCCGCAAGCGCGCCACGGGCTCGGCGCGTTCAAGCTGGTCGACGAGTTTGAGGCCTGGGGCGATAGCAAGGGCGCCGTGGAGTTTCGCCTCGCCCATATGCTCATGCCGGGCGAGAGCCCTGCCACGGTGAAGTTGGCCCCCATCTATAAGCGCCGGAAATACCGGGCCCTGGAAGTCAGTTATATCAAGTCGAATGGAGGTCGCCCATGCCCATCGTAACCACCGCCGTCGTTGCCGTTGCGGCTGCCATCGCAACAACGACCGTCGCCACAGTGGCCGCCGCCGCTGTCGCGGTATCGGTCGTCATTGGCGCGGCCGGCCTCGCTGTGAGCGCCGTCGGGATGCTGACGAAGAATAAAGACCTCATGACGGCCGGCAAGATCATGGGCTTTGTCGCCCTGGCTGGCGGAGTCGGCGGGTTTGCGGCTGGCGCCATGGCGGGCGGAACCGCCGCCGCCACCTCGACCGCGATTTCCGCCTCGGCTCCGGCTGGTGCGGCCGGAACGGCTGGCACGCAAGCCGCTGGGGCCTCGACCATGATTGCGCCAGAAGTGGGCGCCAGTGTCACGGCGGCCATCAATAGCGCTGGATCGGCTGCGGGTGGCGCGGCCGGTTCTGGAGTCCTTGCCCCTGCCGCACAAGCGGCGACGGGCGGCATGGCGGGCGCGGTTCCTTCGGCGATCGAAGGCGCCAGCACGATTGCTCAAGAATTAGCCCCCCAACCACAAGGCCTGCTTGGAGCTGCCGCCCCGCCTCCCGTGGCGCCTCCGGTCGCTCCGACCGTCCAGACGCCGAACGCGCCGACGATTGCCGCGCCGACTGTGGCGGGCAACACGCCCGTGGGAGAAAAAAGCTGGTGGTCCTCGCTGGATCCCAACGCGAAAGCCTATATGGCTACCGCTGGCGCGCAAACTGTGGCGGGCGGCATGAGCGGGCTCTTTGCCGGGCAGTCGGCCGAGGAAAAGCTGAAGCTCGAAAAACAAGCGCTGGAGAGTCGCACCGCCCTCGAAAAGCAACAGATGAACTTTCAGCAAAACAATGGGGCCTATGCGCCGCTGGTGTCGTTTAAGGATCCCGGGCCACGGCCGAGTGGCATTCTGAGGAGGGTATAACCATGCCGGGCATTATGGCAAAAGTCCGTGACCCGCTCTTGCGCCAGACCGTGGCGAACGTCGAGCGCTCCCTGAACCCGCGCACGCGCGCCTCCTATGATTCGACCGTCGCGGCCGGCATGACGTTGATCTGGTCGGAGAAATTCGACTCGGAACGGGAAACGCTCCTGAACACCATCCAGGGCCCGCAAGACATTCCGACCAAGGTGGCGAAGGGTATCGTCAAAGTCATTTCGATGATTCAGAACGAAGTGAGTTCGAAGCAGCCGATTCCGGCCGCCGTGCCTGCGGCGATTGTCCTCATGGCCCAAGTGCTCGAGTATATCGAAAAGAAGTCCAGGCAGGACGTCACGCCTGAGATGGTGGCGCAAACGACGCACCTGATCACGCAAGGCATTTTCTCGCTCTTTGGCATTACGAACGAAACGGTAGAAGCCCTCAAGAAGCGCAACGGCGCCCAGCCCGGGACCAAGCAGGCAGAGGCCGCGCCGGAAGCGGCCACCGCTCCGCAAGCCCCTCCACCTGAAGAAGAGGCCCCGCCGACGGCGCCGCCCACAGGAGTTTAGCCCATGGGATTACTTGCACTCGCAGGCGTGGTGTCCGGCATGGGCGACGGCCTCGGGAAGGCCGCCGCGACGGCAGGCACCTTTCTGAGCGCATCCGCCCTGCAGGAACAGCGCGAAAAGATGGAGCTGCGCCGCATGGAGCTGATGGAAGGCAACGCCGCTGCGCGCGAACAGCGCGGCTATGCCCATAGCGAAAAGCTCGCCACTGACGCCCAGGCCAATGCGCGCGCCATGCAGCGGGAGACGATTGCGCACGCTGACCGGTCGCAAGACAAGACCCTGGCGCACGCCGACACCACGCTCGACCGGACGCAAGGCTTCACCCGGGAAGAGAACGACAAGACACGCGGCGAGCATAAGGCCGATCGGTCGCAAGCCATGGAGATCGCTAACTTGACCCTGGCGCAAGGCGACGAACGCCTGAAGGCCGACAAGGAGCACCACGCGGCGACGATCAAGATTGCGCAGGCCCAGATTGACGCGGCGAAAGAGAAATCCACGCTCATGCCCATGTCGGACGGCACGATTTACCGTGTCAACGCGCAGGGCGAAGTGGTCGGCAAGGCCCTGGATCCCGACACTGGCAAGCCGCTGGCTGGCACGAAGGATCTGCCCGCCACCACGAAGCTCCTCGTCGAAGTCAATAAGGTGATGATCCAACAGAAGGGTGAACAGCTCAAGAATACCAGCTTGCTGCCGGAGGAGCGGAGCGTCATCAACGCAGAAATGACGCGCCTCAAGGGCGACATTGAGACCCTGCTGGGACGGGCGCCCGTGAAGTCTGGCGCGACACAGATTATTGACCCGGCCGCCACGATCACGGCGCCGGATACGCTCACGGCGAAGGGTGGACCGGCCAAGCCGGCACCAGGCGCCGACGAGTACCTTGCGCAGAAACGGCAGGAAGCGGACCAGCGAACGGCTGCCTTGAAAGGGGCGACTCAACAGGCCGGACAGGCCGCGATGGACGCGGAAAACCCTGGCGCCGTGGCCTCGACTGCCCCCATGCCTGAACAGGCTCCTCCGTCGACTCCGGCCGCCCCGCCACAAGTCGCCAAGATGGAACGCCAGCGTCCGACCATGCAGCAACCGGGCGAGCCGAGTCCACCGTCCGGACTCATGGCCGCCGCCGCGCGACCGCCACAGCCGCCACCTCCCGCACCGCCGCAAACTGCCGCGCTTCCCCGCGAATTGCCGCGAGCTGCCGCGCCGCCTCCTGCTGTGGCTGGCAAGCCGCCGATGGCGGAGCCGGACATTATCGACCCGAACGGACCACCGGACCCCCTGGCGACCGACAAGCCTGCAACCCTCCCGCGCGAACTGGAACGCGCCGCGCCGCCGAGTGGATTGCTGGCCGCCTCGAAGAAGCCGATAGCCGAACCTCCGATGACGGACCCCGATGGGCCTCCCGTGGATAGGCCTGCCGGGCTCAAGCCTGCCGCGAACCCTACTGGTAAGCAGCTGACGCAAAGCGACCTCATCAAGTTGCTCACGATCGAGCAGAAGGAAAAGATTGTCGACATGCAGAAGCGCGTCCGGAGCGACGGCGTTAAGGTTCAGCCGGCGACGGAGCAACGATTCCGAAGCCTGTTGATTGAAATTTATGGCCCTATTTTACAGAAAAGCGGGTATACTCCGGCCGAATTAGTGGAGAATATTGATTCACTTATGGACACCATGCTGCCTGAGCGCACGAAGCGAAAGGACCGAAAGTAGATGGCGAGCCCCACGCTGGAGACTTGGCTGCCGCAAGCGAAGGAAGCGAACCCGTCCGTCTCTGACGAGGCGTTGACCAGTTACTACGAACAGAAGTACGGGCCTCCGCCGTCCTCGCTCCCCACATTGCAGTCCTGGCTGCCGCAAGCCCGCAAGGCGAACCCGGAAGCGGATGATACCGCCCTGACGGATTACTGGCAGTCGAAGTATGGGGCGCATGGGGCAAGAGAGAAAGAATCGACACAGGGCGACGTCGCCCGGGGATTCAAGGACGATTTCAAGCAGTTGCCACAGCTGGGCTATGGCCTGGTCGGGGCTGCTGGCGCGGCGGCCGAGTCTGTCGTGGGCGAAGGCGGGATTGCCACCGGCATCAAGAAGTTTGGCGTCAAGGGCTACGAGGAGAAGGGCAAGGAGATTGCCGCCGAATCGAAGCCGTCCGACTCCTTCAATTACGCCTACGATCGGGCGAAAGAGGGCGATCTCGGATCCCTCGTCGACTGGGCGCAATACAGCCTTGGACACGCGGGCGCGCAAGGGGTTCAAGCGCTCTCGACCTACCTCATGGGCGGGCCTGCTGGACCGGCCGTTGTCGCCGGAGGTAAGGCCCTCCTGGGCCCGCTGGCGAAAACCTTCGTTGAGAAGTTGGTGGCGAAAGAATCCTCACGCCTCGCCGCAACCGAAGCCGCGGCCGGACTCGCCTCAGAGGAATTGACCAAGCTCGCTACGGCCAACGTCGCGCGCAACATCGGACAAAAGACCGCCCTCGCCCTCCAAGCTACCGGCATGGAAGGCGGAGAAATCGGCGGCGACCTCGCTAAGAAATCCGTCGAAGAGAACCGCACGCTTTCAGGGGAGGAACTGGCGAAAGGCTTTGGGGCCACACTTGGCGCGGGCGCGCTCGAGTTTGTCGGCGACAAGATCGGCCTCGATCTCGTCCTTGGCAAGTCGAAAGCGGCAGGCCTCGCGGCCTCTGCCCCTGGCATGACGGGGCGCGTCGCACGCGGCACGCTGGCCGGGACCTCTGGCGCCGTAGCCGAAGGAGCGACGGAGTTCGCGCAAACCCTGGTCGAGGAGGCCGGGAAGGGCAACGATCCATTCAGTGATGCGAGTGTGCGGCAAGCGATTGACGCCTCCGCCATGGGCGCCGTGGGTGGGGCCTCGATGGGTGGCGCAGGCGGCATTCTGCAACGCGCCCAACCGAACCCTCTCGCGCTGCCGGGACCAAAGAAAGACACGGGCGCCGTCGACCTGGCTAAAGTGCCGGAGTCGATCGGCCTCAACAACCCTGACGTCGGACTGGACGAAAGCATTAAGGCCGCTTGGGACTTGCTGCATGAGGATACGGTTGCGCAAGAGCATAACGCCTACGCGGCACAGCTGCAGGCTGAACGCGCCGCGGCCGGCCCTTCTCCGGATGTGACGATTCCGCCCGTCGGGAAAGGCATTCCTATTCTCCCGGGTGCGGATCCTGCCCCGGCGAACACCATGCCGCTGCCGAATCCCTCGCGCCTATGGATGGATGAGGCTATCACGCCTGGCGTGGAAGTCGCGTCGACGTTTACGCCCAGACAGCCAAGCGCGGAAGATGCGCGGCAGTCCATCGCGGCGGAACGCGCCAAGATGGTTGCCATGAAGGCGAACAAGCCCGCTGCCGCTGCGCCCACTGGAGAGCCGCCAGTCGCAGAAGGATCGACACGCCTGTATCGCGGGGAGTCTGCAGATAATGAAAAGGGAGGTGGCTGGTTCACGACCGACAAGAGCAAGGCCGCCCTCTATGGCAATGTGCAATATGTGGATGTTTCAGCGAAAGACATGATTGCGTTCGCTCAGGGCCATAATGGGCCCGATGAGTTCTTTACGACCAGCGACGCGATGAAGGCGCGGGCTCGCCCGCTTGCCGGAGAGTCCTCTCGGGAAGTTGCGCCGCAAGTGGCGCCGCCTAGCGCCGAAGCTGCGCCGATTCCCTCCGCCGTCGACCAGGCCTACGCGACCATTCCCGAACTTCACGCATTAGCGAAGGCGAAAGGCCTCGACCCCGATACCTCCATCTTCAAGGAATACACCAAGATGGTGACGGGGAAAGCGCGCCTTGACGACCTCACGCCGGCCGAACGCGACAAGCTCGCGGCGAAGCTGGGCCGTGTAGGGATGGGTGACGCCTCGAAGCCCGCCCCTCCAGCTTCCAATGCAGACACCGCACCGGCCGCCCCGCATGCCGCACCGACCGCTGCCGCTACCGTGCCGAGAGGCGAGCTATCGCCGGAGCATAGTGCGGACATGCTGCTGCGTGCAGAAAAAGCGCAAGCCGACATGGGCGCCGCTGGAAGTGAGCGAGGCGGCCGGTACTTTATGGATCAGGACGGGCACGGCAGCACGCCAGAAGTGCGCGGCCTCAAGTCGGCAACGGCGCCCTGGTACAAGGAGCTGACGAAGGGCCGGAACCCGCTCAAGCGCGATCAGATTGAAACGGCCATTCAGAAGATCATTCAGGATGATGGAGTCGACGTCGGCGCCGCCGTGGAGCGCGTGAAAGAGGCCTTACTGAGCGATCGTGAATTTCGCACGTCTCCGTGGGGAGAGGATGCTGACGCCATCATGCGCGGCGACTGGCCCGCCTGGATCCCGAAACCGGAAGGGTACACGCCGCCTCAATCTGGGCCTACGCCATCTTTGGCGAACCCGTCGGCCTCCCCTACTCAAGAGGGAACGACACCACCAGCCCAATCCGTTGAGGCGGCTACCCCGTCCACCATCGACGACCGCGCCCACGAAGCGGCTACCTCGCCGAAAAATGACAAGAAGGAGCCGACTCAGGCGCAGAAGGACGCCGAGAACTACGAGGTAGGCCACGATCGGATTGCCGGGCTGAATATCAGCATCCAGAATCCTGAAGGCTCCACGCGATCGGGCAAAGACCCGAACGGCAAGCCCTGGTCCGTCACCATGAAATCCCACTATGGCTACATCCGTGGGACCACGGGCGCGGACAAGGAGAAAATAGACGTCTTTGTAAAGCCGAACACGCCACGCGACTATAGCGGCCCCGTCTTTGTCGTCGACCAGAAGAAGGCGAACGGCAAATTCGACGAGCATAAAGTGATGATGGGCTACGATTCGATCGACGAAGCCCGGGCCCGCTATAAGGAAAATTACGCGAAGGACTGGAACGGCATACAGTCAATTAAAGCCTTCACCATGCAGGGTTTCAAGGACTGGCTGGCGACGGGCGACACCACGCAGCCAGCCGGGGACGAACAAGACCGGATTGCCGAACAAAAGGCCAAGCTGCAGGAGAAGAAGGCGCCGACGGTAGAGAAGCCCGGGCAGCAAGAGATTGCCGTGCCGCCGCCGACCATTGGCGAGCGCCCGATTATCCGACCGGAAGCGCCATTATCAGAAACGCCCCTGTTCTCGAAGGGCGCGCAAGAGCCGGACGCCGAACAGACGAAGTTGCCGGAGGATCGATTCGCGCAAAATGATCAGGGCATGAACCAGGCCACGCAAGAACTGCGAGCCCTGGCCCATGACAAGGAAGCCCCTGGCGATGTGATGCTGGGGAGCGGCCGGTTTGTCTCGCTGAATGATGCCCTGCGGTTTGTCCGTGAAGGCATCCAGTCCGGCAAGATTCGCCCTGTCCCATTCCAGTTGAATAACATGCTCGACCTGGCAATGCGCGATGCGAACCGATTGCTGGAGCTGGCGCAGAAGCCGGAAGAGAAGGCCGTCGAATCCACGGAGATCGACCTACCGCGACTCCGCCAAGTGGCCGACGGGTTTGCAAGGAACGGCACGCAAGAAGGCCGGATGTATGCGACCGAAATCCACGACGCGATTCGCCTTATCAGGGAAGGTGAAACAGAGGCCGCCCGTGACAGACTGCTGCAGCTGGAAAAGAATACCTACCAGCAATATCCCGCCATGTCTGAGGTTATCGGCAAGATCCTCGAAGGGCCGGAACCGGGGCCGCCTACGGACGCCGACATTGCGAAGGCTTTCCTGAAAGCCACTCACGGGTTTGCGAACGCTGAGACTCGATGGGAGAACCGGCGCGGGAAAGGCTTGACCGATGCGGAGCTCATGGAAGCCATCAGCGATGAGTTTGGTGTGCGTGGTGGCGGAATGTTCGACAATCTCCACATTGATATGTACGGCGGAAAGACCCCGCGCCTGGTCGTCAATCGCACCAAAACCCTGAAGGGCAAGGAACTGCTCGAGCTGGGGCGCAACGTGCTGAAGATCGGCAAGCCGGACACCAAAGAAGCCGCCAAAGAGAAGCCGACCGCTACCAATGCGAAAACTCAGGGCGCCGACAAGCTGGCCGACTATGTAGCGGATAAGCTCAAGAATGGCGAAGCCTTCACGGAGGCACAGCTTTTCGTGCAAGCCGACCAGGCGTTTGGCGGCACGCGCGCCAGCGGCATGTACGCACAAAAGGAAGCCTATGACGCCCTGGAGTTGGGCATCAATCGGTTCATTCTGAACCATATCAAGGAAGGCGTTCAGGACGGCACCTATGACGGATCGGCCTCTCTGGTTAAGGCGCGTCTGGCCGTGCAAGACATTCGCGCCAGGATCCTCGACCGGATCCCGACGCAGAAGGCCAACCGGACGGAAGATCAAAACGAGTTCCAGCAATTCTCAACGCCGCCCGACTTGGCCTATGTGATGAACTGGGCCGCGCATGTGACGAGTGCCGACACGATGCTCGAGCCATCGGCCGGGATTGGCGGCATTGCCGTATTCGCCAAGGTGACGGGCGCCCGGGTGGTGATGAATGAGTACCATGGCCAACGGGCCGACGTGCTGCGCCAGCTGAGCATCGGGCCGGTCTATCAGGAGAACGCCGAACAGCTGAATAACATCCTGCCGGACACGACGCGCCCCACCGTCATTGTGATGAACCCGCCGTTCTCGTCGACGGCTGGACGCAAGACGGGCGAACGCAGTAGCCGCAATGTGCTCCGCCATCTCGACCAGGCCCTAGCGCGCCTCGAGCCGGGCGGCCGGCTGGTGGCGTTGATCGGGCAGGGCCGCGACGGGAAAGACGCCCAATTTCTGGAAGAATGGAAGAAGCTCGCGGGCATGAAGCACGCCTACCGTGGGCGCATTGGCCTCTCCGGAGAGGGCTATAAGAAGTACGGCACGACCTACAATAATCAAATCCTCATCTTTGATAAAATCAAGCCGGATGGTGTCGCGCCCATCAACGCCAATGTGGCGGATGTTTTTGAAGCGCTCCCCCTGTTATCGGAGGTTCGCAATGCACGCACCGCCCCCACTCGAGAAAATCAATCAGCATCCGCTCAATCTGGAAGCCAGGAAGTGGCTACAGAAGGCGGGCGCCGAGATGGATCCCAGTCAACCGTACCTCCTGCAGCTGCAACTGTGGGGGCTCGAGGAGAGCGATCTGGACTTGACGCCAGACAGCCATCGGGAACTGAAGGCGCGCCTACTCCCGATCGTCAACAGTCTCCTGAGCGAGCCGGACAAGACAGCGGTACAGAATTATCTCCTGCACGGCCGGAGCGGGAAGCCGAACGACCCGCCACACCTGAGCCTGCACAGTCTGGAGAACGCGCAGGATCCAGCGGACGCAGCGATGCGAGCCCTGGACAGCCTGAGCGATCTGGTGAGCGCGGACCCGACAATGGATCAGAACTACCTGAACGACTGACGGTTGAGGCAGACACCTCCGCTCCGTCGGCACCGGTCAATCGCAACGAGAACGCCGACGCCATTTTCGAGTCCTATACCCCCAAGAAAGTCAAGGTGAAGGGCGCGAAGCCGCACCCCGGCAAGCTGGTGGAAAGCTCCGCCATGTCGGCAATCGATCCACCGGACGCCACCTACAAGCCCTCTCTCCCGAAAGCCGTCATTGACGAAGGCCGACTCTCTGGCGCCCAGCTCGAGCCGATCGTGTATTCAGGGCAGGCGCATGAACAGTTGTTGCCGGATGGCAGCCGGCGCGGGTTCTTCGATGGCGACGGCACGGGAGTCGGCAAGGGGCGAGAAATCGCCGGGATCCTCCTCGACAATTTGAAGCAGGGCCGCAAGAAAGCCGTGTGGTTGAGCAAGAATAGCGACCTCTTCTCCTCGGCTGTCCGCGACTGGAAAGACGTGTCCGGAACGGACGGGAAAGAATTGTTTTCGCAGGGCGATATGGATCTCGGCGAAACCATTTCGCGCAAGGATGGCATTCTGTTCTCGAATTACCTGCTGCTCGGCGATGGGCTGGACTTGTCCGTTGACGGCAAGCTGCAGATGAAAAAGCCGAAAGAGGGCGCCGTTGACCGCAAGGGCAACCTCAAGAAGGCCCCGACGCAAACCCGCTTGGATCAGATGGTGAAGTGGCTCGGGACGGATTTTGATGGCGTGATTGTGTTCGACGAAGCCCACGAAATGCGGAACAACATGCAGACGTCCGGAGGGCGTGGCGACAAGAAGCCCGCCATGAAGGCCTTGGCCGGGATCGAACTGCAGAAGCGATTCCCCAAGGCCCGCATTGCCTACTTCTCGGCCACTGGCGGCATTGAGGTGTCAGACTTTGGCTATGCGGAACGGCTCGGCATGTGGGGCAACGGCACGCCATTTGCCAACAAAATGCGCTTTGTGGGCGAAATTCAGAGTGGCGGCCTGGCCGCGATGGAGCTGGTGTCGCAGGATCTCAAGGCGAACGGACTCTATACCTCCCGCTCCCTGTCGTATGACGACGTGACCTACGACCGCCTCGAGCACGCCCTGACGACGGATCAGCGGGAAATGTACGATGAGATGGCGAAGGGCTGGCAGATTGCCCTGCAAAACCTCAACCGGATCATGGAAGTGACCGGCGCCGACAAGAACGGCGCGGCGAAATCCTCGGCCCGCTCGCTATTCTGGGGCACGCATCAACGGTTCTACGAACAAGTCTTGACGTCGCTGCAGATGCCGACCGTGATTGCGCGAATGGAGAAGGACCTCGAGGCCGGCCATGCAGTTGTCATTCAGCTGACGAAAACGAACGCCGCGCAACAGGACCGGCAAATTAAGATCAAGAAGCAGGAAGGTGGCGACCTGGACGACCTGGACTTGACGCCCAGAGAAGGCTTCTTGAGCTACATCGAACAAGGGTTTCCTGTCCAGGAGTTCGAGACATACACGGACGAGAACGGCAATGAACGATCTCGCCCCGTCGTGGACAGCAATGGGGCCCCTGTGCTGAACAAGGAAGCCGTCGAGATGCGCGACGATCTGTTGCGGCGGCTCGGCTCCTTGCGCACCCCGGAAAATCCGCTGGACCTCATCATTAACACCTTTGGCGCGGAATCGGTGGCGGAAGTCACTGGGCGCAATCAGCGCGTGGTGCGTAAGGTGGACAAGAACGGTAAGCGGACCACTGTTACGCAGACTGGCCGGACCAAGAACGTCCGCAATAAGGAAGCCGCGGAGTTTATGGACGACAAGCGGCAAATCCTCGTGTTCTCTGACGCGGGAGGCACCGGGCAGAGCTACCATGCCTCGAATACGGCCAAGAACACGCGGCGCCGGATGCATTACGTGATTCAGCCTGGCTGGAGGGCTGACGCAGCCATGCAAGGGCTCGGGCGCACGCATCGGACGAATCAGGCCTCGGCCCCGCATTACGTCCTGGTGTCCACCGACCTGAAGGGCCATAAGCGCTTTATCTCCACGATTGCCCGACGGCTGGCCCAGCTCGGCGCCCTCACGCGCGGGCAGCGGCAGACCTCGAGCCAGGGCTTATTTAGCGAGGCGGATAACCTCGAGAACGCCTACGCCGCGGGCGCCCTGGAAGCCTTCTTTCGGGCCCTGAAACGTGGTGACGTGAAGGGCCAAGGCTGGGCCGACCTCCTCGAAAAGCTGGGGCTCAATAACATCGTCGACAAGAACGGCAATATCATTCAGGACAAGCTGCCGGATGTGCCGCAATTCCTCAACCGCATCCTGTCACTCGAGTATGCCGATCAGAACGACGTGTTTGACGCCTTCTTTGACCGCATGGAGGCGGCCATTGAGATGGCGAAAGCGAACGGCCAGTTTGATTCTGGGATGCAGGACTATCGGGCCGATTCGATCGAACTGAAAAAACAGCAAGTCGTCTACGAGAACCCTGAAACCAAGTCCAAGACCAGGCTCATGACGTTCGAGGCGAAGCATCGCCTAGAGTTCCATGAGTACAAAGGACTGACGCAGCGACAGAAATTCCATGGCTTTTACATCGGGCAGAAAACCGGAAAAATCTACGCGGCCCTGAAGGGTGGCTATCAGCATACCGCCAAGGACGGCAAGGTGGAGGAGCAAGTCAAGCTGCTCGAGCCCGACGTCGACAAGGTGCGGATGGTCGGCGATAGCACCTTCACGAAGAACTATCGCAAGATTTCCGGCAAGGAAGCGGAGAAGGCCTGGAAGGAGGCGATTGATAAATCGCCGCAAACCCGCAATGAAACGGTGCATATTCTCTCCGGCGCCATGCTGGGGATTTGGGACCGCATCGGCGGCTCCACGCGCGTCTATCGCGTGACCACGGACGACGGACAACGCACGGTCGGACGGGTGATTGATTCTGAAGCGCTGGCGCCCACGTTGGAACGGCTGGGGGTGAAGGCCGACAAGGCCGCCGCGCCCTCCCTGGATACGGCCCTGGATGCGATCGAGAACGGCGGCACGGTCGAGCTGGCGAACGGCTGGAAGCTGGGCACGCGCCGCGTGAATGGCGAGGACCGCATTGAGGTGATGGGCTACAACGTCTATGGATTCCGTGAGGAATTGAAAGGCTATGGCGCCTTCGTCGAGTCCATCCGCTACGAGCCGCGCGTATTCATCCCGACAGAGAACCCCAAGCCGATCATTGAGAAGATCGTCAAGCACCGCCCGATTCTCAAGATCCACGGGAAAGGACCGGAGAAGGGCCCTGACGGCGGCGGATCTGGGCCATCATTCCAGCGGCGGGACGGGAGCCCGGGGCTTGGCGCACCGGAAATGCGGGCCCTCGCCGGGCGGATCGACGCGGGAGACACACGAATAGTCGTCTCGTCGTTCGACGCGCTGCCGAACCGGATCAAAGAGGAAGCGGCGAAGCTGGGCGCACCGGCTGACGAGATTCGCGCCGTGTACGACCGGGGCACGGTATATCTGGTTGAGGATCGTTTCGAGTCGGAGGCTGACGCGGAGGAAGCTGTCTTTCATGAGCTGTATCATAAATGGATTGCGGGGCATTTGGGAAGCTCCATGCAGGACGATCTGAACGCCATGTTCGACCGCATGGGCGGGCCGGAATCCGTGCTCCGCCTGGCCGACACCTACCAATGGCGGGAAGCCCGGGCCGTCATGCAGTCCTACGCGAAGCGAGCGGATCTCAGCCGGCGCGAAAAAACTGCCGCCGTGGTCAACGAACTGCTCGCGGAAATGGGTTCGAGGAGTATCAACCCGACGGCGCTGCAGAAGATCAAGGCCTTTTTCGGGGCCATCCGTCAATGGCTCCGGGACCATGGACTCGCAAGCCTCTCCCGGGTGACGGAATCCGACCTGTTGCATCTGCTCGAGCGGGCACGATCGACGCACGGGACGCTGAAGGCCCAAGGGGACCGGCCCTACTTCCAGTCCACGGCGGCGCATCCGACGTTCTACTCGCAGGCGGCCCTCGTGGTGGAGCGGAAAATGCCGAACAAGGCGGCGGCCGATCAGGTGCGCGCCATCCTCTCCCCGACTAACGGGGTAAAGCCCGACGAACTGAAATGGCTCGGGCTGGACGACTACCTGGGCACGAAGGGCACCTTCACGAAACAGGACGTGCTCGACTTCATCCGGCAGAACGAGGTGCAAGTTGAAGAGGTAGAGAAGGGGAAGGGCACCTACGAGCGCGCCGATGCTGCGTATAACCGGCTCTACGAACTGCTAGACGAACCTTTCGGTATTCAGGCTGGGGCGATTGCCGAAGAGGTGGCAGCTGGGGAGCGGACGTCTTACGCTGTCTTGCATGACCGGGCCGAGGCCGCAGGAATCGAGCTTCCAGGTGAAGTCTACGATGCAGGAGTCGCGGCGTATCAAACGGCTCGGGATGTGCGCCGTGGCGGCGAGACGAAATTCTCCGCCTACCAACTCCCGGGCGGGCAGAACTACCGGGAGCTGCTGTTGACGCTGCCGAGGGAACGCGGCGCTGAGATTGTAGTGCATCCGACGCAGCCCCATATGTTCGCAATCAAACTGGCTAATGGTGAATATGTTCAGGCTTTTGAGGGGAAACCTTCGGCATGGAATACGCGCGAGATGGCGGAGAAGTATGGCTTGCCCATGCACGATACTGCGACCTTCACCTCCTCCCACTTCAGCGAGCCGAACATCCTGGCCCATGTGCGCTTCAACGACCGCACGGTAGACGGCAAGAAAGTGCTGCTCCTTGAGGAGGTGCAAAGCGACTGGCACCAGGCGGGAAGGAAGAAGGGGTATCGTGGCGATGCGCGGTCCGTGCAGCGATGGACGATCCTTAATGAATCAGGCGAAGGAATTGGAAGCGGATCTGGGGCCACGGAAGCTGACGCGCTCGCGTCATGGAGGGCTACTGCTGGCAATCGGGCGCATCTTGCCGTAGGCGCACGAGACACAGGCGAAGCATCGGATTACGCTGTCCCCGACGCCCCCTTCAAAAAGACCTGGCATGAGCTGGCCCTCAAGCGGATGCTGCGCTACGCGGCCGAGCACGGCTACGATTCGCTGGCCTGGACGACGGGCGCGCAACAGGCCGACCGGTACGACCTGAGCAAGCACGTTGAGGACATCGGGTACCAGAAGCGCGGCGACCTCTACAATGTAACCGTGTGGGGCAAGGACGGGCAGCAACTATGGCAGAACCAATCGGCCACCTTGCAGCAAGTAGAGGACACTATCGGTAAAGAGCTTGCCGACAAGATGCAAAAAGGCGAAGGCACCAAGGCGGGAAGCCTGCGCTACTTCTCCGGCCTCGACCTCAAGGTAGGCGGCGAAGGGATGGAGGGTTTCTATGACAAGATCCTCCCGGCCTTCCTGAACAAGTACGGGAAGAAGTGGGGCGCGAAGGTAGGTACGCTGAATATCGCCACGTCGGCCGCGCCAGATGCCAACGAAGAAGAGAGCTTTGGGTATGAGGATGAGGTCGAAACCTCCGTCCACGCCCTCCCTATCACGGCCGCAATGAAAGAGTCCGTGATGCGGGAAGGGCAACCCCTGTTCCAGCGAGGCGACGCCTTCAAGAAGTGGTTTGGGAATAGCAAGGTAGTGAACGCGGACGGATCCCCGAAGGTGATGTACCGCGGGCAAAATGGAGACTTCGACGGCCTGCCTCTCTCCGGCCGATACTTCACAGATAGCCCTGAATATGCCAGCTCCTATTCGATGTGGCAGGGGGCGCACAGTGGATCAACGGTCGCCGTCTATATCAAGGCCGAGAACATCTATCAGCCTGCCGACAAGAACGATGTCACCGATTACAACTTCGACAAGGCCGATCTGATCGCTAGAGGGTACGACGCCATTGCAGACAGGAAGTTGTCGATCATCGTCCCGCTCAAAGGCGAGACTCAAATTAAGTCCGCCATCGGCAACCGGGGAACCTTCGACCCTGGTAGCTCCAACATCCTCTTTCAGCGCCGGGCCGCCGACACGCAAAGCGACCTCCCCAGCCTGACGGAAACGCCCTTTGTGCCTGCCACGGTGGCCGGACCACAGCAATCCCTCATCCAGACACAGGGCGATCTCGGCTATCAGCTGCCCGCCATGTCGAAGATGGACGATGTGATTCGCACGATGCAGGATAAGAATATCGACCTCGTGCGGCTGGTCGATACGATCAAAGAGGCGGGCCATGCTGTCCACGACGATCTCAACCCCGTCCTGAAAGAGGAGTTATACCTGGGCCGGGTGTCGAAGCATACGCAGGACTTCTTGACCGACGAGCTTCGCCCACTGGTCGACTCGATGCGCCTCAATAAGGTGTCGATGGAACAGCTTGACGAATACCTCCACGCCCGCCACGCCGAAGAAGCCAACGCCCATTTACGGGAAATCAACCCCGACCGTGAGGACAATGAAGCCTTGTCGGGCATGACGAACGAGGAGGCGCGCCGCATCCTGGCGGAGGCCGATCGTCCAAAGATGGACCGCTTGGCCGCCCGGGTGGATTCGATTCTGTCGCGCACGCGCCGGCTGCTGGTCGATTACGGGCTCGAGTCGCAAAGCACGGTCAACACCTGGATCAATCAATACAGCGCCTACGTGCCGCTGCATCGGGAAGGCTACGAGGACGGCACGCCCGGGACCGGACAAGGCCGCTCCGTACGAGGGCCACAGTCGAAGTCTCGTACCGGCTCCAATCTGAAAGTCACGAACATCCTCGCCAACGTGGCGATGGACCGGGAAAAGGCCATTGTGCGCGGCGAGAAGATGCGCCCCGTGATTGCCTTGGCCGCCCTCCTGCAACAGCATCCGAATAGCGACCTGGCAACCCTCACGAAACCGGCCGACATTACCTATACGAACCCGGACACCGGCCTCCTCGAGCGCGTGCCGGGCGACATTGGCGAGTATCGCGTGCCGATGATCAAGGGCATCAACCGGAAGTCCGGCGAGGTGGAGTTTCGGCCGGATCCCACCTACAAGGGCCGGGATAACGTGGTGAATTTCCGCCTGGCTGGCGTCGATCATGCCATTGTGTTCAACGAACATAACGACCGGGCCGTACAGATGGCGCGGGCCCTGAAGGACCTGGATGTGGGCCAGCTGAATACCCTCCTGGCCTCCGTCGCCCCAGCCACGCGCTACCTGGCGTCGATCAATACCCAATTCAACCCCGTGTTTGGGGTGGTCAACTTCATCCGTGATATTCAATTCGCCATGCTGACGCTCGGCACCACGCCGTTGGCCGGCAAACGCACGGAAGTCCGGAATGCCACGTTCAAGGCCATCAAGGGTATCTATCAGGACGCCCGGGCCATTCGACGCGGCGAGCACCCGACGTCGCCGGTTGCGCAGCTCTGGGAGCGGTTTCAGCGAGTCGGTGGGCCGACCGGCTACCGCGATATGTTCCGCGGCAGCAACGATCGGGCGAAGGCCATCGAGCACATGCTGAATCCGGACTGGTGGCAACAGACCATCGGCGGCAAGATCCTCACGGCGGGCGGCCGGTTGTCCGGTATCGAGCAGGCCATTCTCGACAAGGCCGCAAAGCCCCTCTTTGAATGGCTCTCGGATTACAACCAGGCCATGGAAAATGCGGTACGCCTGGGCGTGTTCCAGGTGGGCCTCGAAAGCGGCATGAGTGACGAACAGGCCGCCAGCGCGGCGAAAAACATCACCGTCAACTTCAATAAGAAGGGCCAGATTACCACGCAAGTCGGCGCCCTCTACGCCTTCTTCAACGCCTCCGTCCAGGGCACGGCGCGCATTGCAGAAACCCTCTTCGAAAAGGGCAAGTTCGGGGTGCTGAGTGACCTCGGCAAGAAGATCGTCCAGGGCGGCACCGCCCTCGGCGCGCTTCAAGCCTTCGCCCTGTCCATGGCAGGATTCGAGGACGAGGAACCACCGGAATGGATGAAGTCGAGGAGCCTGATTATCCCTGTGCCTGGCACCGACCGTGGCTATGTCTCCATCCCCATGCCGCTCGGGTTCAACGTGCTGCCGAATTTCGGCCGGCTGGTGGCGGAAAGCCTCATCCACGGCAAGCCGATCGAGCGGGCCTATCAGTTCATCAGCACCGTGGTGGATGCGTTTTCGCCTGTCGGCGGCGCCTCGACCATGAGCCAATTCCTGGCCCCTACGGCCGTCGATCCCTTCGTGGCCCTGTCGGAAAACAAGGACTGGACGGGCCGGAAGATCTACCGCGAGGACTTCAACGCCCTAAAGCCGACGCCCGGCATGACGCGCGCGAAGGATACCGCAAGCCCCTGGGCGAAGGGCCTGGCGGAAGCCATCAACTGGGCCACGGGTGGCACGGAGTACACGCCCGGCCACTTCTCCCCGACTCCGGACTCGATTGATTACCTGGTGGCGCAGCTGACGGGTGGAGTCGGACGCGAAACCTCGAAGGCCTCACAAGCCTTGACCGGCCTGGCGACGGGTGAAGAGGTGCCGATGCACAAGATTCCGCTGGTGGGCCGACTGGTCGGCTCCGCCTCCGACGTGGCGGCACGGCGGAATGCCTTCTATGACAACCTCAAGGAAGTGTCGATGCACGGGGAGGAAGTGGAAGGCCGACGGAAGCACCACGAGGACGCCTCGGGCTACCTGAAGGAGCACCCTGACGCCCGGCTCAGTGTGTACGCCGGGCAGGCAGAGCGCCAAGTTCAGGATCTGAACCGTCGCAAGCGGGACTTGTTACGAGGTGACGCGAGTAGCGAGCGCGTCCGGCTCATCGACATGCAAATTGACAGGGTGATGGATCGATTCAATGAGCGGGTGAAGGAGATGCAGGCGGCTCGATAATACGGAGCTATTCATTTCTGGCTCCCCATGCTCACGACAAGCCTTTCGTGTTCAGCCTTTAACTCCTGTGCGGTTGGCAGCTTGCTTCCGCACCAGGGGCAAAAGAACACGCAGCTGCCCCTACGGCTTCTCAAATGGGCAATGCCCATCCTTCGGCTCGAACACGTCGCCAGGATCAATGCCTGTGGTCATGCAGACCATGGGCAGACTCTTGGCGCACATCTCATGCTGGTCGTCCGTCATTGAAAAGCAATCCTCGTCGAAGCTGCTGCAAATCGTTACTGTGCAATCTTCCTGACGTTTGGCTATCTCTGGCTGTTCCATCCTACTCCTAAGTGTTTAGCCTCAACGCAGGCCGCCCTCGTGTAGGTGCCGCTCCCGTCCGTGTTCCAGTGGTCGCCGTTCATCAATGAGTCGTTATGGCTTCTCTCGGCCGTGCGGCATTCTTGCTCATCGGCGAACGGCACGGGCGGAGTAATGCCCGTGCTCATAAACGTGCCGCCATTTATAATATGGTACCTGGTGAAGATCAATGCCCACTTGATCATTGGCCGCCCATCATGAACATGGTGCCCATGCCGCTGTCTCCGCCTGGCACGAGCATGAGCGAGTCCACGCCTCCGGTCTGGCTCGGCGCCTCCAACATAGGGACGCTTTCGATGGTCGGCACGGTCGGCACCGAATGGGCCGACGGCGCGCGCAGGATCGTATAGGGCTCCGTTGACTGGTCCGTGATGATCACCCCCTGATTGTTCCCAAGGTCCACGATAGTCGCGCTGCGGTTATTCGAACCGCTGCAATCCGTGAAGGCGCCGAATTGGGCGCATACCGTTTGCGCGGCTGCCGGCATGGCCATGAGCGACACGAAGAACAGGGCGACAAATAGGCGGTTCATGATCTCCTCCTTTGTTCGGCGGCTTGTTGGCGTCGTTCCTTGCGGTTGCGTGGCGGCTCTGCCACTGTCGTGACCTCTGGTGGTGGCTCCGCATAGAAGGCCATGGGGCTGATAAATGTCGATCCGTCTGGCGCGAATCGTCCAGCGAATCCGGCCATTTCGGGGCTGAGTACGATGATGCGCTTGCCACATTTTCGCGCCAGCATCACTACCGTCTTGTCGCTTCCAGGCTGGGCCAGGTCCATCCCTGCAATGACCGTCTCCGTCATAACTCCCTCCGCTGCGTCGCTGTCCAGCGCTTTGGCACCCAAGGATTGCGGTAGTATACCAGGCCGCCCTCTTCTTCGCAGGGCGTGACGAGGTGAAAGCTGCCCGTCCGATCCCACTCGCAGGCTGGCAGGGCGGCCTCGGTTGGCCACTCCTGCCAACCCCTGGCCGCCATCACAATCGTGCGCCCCGTGGCCTCCTGCTGCGCGCCGTCCGGCTGCTCGCATCCCATCAGGGCGAACAGCGCCGCCATGATCGCAGCGGCCACGTAGAAATGTCCCGTAATACGTGGCATAGGGCCATCACTATGCGCCTTGTCGCGGCCTTCTTCAACCCCCTGCATACTAGTAGGCCTCGCCCCGCATTGACATATCCTTGCCCAGGAATCGCCGCACCAACTCCTCCGGCATGTCCTCGCCAGCGGGAGGCCTGGCCGGTTGTGGCGCCTGCACCGCTGACATGGGCCGACGCACGGGTGCCGATGGCCCGGGGATGAAGTCGCGCCACGGCTCCCCGTCTCCGCCCTTAATGAACCGCTGGGCATCGCGCGGGGTGCGCTCCTGGTCCTTGCAATACTTCGCGTAGGCCTTGGTGGCGGGGATGATTTGGGCCTGCTCCTCGTCGGTGAGCTTCAAGAACAGGATGCGCGCGGCCTGCTTGCCCACCTTCTTGCCGCCTCGATCTGGATAGACCGCCCAGAATTGATCGAACCGCATTTCTGCCGCCGATGGTGAGGCAGGCGTGACGGCCTTGGCGGGTGACTTCTCTGCGGCAGGCTGCGGCGCGTTGCCGATCAGCGCGGCAGTTACCACGTCCACCGGCACGCCATCCTCGGGCGCCGGGAACTTCGGTTTTGGCGGGTTCTTCTCCTTCGATCGGTCGCGCTGGTAGTCCGTCCACTTCACGAAGCAACCATAGATGCGCCCCTTCAGGGAGTAGAGCCGCACAAGCGGCTCCTCGTCCGGATCTCCGGCCACGGTCAACTCATCGCGCCACTTCTCCACCTGGGCCGACTTGAAGATTTCGATTTTGTAGGGGAAACATTCGCCCAGTAGTACCCGTGGGTCGGCGTCAAACCGTCCGTAATCGTCGGCGGCCGTCGTGAGCCGCCAGAAGAGGCGTTCTGCCTCGGCAGACAGGGCGTTGAGGGTTCGGCTTTTGCGGCACTTGTCGTGAATGATCCTGCTGGGCATCCGTGCCCCCCTTTCTATACTGATTTCATCACTTGTTGAATCGTCATGGCCAATAGGTCCATCTCGTCGAGCTTCCATTTATGGTAGAAAATCGCCCCGTGAATCCCGGTTTTCCCTTGGTGATGTTCTTTGCAGAGCGGGGTTACGAGCCAGTCGCTTGACCGTTGCGACATGCCTTGCCCCTCCCTGACATGGTGCAAGCTGGCAGGCGTGCCGGCCTGGTCGTTCATCCAGCACAGAATACAGCCCAGTTCAGCAACTCGACTCTTCCACTCCTGCACGTTCATGCCGTCGCCTCGTTTGGGGTGAGGGGGCCTTGCCATTCAACATCAGGATACGGGTCAAACGTAGCTGCGGCTGATCGCGGCTCATTGTCAGGCACCCACAGCAATAACGCTCCTCCCCTCGCAATCAGTCGGACTAGCGTGATAACGGTCCCGCTTTTATGCCAGTACCACCCCGGCTCTGTCGGCTTGCTGCGCGTCCACCGCTGGCCCGCTGGCGTCAAGGCGGCTTTGGCTGCTCTAAGCTGTCCTAAGTAGATCGTGCTTGGCTCATCGTCGGCATACTCCAAATCTTCAGGCCACTCCCCGCCTGACGGATGCTTTGTGCGCTCGAAATATTCCCATCGCTCGGCGAATGGCTGTAACGCCTCCCGCAGCCGGTCCCGCTCGTCGCGGAGGGTTTGGAGGCATTTGCCGCAGATAATCTCTACCGCAGGCCCTAGAAACGACTGCGCATTGCACGTTCGGCACTCGATGCGCTCACTCACCGTCGCCTCCTTTCCTCGCTGGCGTCGTGGCGCCCAGGGCGGCGCGGATACGATCCCCGTATTCACCATCTATCCCAGCCTTATAACTAGCAAGTTCGCGTTCCAACCCCTTCACCTTCTCCCGCTCGGCGTCGAGGGCGGCTTGTGCCTGTTCAGTTGTAACGTGTTCCTCAAGGCATTTAGCCTCCAAGCCATCCCGCTCTCGCTGCAACGCCTCCACTTGCTCATGGAACGCACATCGTTCAGCAGGCAGGTCTAGCCGGTCACGAAGGATCTTATTGCGGAGGACCAGATCTTTGTGCTGCGCCTGCAACGCCGCCACCGTGGCCTGCGCTATGTTACGTTCTGCTAGTATCTTCCATGACCACTTAGCCGCTTCTTTACCTACCACTAGACACAGATCACGGGCCTGAGTGCCGATGGTGTCAATATCTTCATACTGAGCCCCTTCCAGTACCGCTCTGTAATTATCCCGTTCCCGCTTAACTTCGTTGAGAGCCTGTTGCGCGTCGGCATAATTCACCCACTCCCCATTCTCGCTTAACTCCATTCCCTTATCTGTGCATTCATATCGCTCCATCGTCCTACCCCTCACTCACATGCTGGGCGCAGCCGTTGGCGGCCACATTCCACTTGCGCACGCGGTTCCTGGCCATCTTCTTGTTGATTGCATCCCGGTCTAAGGTGCCCATTACTCGATACAGGCAGATGCACACGTCGGCGGCTTCTTCGGCAATTTTCTCGTCGGTACCAGTCAATACCGCTAGGGCCAGCTCTGAGACTTCACTCATGGCCCGCTCGACTTGTGCGCGTATCGTCGCGTGCCCGAACGACTGGTTGGCCCAGAGCGTGACTGACTCAACCGTTTCCGCTGCTTGGATCGATGCGATAGCGCACGTCTGGCAGCCGTGATCGAGCCAGTTCGTGGCGGTTAACCGGCCATGGCCCTTCTCGCACTCTTTGAACAGAATCGTGCATTCCTCCATGCCTTCCGGCAACTGGTCGAACCGCTGCGCAAGCTGGGCCTCTAGTTCCCGCTTCTCCTTGACCAGCTCGCTACTCACAGACTGGGCATGTCGCCGGGCTGCCCGTGCCTCGGCAAGCTGCCGCTGTAGCTCCGCCACCTGGTCATTGTGCGAATCGAACTCGCTCACGATGGCCCGGTGAAGGGCCGGAAACTTGGTCAAGAAATCCCACATCTCTCTGAGTCGTTTCATGCTGTCCTTTCCGCGGTTCCCCGGTTTCGCACGCGCGTCTTGGCGTGGAGGTATTCATTCCATTGGTTATCTGTCAGCTTGGCGGAATGGTCGATCGCAATATCTGACAGCTCCACCCCCCTGTATCGCCGCTCCTCCAGCCATTCCGGCCCGACTACCTTGACGTCTGCTCGCCCGACGGATGCGGCTAGATGTTTCGGGTAGGCCAGTATCTTGTTGCACCATATGAAGATGCCGCCATTCCGGAGAGACTGAATGATCTTGGTGGTTTCACCTGCCCGTCTAGGCATTGCGTCACGTCCTTTCCATGACGGACATGCTGGCCCGTCCGTCGGCAAGTCCTTGTTCATACGATTCGTCATCGGGCTTGACGCCCTTCACCATATCGTCGGGGTTCACATTGAACCGTCGGCACAGTTCCCGCGCCACGGTCGAGCCCGTGCAGAACACCACTTTCACCACCGCCCACCGCGGCATGTCGCCTGCGAGCCGATTCGTGGGGTGCACTACCGCCCGCCGCACCAGTACCAAGTCGCTGTATGGAATGCCCTCGCTCATAATCCCCTCTTGGCCGGCCAGAACATGCAGGCCAGAATAATCAGGAGGCACGCCGCGAGAATCATGCTGTCTACCATCGGCCCGCCCTTGTCGATCGTGTCCCAAATCATCTGCATCGGTTCCCCTTCCTAGCACGCTCTCCGTGAGAGGTACTCTTCGACGGTCTTGACGGCTGCAACGTGGCTTGGCGTTCCCGGCGCCCGGCGACAGGCACGATGGAACTCCTCGCGGATTTCCTTCGGGACCATGGCCCAATGGGATTGACAGGCCAGCGTGTCGCCGTGCGTGAACTGGTTACAGTGCTTGACGGGACAGGGCTTCATGCGCCTAACTCCCGTTGCGCATCGCTCCACGCGCGATTGATTTCGGCCATCTTCTCTGGATCGCCGCCCCTGTCTGGGTGGTGCTCCATGGCCATGCGCTTGTAGATGTCCCTGGCATTGCTCAGCACCTCCCCGCGCGACATATGCGGGTCGAGCCCGTGCATCCTGAACGTGTCCCGCCAGTTCTTCGGCTCCGGCAGAGCCGTGAACCCGAGAAAGGCCCGCTCCAAAATCTGCGCGCCGCCGTGCCGCTCAATCGCCCGCATGGCTTCGAGGGTCGCGGCAATCGCGGCGAGGTTGTCGGCGACGCGGGTATATCGATCGCTCGCCATCACTTGGTCTTTCCCCTGCTTCTTCCAGTACACCGCTACCCCTGGATCGTGCGGCTCGGCCTGGTTCGACAATGGCAACCCGTCCAGCCGGAGCCTGACGTTGGTGGAAATAATGACGTTGTTCTCGTGCACGTAAAACCGCCGCATTTCGTCAATGATGCGCTGCGTGCCGTCATGCACGGACAGCTGCCGCTTCGCCTTGGAGAATGAGGCCTGGTCGCGCCGATAGGATTCCGTGCGCCTCCAGCCGGTCGGCCATGTGAGTGGATACTTGGTCATGCGTTACCCCCGATCTTGAGCCGCCACACGTTCCCGCCGCTGGTCATATGCCCGCGCAGTCGAGGCACAAACCCGCACTTTTCAATCACCCCTCGCCTGGATAGGCGCATATAGACGGGCCCGAATGCCCGATCATCGTGCGGCTCGATGCCCGCCGATAGGCAGGCGCGCGTCAACTGCTCCCCTGCCGTCGCCCCATGCGCCCTGAGATAGTCGAGGATATAGGCCTCGGCCCGATCCATGAAGTCCTGCCCGGCGCGCTTCATCACCGATTCAATCGCCTCGTCTCGGAGCGTCCTCGATTGCGCTGCCGTAAATACGTCCATCACAAGCTCCTTTTGGCAATCCATATCCGTTTGACTCGCGTAAGCAGCTGCCACTGAAACATGGGCAACTTCCCCGCTGCGGCGAGAAACCGCGTTTCGCTGTCCCTGGCGTTCTTCTGCTTGAGGCTCCCCTTGATTTCTTCGATGGTGATGGAGCCGTCGATCCACTCCACGAGGAAGTCCGGCGTGTACCATCGGCCCGGCCCGATCTCGACCGAAAACGGGTGATGCACGTACCGCACGATGTTCCCCCCAAGCTGAAGGCCGAACAGGTAGTTCGCCCGGTCGGCCTCCAGCTGAGAGTCAAAGGTAGGTGCGAGGGCCGGAATCGAACCGGCATCTTTCGCCTTGCCAGGCTTTGCTCTCCCCACGGATGCCTCCGCCGCGGTTTTGATATGCCGCGATTTTGAGCTACCTCGCACTACCCTTGCCTGCCCGGTCACGGGATCAATCGTGATGGGCAGGTTGCCGAGATTGGTTCGCATCTACGCAACAACCGTCAAGTCCGGCAGTTCCTTTTCAATGAACGCCTTAATGGTTCGCATGGCTTCCGGTTGCCACATCTCCGCGTCGGCGACATGCAGGGCCAGCGCTGGGACTTCGTTCTGTCGGCTGCGCATACGAAACACAAACTCGCTGGCGGGCTGCACGATCTCGCGGAAGGTCCGATAGGGCCGGAGCTTGACGAGTTTCTTGACGACCACATCGGCCTGCAACACAGGCCCTTTCTTAATCACCACGTTCTGAGAAATGCCGTCGTCGTTCGACTGCTTCACATCACTCGCGGTCAACTTCCCGGCAATCTCCACCACGTAGGAGGAGTCCGCTTCTTCTTCGCCCCGCACGAAAAACGCTTGCAGGCCGATCATAAATTCCTCTTGCTCCATGTACCTGCCGAACGGGAACGCGCCATAGCTGGGCAGCTCGCAAGTGATATGGGTCTGCCGGTCGCCCCAGACGTTGCACAGCAACATGCTGACCGTGACGCGCGTAGGGGATTCGACGAGCGCATAGGCCCTTGCCACGTCGAGCCCGTTCAGCTTCGCCCGTACCAGCTCAACGAGCCCGCTCAGGGTGGTGACGTTTTCACCGTCCGGCATGGGGTCCTTGACCGGGATGAATGGACGATTCGTGTAGGTGAGGCCGCCGAACTCTTGGACGGTAGGCTTGGCGAGTTTCTCGATTTCCTGAATAGCTTCTCTAATCATCTGTCTGTAGTCCCTTCTGTTGTTGGCACGATGGCAGCGGCTTACTTGCCGCCTGTGACGATCCCGCCCACCACGACCAGGCCTTGCGGGCCCGAATTGGGGGTAAAGAGCCCTGGCTGCTCGATGTCCAGGGTATGGGCCTGCAACTGGCCGTTCTCTTCCGTAAGTACCATGGTGCTTTTCACGGCACGCATGGGCGCAATCTTGCGAATCGGCCTGAATCGACACGTAATGTTGGTCCGGTCCTCGTCGGCGGAAAAATCAAATTGGAGCGTGATGCGCCGGGTTGGCTTGTGCTCCATATTGATGTCCCGAATGTTCCGCATGATCTCTTCCAGCTCTTGATTAAAGAGCTGGTTCACGCCACCGTTGGCGATGGTGGCAATATCGACCTTTAACCAATTCACGGGTGCCTCCTTGGTAATGAATGAACTGCCCTAGCTGTAATCCGGATCGCCGCTCTCGGGGTCGCCTGGATCTCCGCCGCCCCCATCCTTTTTCGCCCCGACAAACTCGATGCTATTGGCGACGAGCTGGTGCTTGCTGCGCTTTTGCCCGTCCTCCGTCTCCCAGCGTTGTTGTTGGAGCCGTGCCGTGACGCCCACCTTGTCGCCCTTCTGCTTGTACTGCGCGACGGATTCGGCCATCTTCCCGAACGCCACCACGTCGATAAATGTCACCTCCTCTTTCAGTTCATCGCCCTGCTTGAACCGCCGATTGCAGGCCAGCCCGAACGTGGCGACGGGCGTGCCGCTCGGCGTGTATCTAAGCTCCGGATTCCGCGTGAGATTGCCGATCATGACAACGAGATTCATGGTTACTTCACCCCCAATGTGATATTGCGACGCTCGGCCTCGATGGCGACGCGCCGCATAAAGACGTCTCGCCCGATGGCGTTGATCTGCCGCAAGTCGTTCAACTGCCCGGTCTGCTTGTTGACGTATTTCATGCCGCGCAAGATGTGGTCGCGCAGCTCGACCAGCTGCGGGGAATCGGCAAAGTACAGGCAGATGTCTACCCATACCGATTCGGTCCAGGTGCGTGAGGGAGCGGGCGCCGCGGCCTTCGGCGGCTCCGCCTTCGGTGGGTCTGGCTTCTTCTCGGCAGGGTCAACGATGGTGGTCTGGGCCTTGAGGGGCTCGGCGGCCGGCAGCGTATTCGTGGCCATCGTCGCATTCAGCTTGGCCTGAATCTCCTCCATCTTCTCATCGCTCATGTCGGCCAAGTCGGAGGCCTCGATAGACAAGGGCGCGTCAATGATGTCTACCGGGTCCATGAGCGGGTTTTCATCCTGTGGTCCCTCGATCTGGTACCGCGACGGGATGAGGAGGCTTTCGGGATTGCTGCGAATATCCGCGATCTGCGGCAAGGTCGCATCCAGGACCAGGCTCAAGATGTAATGCACCTGTTTCTTCCCGTCGTGGTGGGTTTCCTGTGGCACCCGTCGCAGCTTCATAGGCAAGAGCGCGATGCGCCCTGCGAGTCCACGGGTATAGTCGAGAGAGGAGTTCAGCCCCACCGTTGAGTGAAAGCTGCGCGTGGTGATTTGGTAGCAGCCTCCCATGGACACCTTCGGCAGAAGCACGAGGAGGTGCGTCTGTGGCGTGCAATCGCCCTTGGGGTTCTTTTCGCTCTTGAGGGCCGGACACGGGCATGTCCTGGGCTCCCATTGCTTCGTTTGCTCGTTCAGCTGCTCGGCCTGTTCCCCGTTGCCGTGGCACTTGAGCCCGGCACTCGCCCCATAGCGGGCGAATTTCTGGACAAGTACCTGCTCCGGATCTTCAAGCGGCAGCATCACGTCCAGCTCGGTCGGCGTGGGCCCGTACACGGCTTCCACTTCTGACGGGCACACGAAATGCTCCGTTTCTGACGGGTACTGCTTCCCGCCCTGCGTCTGCCGCTTAACCCCCAGCCGGATTTTCCCCAGCCGTGGCAACCGGCGCACTTCGCTGTAATCCCCCTTGATGCGCGTGAATTTCATCCGTTCAGCGGACTTGATTGCGTCCATCTTTCTTCCCTCCGGTAAGTGATTCCCCCTCACGTTTCGCGGCCTCGGCTGCTGCCTTCTGCCGCACCTGTTCATTCTTCGCGTTCAACTTCCCCCGTTTCAGCCGGTCCTGATAGGCCTGCTCATCCGCCTTGCTACGCTCGGCCAGCATGGCGTCGGCATACTCGTAGGCCATCGACGCCAACACCTTGGGGTCAACTTCCCCGTCAATCGGCGTCGTCAAGATCCCGGCCATGGCCTGCCCTGCGAAATGATCCCGCAAGGCTTTCGTCTCAGCGTCCATACTTCATCCTCCATCGCAGCATCGACAACGCATTGAGGAACCCCGCCCAGTGCGCCGCCATCTCGGATCGTTCTACCCATGCCTCTTTCGCGCGCCCGCCGTTCTTGTCTAAGTACACATCAAGGTGTCGCTCCGCCTTGCACCCGTCCATATGGTCGTAGGCGATCAACTGCATTTCATCCGTACAGGTCGGGACACCACTCTTGAGGTCCATAATGGTGAGGTCGCTCCCCATGTAGAGAATGTCCGCGTCCCTGGTCCCTGCGTACAGGTACCGCCGATTGAGCCCTGCGGCCTCCAGCTTCACCGGCTTCGGCTTGGCCTCATCAATCCATCGGTCCATGCTGTCGCAATACCCGCCGTACAGTTCGATTCGCTTCGGGTACTCGCACAGCCCGGCACAATGGGCCATCGCAAAGAAAAACCGCTTGTGGAGGATGGTGCCTCGCACCCGCGCGGCCTCCAAAATGTCTGGTTGCACCCCACGGAAAGAGTTGAAGGCCTCCTTCCGTCCCTGACTGACCGAGAAGAGGTCAAGCCGCTCCGTCTCCTCGAAATATTCGAACGGCTCGCCCCTTCTCGTGATGAGCTTCATCGCAATGAGCCCTTGCTATAGTCCGGCGCATCGATGAACGGCCTCGGGAACTTCGCGCCCGGCGCTTTCCATTTGGCGTTCAGGTGAACGGGGTTCACGTCGCATACGCTCAAGAGGAACTGCACGCCTTCCGGCAACTTGGTGATGTCGCCGACCAGTCCGGCGAATTTCTCATCAAGAGCCGGGAGGGCCTTCTTTTTGTCCCAGCCTGGGAGCACCCATATCCGCTTGCCCTTCCCGCCGAGTGACAAGGTTGCGCCGCTGTCGAGCTGCACCTTGTTCGATTCCTGCGGCACCACTTCCGGCACGATCTCCGCCGCCTGCACGCGCAATTCCTCGGCCTTCGATTCCAATTCGACGGCGGCCACGAAATCCCCCTCTTCCGCCGCCTTCTTCGCGGCCTCCTCGGCTTCGCGCTGCTGTTGATCGATCAGGGCTTGTGCTGCCGCCGCTTCCGCCGCGAGTCGCCGCTGTTCGGCCTCAATCGCGGCATCCCGCTCCGCGATGTAGCGGTTTGCCGTGCCTAACGCCTTGCGCCAGGCCGCATCGAACCCCTTTTCGAGCGGCATCCACACCGCGTTATGCTTTTTGACTTGCGCATTGAGCGGGCCCACTAAGCCCTCGCGCCGCTTGGCCGCATGAGCCTGAGCCACCTTGCAGGTTTCGACAAAAGCCGCGCACCGCAACAAAGAAATGTTGTCGTGCGCCGTCAAGTCTGCGGCCTCCGTCTCGTAGGCCTTCATGATGTCCGCGAGCTTGTCGGCGTCCTCGATCTCCTCAAGGGCCTTCGCCGCCTTCTCCTTATCGAACGGGTCGATAATGAGGCGCGGCAGCTCTACCAGCGTCTCGTAGTTCGGCTCCTCCTCCGTGGTGGCTTCGTAGTTCGGCTCTGTCTCGATCGCTGTTTCGCTCATGATCCCCCTCCTTTGGTTACAGACACGCAAACTCATCCGAATATTGCTGATTCTTGGCCCGACATGGTGGGCAAGTGAAATGCACGGACACGAACACAGTCGGACACCTGAGACAGGTTCGCTCCCTCGGCTTCTCGATCACGGCAGGCGCGCGCATGATGTTCCTCCGCCGAGATACGGGATAGCTGGGTGTGGCTCTCCGTGGCGGGCGCCCGACGTGCTGAGCCGGAATCCCAAAGGAACCCAGCATCCAATTCCACCGCCCATCGAATCGGTACAGAATGCCGTCCACGCTGATTTCTCCCGGCAGCCGATGTTTGCGGTAATCGCGCACCCCGCACCGGCCCAGCAAGGTGAACACCCGCCACACGGATGTCCGAATATCGAGCTGGGTGTACGTGTTCTGCTTTCCGGCATGGAGCTTCCCGTTGGCGAGCATTAGCGCGTCCTCCACAGCAAGCCGGAGGCGCACAACCGGCGCAGCCATTCCGCTCGCGCCGCGCGCCCCGCCTGCCAGTCGTTCCAGGCTTCGCAGGCCATGACGATCCCCACCGCACACACGGCAAACACGAGAAACGTCTGAAAGAGCACTGTTCCAATATGATTCATCGCGCCCACCTTTCCTCTTGTTCGGCCTGCTCACGTTCATCCGCCTCGCGGGCCTTGCTGTCCTTGCGGTCCTTGAGGCAATACTTGCAGATGTCGCCCGCCTCCTCGTCCCACTCCACCGCGTCGAGCCCGTGGCAATAATCACAGGCGTCCACTAGGCACCTCCTTCTGTCGCTGGTCGCGCACCCAGGCCAGGATGTCCGGACGGTTGAACCGCAAGACATGGCCGACGCGAATCACCGGCAAGCCGCCCCGCTTCGCCAGTCCAGTGACGTGCCGATAGCTGACGCGCAAGAGGGCCGCGACTTGCTTCCCCGTGATGATGTCGAGCGGCTCGTCGCTCACGGCCTGCCCTCCCGGTCGATGTGTTGATTGACGGCCAAATCGACCACCTCACACATGATGCGATCGGCTCCGCAGTACGCCAAGAGCCGGTCTTTCGTGGCTTCCTTCACGCGCGTATTGAGGAGTACCTTGCGATCTTTTGACGGTCGCCCCGCCCTCACCCTGCCCTGCTTCGCTTTCATAAAGGCCCCTTTCGCTTCATAAACTGCTATGAACGATCTTTAATGATTCACTAATTACCAGGATCGCACTTTCCTGTCAACAGAAAATAGTTCTTGACGGCAAAAACATTTCAGGAGCACAATGCGCGCATGGTGAACAAGGTGGGGAGACCAGGCATCGGACGGGCCAAATTCGGGCTCATCCGCGCGTCCATTGATCCCGCCATTAAGGAACAGGCGGAGGGGATTGCACACGCGGATTCGCGGCTGCGCTCCCTCAGTCAATTCATGGAGGCAGCGGCAACGCTGTACCTGCGTGAATATAAGCGGGCGGGCGGCGTGCTCGATAAGGACAATCTCCCTG
>JADGAY010000133.1:176-8193 GCA_015231775.1 Magnetococcales bacterium | reverse complement strand
CCGCCGGCGTGGGAACCCTCGCCTCCCGCCGGGCCGGACGGTTGCTGGCGACCGAAAACGGAGAGCCCGACCGGTGAATCTCCCTTTGCAGGAGGCTCTCACCAAAAACGCATTCGGTTTCTCTGCGCTTGCCCCGGATCCAGGATCACGGTTTCCGGGCCATCAGGATGCAACTGCGCGCGGTCAGCATGTCAAAACCGTTCATGGCCGTCAGAATGGTTCGGTTCTCCGCGTAGACCCGCGAATCGTACTTTTGGATTTTGCGGTCATAGTACCAGGCGCCGAGGCGAAAGAAGGGATGGAGCAGCACAGACAGAATAACCGCTGATTTCTTCTGCTTGTCTGGATGCACGGTGATCGCCTCGAACCCGGCACGACGCAATCCATACGACAGATAGGCCAAACTGAGCGGCATGACATGACCGCACAACCGGCCTGCCATCTTCTGATCCGTGGTTGGAACGATGTACATGTCAAAAAAACCCGTGGCCAGAAATGAAATACGGGAGTTGATGTGCAGGATATTGGGTACCGAAAAAATCAGGACACCTCCAGTTTTCAGAATTCTGGAGCACTCCATAATCAATTGATAAAATTGATGAATATGTTCCATCACCTCTACCGAAACGATCAGATCGAAGGCACACTCTTCGAACGGCAGAGCCTGATTGAGGTCTGCGGACACAAAAGGGATTTCCGCACAGGCATAGCCCTCCTCAACGATGTCGCAGGCGGTCAGGATCGTGGCCGGCTGTAAACCTGCCCGAATCAAACCATTGGCGATCCGTTGCGTCATGTGTCCCTTGCCGCAGCCCAAATCGAGAATATTTCGGCTTGCAGGAAACAAGGGTTCGATCAGCGAATAAATCACTTGGTTGGTCAGGGCATGGGAAGCGGTGGGAATGTGGCGTTCGAGCATGCAATCTCCTTCATGCACTTCACAGGTTAAAGGCAGAGACCTTGTGGATTTTTTGGTCTGTTGCCGAATGGATTGTTCCCCAAATTGACAACTGCGTCGTGGAACCTCCTTACTGAAGTTCCACGACAAAGCCGAAGAAAAATGGGACTCTCGTCGAGAATCAAAATTGTGTGACATCGCCCTTCATACTAACGTAACCTTTTAAAAAATCAACCCATGAACCAGACCACCCCGCCTCCCGTTGCCTCGATCTTGAGGCCGGATATCAAAAAAATGGTCGGACTGGCGCGCACCCTGCGCCGTCTCGCCCTTGCCCATCCGCATCCCCTCCCCGACGCCCCGGAAACCGCCCGCTTCGATCCGGGTCACGAGGCGGTGATGATGGGGTATGATTTCCACCTCACCCCCGACGGTCCGCGCCTGATCGAGGTCAACACCAATGCCGGCGGACTGCTGATGGCCCACGAAACCCGCCATCCGGATTTCGCCGCGCGGGAGCCCTCCGGCACCCGCAACGACCGGCGCCTGAAACGGCTGATCGACACCTTCCGCGCCGAAATGGGGCTGTTCAGCGGCGATGGGGGGCGGGTGCCGCGCCTGATGGCGATCCTCGACGACAATCCCGCGGCACAATTCCTCTACCCGGAGATGGTCGTCGCCGCCCGACTGCTGGAGGCGGCGGGTCTGCCATGTCGGATCGTCGATCCCGGCCAGCTCGACTTTGGCGCGGATGGGGTGTTTCTCGCGGGTCAACGGGTGGAGCTGATCTACAACCGCCACTGTGATTTCTACCTGGAGAGCCCAGCCCTGGCCGGATTGAGATCCGCCTGGCTCAACCGCCAGCTCTGCTTGACCCCCAATCCCCGCGCCTATGGCCTTCTGGCCGACAAACGGCGCATGATCGGCTGGTCGGATCCGGACCATCTGAGCGCCCTCGGCTGTTCCGAGGCCGATAGCGCCCGGATCACCGCTCTGGTGCCCCGGACGCGCCTGCTTGGCTCCCTGGATCCCGAAATGGTCTGGAAGGAGCGGGCCCGCTGGGTCTTCAAGCCCGGCTTCGGCGGTTTCGGCGGTCGCGGGGTGCTGATCGGCGAAAAGATCAGTCGCGCCCGCTTCGCGACCCTCGATCCGTCCACCACGCTGGTGCAGCGCCATATCCCGCCAGCCCTGATCCCGGTGGCGGGGGCATCACCCCTCAAAACCGATGTGCGCCTGTTCATGTACCGGGACCAACTGCTCGGCGTCGGCGTGCGTGCCTATCGGGGCCAGGTGACCAATTTCCGGGAACCGGGCAACGGTTTTCTGTTGGTTCGCATCGATTGATGGTCTGGCAGGGTTTACCAGACCGAATAAAATCGGTAGACTTTCATGCTGGGGGGAGAAATCCCGCACCCCACCGTGGAACGCCCTTCGGGCGATCCACCGGGGATGAACCATCTCCCAATAAAATGCGCAAGCTCGTAATCGCGCGTCCGATGACACCCCACCGCGAGGTGAACCGATGCCCGCCCATGAACCGCCCTCCAGCGACGCCCACTTTCGTCTCCAGGAGCCCGTGCAACTCCTTGAAACCTATGCCCAGGAGGAGCTGCAACGCCGCCGGGCCGCCAATCCCTCCCTTGACCTGACACTCCATCAGGAGGCCGTGGATTTGTTGATGTCCCGGTTGAACGCCACGCGTCCCACCGTGGAGGCCGTGGCATGATCATCCGCCGTTTGCAATCCGAAAATATCCTCCGCTTCAAAAAACTCGACCTTGATGACCTGCCCGCCTCTGGACCGATCCTGATCACCGGACCCGACGAGGCGGGAAAATCCGCGCTCCTGGAGATCCTCTGTCTCGCCCTGTTCGGACGCAGCGCCAACCTCGCCGACGAGGCGGTGGCCAAGGCGGTCCGCTGGGGCGCGGAACAGGGCTCCATCCAGCTCGATTTCACCGTGGACGGCCAAACCGGGTATACCCTGATCCGCCATTTCGACAATCAGGGCGGTCAGGATGCCCTGCTCAAACGCACCGGCGAGGAGACCCCCCTGGCCCATGGCGCGGAATCGGTCGATTCGATGTTGGCCACCCTGCTGGGATTCGGGTTTGAAACCTACATCGATACCTTGTATCTCACCCAGGGACGCCATGCCCATCACGCCCGCGGCCTCGGCACGGTCAAGATGCTCGCCGGCGTGACCACCCTGGAAAGCCTGGCCACCACCCTCACCCAGGAGCGCATGGCCATCGGTCAAAAAATCGAAACCCGCGTGCGCCGCCAGGATGAGTTGAAAAACGAAATCACCGGATTGAATCTGGTCGAGGAGACCCTCGGCCAGTTGGAAAACCGTCTGAAGGCGGCGCGCAACCGGGTGGCGGTGGCGGTGGCGGCCATCGAACGGTGGTTGGGATTTGACGCCGGCGTGGTCCAGGCCGGTCGGCGCATCGAGGCGGCCTGCAATCGCATGATCCAGACCTCGCCGAATATCGGCATGGCCAGTTGGACAAGTCGCTGCCAACAGCTCGACAACAGCTTGAAGGAGATCGAAAGCATCTGCCAGGGCGGTCACTTGAGCGAGGTGGAGGTTCCCGCCGGTCAGGTGCGTCAATGGCATGCCAAGTCCCGTGCCCGGCTCGACTCCCTGGGCGGCATTCTGGCGACGGTGGTTTCCGAACAGAACCGGTTGGCCAGTTGGCTTGGCGAGCCCACCTCCCATCCGAGCGAGGCCCCGACCCTGGCCCATGAGAACGCGGAACTGGCGCAGGCGCGCAACAATGCCAGCCGTACCCGTACCCATCGTGGTTGGGGGGTGATGCTGTTTTTGATGCTCTCCCTGGTGGGCGGAATCTTCACGGCCCTGGCCTGGCAGGTGACCCACCATCCCGGCTTCGCCCCTGGGGTGAACGCCCTTTTGACCCGTCTGCTGCCCGCCTGGCCCCTCTCGCCCATGCTCCTGGGGGTGCCCACGGTACTGTTCATGCTCCTGATGTTCTGGAATCTCATCGGACGCTTTACCGCCGGCAGTCGCATCCACGCCCTCTCCCAGGTTGGTCAAACCGTCGAATCACGCGCTGCCCAGGCCCGCCAAACCCTGGAGACCCTGCGCGACGCGGCCAACCGACCCGTCAAGGAGCAGGTGGATATCCTGTTGGGCATGGAAGGTACCCCCTGGTCCGATGCCTTGAAGGGGTGGTCCAAGGCGGATGGCCAACCGTTTCTGGATGCCGAAGTCCTGGAACAGGAGTTGTGCGACCTTGGGGAGCGGTTGAAACTCTTTCAGGCCGAGCACGCCCTGCTGCGCGAAAAAAGTCAGGCGCGGGTGCGCATGGCCAAGGAGGAGCATGCCGCCCATCTGGCGGCGGTGGCCACCCTGGAGAGCGAGGTGGAGAACGAAAAGGTCAGACGTCGCGAGCATGCCCGTCTGCTGGCTGCGGTCGCCTCCTTCGAGAACGAGAATCTGCGCGATCGCCGCGCCATCGAGGTGCGACGTTCCGCCGAGTCCCTGTTGAGCGGATGCGCCACCCAGTTGAAGAGCGACTTTCTCCACGAAGCCAACCGGCTCGTGGCGCGCGGAGCGCCCCTGTTCACGGGTGGACGGTATCATCAACCGCGTCTGGACGGGGATCTCAATCTGGCGATCTTTTCCGTGGCCAAGAACGATTTCATGCACATGGAGGAGCTTTCCACCGGCGTCCGGCGCCAGTTGACCCTGGCGTTGCGTCTGGCCTTGTGTCAGGCGTTGGCCGCGCGCACCCAAGCCCTGCATTTTCTCGCCCTGGATGAACCCTTCGCCTATTTCGACCGGGAGCGGGCACGCGCCTCGCTGGCCGCCTTGATCCACTTCTCCGATTCTCTGCCGCAACTGTGGATCACCGCCGAAACCTTCGATGACGATCAAACCACCTCGGCCTGTCTCGTCGCCTGCTCCGTGGACGGCGACACCCTGACCCTTACCGCGAGGTCTGGCCCGTGACAATCGTTCCCACCTCTTTTCGCCGGCTCATCCCGACCCTGTTTTTTTGTCTGATCTGCGTTGTGCCGTTCCCGGCCTGGACCGGCGAGCCAGAGGGACATGGAAAGGTGATTCACATCAAGGGGTCGGATACCCTGATCAAGGCGCTCAAGGAGTGGACTCGCATCTATCAGGAAAAAAATCCCGGCGCGCGTGTCGAGGTGAGCGGTGGCGGCTCTGGAAACGGCATAGCCGCGCTCATCAACGGCCATGTGGAGATCGCCTCCTCCAGCCGCTTGCTGCGCGAACGGGAGATCCAACTTCTGACCCGCAAACGGGTGGGGCAGGTGCCGATCCCGCATGTGGTGGCCCGTGACGCGGTGTCGGTGATCGTCCATCCCGACAACCCCATCAATGGCCTGGCCTTGCACCAGCTCACCGATATCTACAGCAAGGTCCGCCGTACCCTCACCTGGGGGGATTTCGGGGTCAAGGTACCGGAGTGTCCGGATCAGAAGATCATGCCGATCAACCGCAAGAACAACTCGGGCACCTATGCCTTCTTCAAACAGACGATCTTCGAAAAGCGCGAACATTTCGATTCCCAGATGCTCAGCATGGATGCCTCGGACAGTCTGGTCAACATGGTGGGACAAATGCCCTGCGCCATCGGCTATGTGGGCATGGCCTATGTGACCAACACGGTCAAGACCCTGTGCATCTCCAAGGAGCAGGAGGTCAATGCCCCCTGCGTCCCCCCCACCACCGCCTCTACCGTGGATCAGGCCTACCCCCTGGCCCGTTCCCTTTATCTGTACACCCTCGGCGAACCGCGACCCGAGGTGATGAAATTCCTGGATTGGGTGCGCGGTCCCGAGGGTCAGGAGATTCTCACCCGTTCCGGATACATTCCGCCGCCTTGAGCCGTGGATAAGCCGATGAATCACGGGGTGTGAGATGGAGGTCCGTCTCTCCCCCTTCCAAGGATAGACGTTCGAGGAACCTGCGCATATGTTTGAGATCGTGGAAGGTTTTTTGCGGGATTACGGCTATGTCGTCCTCTTCATCGGCACCTTCCTCGAAGGTGAGACCATGGTATTGGTGGCCGGTTACCTGGCCAAGGCCGGGGTGTTGGATCTCAACTGGGTGATCCTCTCTTCGTTTGCCGGCACCTATCTGGGTGATCAGACCGCCTTTTTCATTGGTCGGCGTTGGGGTCATCTGTTGGTGAAGAGGACCAACAGCGAGAGTTGGAAGCAGCGCACCGAACGGGTGATGTATTTGTTGGATCGTTACAACACCTGGTTCATCATGGGCTTCCGGTTCATCTACGGGGTACGCAACGTCACGCCGTTCGCCCTGGGAGCTTCCCCGATTCCCGCGATTCGTTTCATGGCGCTCAACTTTGTGGCAGCGTTCGTCTGGGCCACCAGTTTTGGTTATGGGGGATACATTTTCGGCCACGCCATGGAGGGATTTCTGGATCAGATCAAGCACTATCAGATCTATTTCTTCGGCGGTTTGGGCCTGTTGCTGATCGGGATCTGGGTGCGGAAGCGGTTTTTCAAGCGTGCGGCAGCTCCGGCGGTGTTGCCTGGAGCCACGGAATTGGAGCGCGCCGAAAACTCACTGCCGTAATGGTCGGGATGCGGGGGGGCTCCACGGTTGGCAAACAAACCACACCCCGCCTGCCAACGGTTCGAAGTGCCGCATGCCCCGGAGCGTCGTCTCCCGCGTCATCACTCGCTCGCACGCTCCGCCGCACACCGCTCCAGATAGCTGGCGATCCGCTCCACCCCCACGCGGGAGCCCCCCACCGTCGATCCCGCACCGCTGGAGGCCGCCTGTACCTGGATCGCCTCGGCATTGCCCACCACCTCGGCCCGGCGCGTGCAGGTATAAACCGACAGATCCGCCACCCAGCCATCGGCCACCATCCGGCGGTACAGGCACTCGGAGAGCCCCTTGTAGTGTCCGGCATGGGCTACCTGATGCTCGGGAACCCCCGCACCACCCGCCCGCGCCGCGCAGCCGGACAATATCAACGATCCAACCGTTCCAATCAACAGCACCATGCGTTTCACAGGCGGATCCTTCCCGGAACACCCTTCAAAAGATCTGAATGACCCACGACCAAGCAAACTCAACTTACCCCGCTCCACCCGACACGCCACCCGATACCGAGCCAATCATTTATACCTTCAAAATCGCAACAACCCCGCCCAAGGCCCTGTTCAGGACACGCCCGCTCTGCCCCGAGCAACATGTTCGCGTTTCTCACCCCCCCTTGCCCGGCTCATACTCCGGACTCGGCAGATAGCGTTGATTTCCAGGCGCCGGCGGAGAGATCTCTGCGTCATCCTGCCTCAGCCCGAACACCACCTCCACCCGGCCTCCCACGGCATTGGGATTGGCAATGCAGACCGAACGTACCACCATCGCCCGCTGCCGACAGGAAGCCACATCCGCATAGTTACACTCGGTGCGCCAGCTCTCCACCAGGCAATAGGGGGCACCGCCCACGGGATTCATCAACTCGGCCTGGTTCAACGCGCACCCCCCCTGTCGGCCAGCCGCCTGGAGGCACGATGTCACATCCCCATAGCCGCAGTTCCGACCAGAAAAATCGGTCACGCAGAACAGGCCCGCCCATGCTGGTCCGCTCCAGAGCAGGGTCACCATCAATCCGACTAGAAGTTTCATCCCGAGGTCTCGCACGTGATGCGGGCCACCACGTCCATCTCCACCCGTGCCCCCTTGGGCAAGGAGGCGACCCCCACGGTGGCGCGTGCCGGATAAGGTGGTTTGAAGTATCGGGCATACACGTCGTTGACCGTGGTGAAGTCGGCCATGTCTGTCAGGTACAGCGTTGATTTGACCACGGATTCGAATCCGGACCCAGCGGAGGTCAGGATGGCGCCGATGTTCTCCAGCACCCGTGTCATCTGTTGGGAGAGATCCCCTTCGACCAGCATTCCGCTCACCGGATCCAATGGTATCTGTCCTGAAACAAACACCCATCCGTCAGCAACCACCGCCTGACTGTACGGCCCGATGGCCGACGGAGCGCGGGAGCTGGTTACCTGACTCAAACCGCTCATGTCAAAAATCCTCCGAATGTATCAGAACGCGCCAACTGGCGGGATCCAAGGGCCAGTGGCC
>JADGAY010000133.1:0-76 GCA_015231775.1 Magnetococcales bacterium | reverse complement strand
CTTGGTGGGTTCCAAGGGCAAGGCCCTTGGTGGGTTCCAAGGGCAAGGCCCTTGGTGGGTTCCAAGGGCAAGGCCC
>JADGAY010000132.1 GCA_015231775.1 Magnetococcales bacterium | reverse complement strand
ATTCTCACCACCCAGATACATGTCGCCGCTGGCCCCGAACCGCTCGATCACCCGCTCATACCCCTGCTCCATCTCCTGGGGGGTCGGTTGACGATAGAGGCCGAAATCGAAATCCGTGCTGCCGCCACCGAAGTCGAACACCGCATAGGCCGTGCCGTGCAGGGTGGGGGCGATGTCCAGCTCCTCCAGGGCGCAGGCCGCGTAGGCCGCCGGCTCCGAGGCCTCCTCGCGCATCTGGAACCGCTCCATCATCGGGCTCGACATCAACGACTCCGGCAGACTGCGCATCAGACCCCGCGCGAAGGCGGTGAGAATGGTCTTCTTGATATCGCGGGGATAGGTGACCGGGAAGGTCATGTAGTATTCGAGGAACAGACCATTGGTGCGGTGGTTGATGAACAACCCCAGATAGTAGGCGTACAACTCGATCGGGTCGAACGGATCCTCCCGCGACACCGAGATCGACTGTCCTCGCACCGGCATGGGGGCATCGGTGGAACGGATTTCCAGCTCCAGACCGGTGTTCTGATCGGTGATGCGCCGCGCGCGCATGTCCGGGGGCGCGAGCGGCCACTGCTTGATGTTGGTGACCATGCTGGCCACGATGCGCTGATTGGCCTCGTTCTCCCGGTAGTTCTTCAAGGCCTCGTGGGAGAAGTGGAAATCATCCCAGCGGGTGAGAGGCTGATGGGATTCGCTGGTCCAGGCGGCCAACAGACGCGGCAGATGGATGAACTCCAACACCGTCGGGTTCTGATAGTCCGACGGGGAGGGCTTGCGGAAGAAGTCCGGCATGCCGACCCGCAACAAGGTGGTTTTGCCGTTCTCGCGACAGGCCACCACCGTGGAGCTGGTGCCGAAGTCGATGGCGATCACCCCCTGGCGCACGTCCATCTCCGGGTTGCGCGCCTCCCAGGGCGGCTCCAGGGTCATCTCGATCCACCCCTTGCCGCTGGGCGGGTTGGGTTGATACAGCTCCCAAAGCCCCTTCTCCATGTCCACCAGATAGGAGGGCTCCAGAATCGGCAGACGGGCGCGGATCCAATCCCCCTCCAGGAGACGATTCTGCAACGCCTTGAGCGACGGCAGGGCCGGCTCGTTGTTGTTGCGGTTCTTTTCGTTGACCTCCTTGGTGAGGAGGTAGAGCTGATGCATCTTCTCGCCCACCCCCTCGACATCACGGGGGATCAGACCGTGGTTGAGAATGAAGGCGAATACGTCGCGCTGGGCCACCCGATGGACCGGCAACACCATCTGTGGGGTCTCCGAGGTTTCGTTCTCCGAGGCGCCACTGAAGGTCAAGGTGCGGTAGCCCGGTCCGCTGGGGGCCGGGTCGCGGGAGAGGAAGGTCGAACCGCGGAATTTCTCGTTGTTGCGGAACAGATCCTCCCGCGCCACGGAACGCAGTTCGTCCATCGAGGGGATCTCCCAGTGACGAAAGGCGTAGATCTGCAACCGCGCCACATGCTGAAACATCTGTTCCGGCGTGGAGCTGAATTCGTGCAGCAGCCACAAACAGTTGAGCTGGTTGTCGAAGTGCAGCTTCGGCTGCTTGATGAACGAGATGAACCGCTGCCGGGTGAGAAGCCCCAGGATCTCCTCGCGCAGATCCCGCAGTTTCTTGCGCGCCTGGGGATCGACCTCCGCGGGGAGGCGCGGAACCAGGCGATTTTCACGCAGTCGGATGCTGTAAACCTTCATGGGTGACTCCAGTGACAAGACGAAGTATTCCGATGGATGGCGTCATCGGCGCGCGCGTGACACAAGCGGGGAGTTGGACTCAATCGGACTCCCGACCGACATGCATCACCCGGAAATCAGGCCAGACCGGTTTGATGCCGGCCAGAATCTCCCGGACCGCGCGCATCGGATCGCCATGTTCTTCCAAAGCGTTGAGGGACTCTTCGATGGGCAGTCCGAACAGGGGCCACTCGCCCACGTCGTCGAGATACCCCTGGGCCAGGGCGAAGGCCCAGTAGGGGAGATCGTCTGCGTCATTGAGGTAGGCGACATACCGTTGTCGATCCGCCTCCGGACCATCTTCGGTGACCACCACCCATTTGGCCATCGGGGATTCCACCAGGGCGGCCAGCCACTCCGGTGGGTGCCCCGCGGCCAGGGCCTGCCAGCGGTGCAGCCGTCCCGAGGGAGGGAGCGGCAGGGTCAGATCGTCTCCATCTTCTTGATGTAATTCTCGCATCGGCGGAACTCCTTTTGGATCCGTTCAACCAGCGGGCGGCAGGCCCCGGGATCGTTGTCGCGCGCCGCGGCCTGAAGCTCGATGCACAGGCGTGACATGAGATGGGCGCCCATGTGGGCGCTCGCCCCCTTGAGTTCGTGGGCGTTCTCCTCCAACTCGACGGCATCCTTGATCTTAAGGTTTTTTTTCAGCTTTGCAATGATTAACGAAGCCGAAGAAAGATAGGCATCGATGAATTCTCCGATCACCTTCGGATCCGCGCCGAATTGACCCTGCAGCCGCTCCAGGGACATGGGTGGCAAGGTCTCGGCCTGACTGGTCTCCGGGGTGGTGGCCTCCGGGTTGGCCTGGGAGGGGAGCCATTGATCGATGCGGTTGGCCAACTCCTCGATGCGGATCGGTTTGTTGAGGATGTCGTCCATGCCGTGATCCAGGCAGCGTTGCCGATCTTCCGGCAGGGCGTTGGAGGTCAAGGCGATGATGGGCGTGCGGGGACGGTTCTCCAGGTGTTCCATCTGACGGATGGCGCGGGCGGCCTGCAGGCCGTCCAGGATCGGCATGTGGCAATCCATGAGAATCATGGCGTAGACCCCGGAGCGGGCCGCCTGGATGGCATCCCTGCCGTTGGCGAAGGTGTGGACCCCGAAGCCCAGGCGGTTGATCTGCATCTGCGCCACCTTCTGGTTGACGGCGTTGTCCTCGGCCAGAAGAATGGTCCTTTCGGGTTGGGTCGATTCGCCGGGAAAGCTCGGTTTGTCGGTGCGCGGTTCGGGGGGCACCGATTCGGGGCGGTGCGGGTCCGACTCCTCCTGGGGGGTGGGATTGACCAGCATCAGCAGTCGGTCGAGCAACTGGTGGCGGTGCAGGGGGCGGGTGAGATGGGCCATGAAGCCGACCTTGCGCGCCTCGTCGAACCACCGCTTTTCGTGGATGCCGGTGATCAGGATCAGTCCGAGGGGCGGAATGGTCAGATCTTCGCTGATGATTCGGCCCAGTTCCAGACATTTATCCAACGGGATCGGGGATGCGGCCAACAGCAGCAGATCGCACGGCGAACCGGCGCGGGCCTCGTGGCGCAGATAGGCCAGGGCCTCGTCGGTGCTCTCCACGGAGGCCCCTTTCATGTTCCAGTTGAGCAGGTGGTTGAGCAGGATGGTCTGGCTGGTCTGACGCGGATCGACCACCAGGGCCTTGATTCCCTTGAGCCGGATGGTGGGTTGCGGGCTCGGTTGTGCCTCCTCGATGCGCGCCGAGAGGGGAAACGGCACCGAGAACCAGAAGGTCGAACCCTTGCCCCGGCGGCTGGTCATGCCCATTTCGCCGCCCATCAGCTCCACGAGGCGGTTGGCGATGGAGAGTCCCAATCCCATGCCGCCGTATGGGCGGGTGGAGGAGCTGTCAACCTGGGAGAAGGGTTGGAAGAGTTTATGCCAGGCTGTTTTCGGGATGCCGATGCCGGTGTCGGTGACCGAAAAGCGTACCATGAGTGGGGATTTGGTTTTGTCGGTGAGGCGGGCCTGGATCACCACCCCCCCCTTGCGGGTGAACTTGAGGGCATTGCCGATCAGATTCAGGAGAACCTGGCGCAAACGGGCCGGATCGCCCAGCAGTATCCCAGGCAGTTTGGGACTGATGTCGGTGAGCAGTTCCAGGCTTTTTTGTTGGGCCTGGGAGGCCATGAGTTCCGCCACCTCCTCGACCAGCTTGATGGGCGAGAAGGGGGTGGCGGCGGTCTCCATGCGCCCGGCTTCCAGGCTGGAAAAATCCAGGATGTCGCTGATCACCGTGAGGAGCGCCTGGGCCGACTCCTTGAGGGTGGTGGCGAGATCTTTTTGTTCCTTGTTGAGCCGGGAGTCGAGCAGCAGGTCGGCCATGCCGATCACGCCGTTGATCGGGGTGCGGATTTCATGGCTCATGTTGGCCAGGAACTCGGATTTGAGGCGCGAGGTCTCCAGGGCGATGTCCCTGGCCTGTTTGATGTCCCGCTCCCACTGTTTTTTCAGGCCGAGATCCGAAAAGAGGGTGAAGCTGCCGATGGTTTGGCGATTGGCGTCGAGGAGCGGCACGGCGGTCAGGGAGAGGGGGATCGGATGGCCATCCCGATGGGTGAACACCTCCTCCTCGGCGCGGAAGATCTCGCCCCGGTTGACATGCTGGAGAATCGGACACCGTTCCGAGGCGATGCGTTCGCCGGCGGCGTTCTGAAAATGGAACAGGGTATGGGGATCCTTGCCCATGACCGAATCACGGCTCCAACCGAGCAGTTTTTCCGCCATGTCGTTGAACAGGACGATCCGCCCCTGTTGATCGAGGATGTAGAGTCCGTCGGCGAGATGGGCTGTCAACTGCAAAAAGGTTTCGACCCCCGCCGGCAGGGCGGGGTGAAGCATGGCGGTGGAGAGGTGGGGAGGGGGATTCTGGCTCATCCTGGTTTTATAGAACAATCCGATCTCAAAGCCAATTGATTTTCTTTTGACCGTTGGCGATCCCGCGGAGCGCGACAACGGTCGGTGGGTAAGGAGGTTCCCGGATCATGCCAGTCGCAGGTTTCGCAACGCGTCCAGCAGGGTCTGGAACGCCTCGGGGGGGTCGGCGGAAAAGGTCATGCTCTCACGGGTGGTGGGGTGGGTGATGGTCAACTGCTGGGCGTGCAGGGCCTGACGGCGGAAATTTTCGATCACGACGCGGCTCTCCTCCGGCCAGGCGCTCGGCGGATGGAACGGACGGGCATAGAGCGGATCGCCGAGCAGCGGGTGACCGATGTGGGCCAGGTGGACGCGGATCTGATGGGTCCGTCCGGTCTCCAGGCGGCAGGCCACCAGGGTGAACCCCGACAGGATCTCCAGACGCTGCCAATGGGTGATGGCGGGGCGTCCCAGGCGTGGCTCCACGGCCATCTTCTTGCGGTCCCGGGGGTGGCGTCCGATCGGGGCGTCGATGCTCCCCTGGGGCTTTGGCAACGTGCCGCGCGCCACCGCCAGATAACGACGGAACGCGGTGTGACTGGCGAACTGCTCGGCCAGATGCAGGTGGGCCCGATCGTTTTTGGCCGCGACCAGCAGGCCGCTGGTCTCCATGTCCAGGCGGTGGACGATGCCTGGCCGGATCGCGCCGCCGATGCCGGAGAGCCCTCCCGGTTCATCCGGGCCCCCGCAGTGGTGCAACAGCGCGTTGACCAGCACCCCGTCCGAACGACCCGCGCCGGCGTGTACCGCCAAACCGACTGGCTTGTTGAGGACGATGATGTCATCATCCTCGAAGAGCACATCCAGGGGGATCGCCTCGGGACGGGCCTCGATCGGTCGCGGGGCCGGGATGTCGATGAGAAAAACCTCATCGGCGCGAACCTTGTCGTCGGCGTGTGGGATCGAACCATCCGCGCGCCGGATGCCGCCCCCCTTGAGCACCCGCTGGATCGTCGCGCGACTCAACGTCTCGTCCAGGGCGGCCAGCGCCTTGTCGAGACGCGCGCCGGCCCCCTCGGCGGGAATGGTCATGCGGCGCGGGGAGGGGTGGTGGTCGGTCATGTGGAACACCCCATCGGGGTGGGGAAACTTGGAGAGCGGAGTGAGAGCATGCGAGCCTTGAAATTTTTCGTGATCTTTGGAGCGGTGTTGCTGTTGGCCGGACTTGGGGCGTTGATCATCCGACTGATCGAACGCGGCTCCACGGGGGTGACATCCCCCGCGCCGGTCGAATCGGCGATGCCGGTGGTCGGAGAGGAGAACATCCCGTTGCCCGCCGGCGCGCGTCTGGTCCAGATGAACGGTCTGGATTCAAGCGGCGTGGCCGTGCTGGTGGAGCTTCCCCGTGGGGCCGGGCATCAATTGTTGTTCTTCTCGCCCCAGGGTAAACTCAAACGGCGGGTCACGCTGGATCCGACTCCTCGGGATCCGCCAGCCGGACCCCGTAACCCAGATAGTTGACCTCCGCCTTGCCCACCGCCAACTCCCAGGTGTCCCGCCACGGGATGTAATGCATGCCGGTCACGTCGCGCATGCCGATGCCGGCGTGGCGCAACCAGCGACCCAGATCCGACGGACGGATGAATTTGTCGAACGCGTGGGTGCCACGGGGCAGCCAGCGCAACACGTACTCCGCGCCGATGATCGCCATCAGCCAGGCTTGCATGGTTTTGTTGAGGGTGGCGAAGAAGAAGAGCCCGTCCGGTTTCAACAGCGCCGAGCAGCCGCGCAGAAAGGCCGGCACGTCCGGGACATGCTCCAGCACCTCCATGGCCAGCACCACATCGAACGACGCAGGTCGCTCCTCGGCCAGCTCCTCCACCGATCGCACCCGATAGCTCACCTGCGAACCGCTCTCCTTCTGACGGGCGCGGGCCACGTTGATGATGGTCTCCGAACGGTCGATCCCCATCACCCGCGCGCCCAATCCATCCATCGCCTCGGAGAGGATGCCCCCCCCGCACCCCACATCGAGCAGCTCCACCCCCTCCAGCGTTCCGCCGCCGGGTCGCACAAGTCGATGAATGTAGTCGGTGCGCAAGGGGTTGATGCGGTGCAGTGGCTTGAATTTGCCATCCGGATCCCACCACTCGTGGGCCATGCGTTCGAATTTGGCGATTTCGTCCGGATCCTCCGTGGACATGAGGCCCCTCCCTGATGCGCCTGTGCAAAACAGGCCTGGTTGATATTTCGATAATCCAGCATAACACATATTCAGCCCGTGGCGTAGCCCTGACGCGGAATTTTTCTCAAGTGACAGGAAAAGCAGCCGATTACCGGTATGAGACTTGCTTGTTGGAGCCAGTTCGATGGCCAGTTCGATGGTCAGTTTGTTGGCCCATTGGATGGCATGAGGCGGAGAAAAATATTCAAGCATTTGATAATTTTGAAATCAATCTTCCGGACCCACTGTCAATAAATTGTGATCGCAAGGGAGAGCAGGAGCGATGTTTGATCGGCGCGCGATGTTGAAGTCCATGGCCTTGACGCTGGGTGGCCTGTGTCTGCCCGCTTCCGTGGCGCAGGCGGCGGTGGAGTCGTTCAGTCGCAGTTCCAAGCGGGGCGTGGTGATCGCCATCGATCCAGGTCATGGGGGGGTGGATCCGGGTGCCGTGGGTTTGACGGGTGCGCGGGAAAAGGATATCACCCTGGCCGTGGCGCGGCGCGTGCATCGGGAGATCAATGCCATCCCCGGTTTCACCGCCCGTCTGACCCGTGACGGGGACTATTTCGTGCCCTTGAATCAACGGGTTTCCCTGGCGCGCAAGTTCCAGGCCGATCTCCTGATCAGTCTGCATGCGGATGCCTTTCATGTCAGTTCCGCCCGCGGCGCGTCGGTATACTGTCTCTCCGAGCGGGGCAAGCCCTCCCCGGACAAGGCGATCCGTCTGTTGGAAAAGCGTGAGAACAATGTCGATCTGGTGGGGGGAGTCGATCTGGACGATGTGGCTGACCGGGAGGTCAAGGGTATTCTGATGGATCTCTCCCAACGTGACTCCCTCAACCGTTCCCTGTTGCTCGGGAACAATCTGTTGGCCTCGATCTCCAACACCCCGCCCCTCTCCCTGCACTTCAAGACCATCAAACAGGCCGGTTTCGCGGTGCTCAAAGCCCCGGACATCCCGTCGGTACTCGTGGAGATGGCTTTCCTGAGCAACCGCGAGGAGGAGTATCTGTTGCGCCAGGAGCAGCACCAGGAGTCCTTGGCCAAGGCCCTTACCCAGGGTGCGCAACGCTTCGCCAGAGCCTCTGGCCTGGCCTGAACCGCCCGCCACCCCATCCAAGATCCTCCGGTCGCGACGCCACCCCCGATAGGGGCGCAACAACGTCGCGACCCGCACCACCCCCGCCTCAGATGCTCTCCAACTGCCCGTCCAGGGCCATCCGCACCAGTTCGATCTTCAACTTTGGATGCTTTTTTGCTATTGGTAACCATAACGATCAAATTTATAGCCATAAAGGAAATCGGTGTGGTGTCCCCGGATTTATGCGTCTTGAGATTCATTATACACCGAAACACGGCAGTTGGCTGAACATGGCAGAGA
>JADGAY010000131.1 GCA_015231775.1 Magnetococcales bacterium | reverse complement strand
ACGCGACGCAGTTTTCTGCAGACCAGCGGTCTTGCCGCCACGGGTGCTGCCATGATCACCCCCTTGGAGTGGTTCTCCACGGCAGAGGCTGCCAGGCAACCGGATCTGCCGGTGACGGAAGAGAAGGTCTTCACCATCTGCAACTTCTGCTCGTCGCTGTGCAACGTGATTGCCATCACCCGCACCGAAGGGGGGGTGAAACGGGTGGTGAAGCTGGAGGGCAATCCCCACTCCACCCTCAACCGAGGCAAGTTGTGCGCCCGTGGACAATCCGGGTTGCGTCAGGTCTACGATGTGGATCGCATCAAGACGCCGTTGATCCGCGTGGAGGGGAGCAAGCGCGGTGAGGCCAATTTCCGGGCAGCCAGTTGGGAGGAGGCGTGGGAATACATCGCGCAGAAAAACAAGGAGAAGAAGATCCAACCCTGGGAGTGGACCATGGTCGGAGGCTGGACCTCCTGCGTCTTCTACATGTATTGGGCCGTGCCGTTCGCGGTGGGGAACGCCATTCCCAACATCGTGGCCTCGCCCATGCAGCACTGCGTGGCCTCGGGCCATTTGGGCACCGACTCGGTGACCGGCAATTTCAACATCCATGATGAAGTGTTGCCAGACTTCGACAACGCCAATTACATTCTGTTCGTGGCCAACAACGCCTCCATTGGCGCCGTTTCCACCTCGCGGATGGTCCGTTTTGCGGAGGCCAAGCGCAAAGGGGTGAAAGTGGTCGCCCTGGACTCCAGGCTTTCGGAAACCGCCTCCAAGGCCGACGAGTGGATCGCCATCCGGCCTGGAACCGATCTGGATTTCATGATCGCCTTGATGCATGTGATGTTGCGCGAACGTCTCTACGACCACGACTTCATCTGCAACTACACCAACATGCCGTTTTTGGTCTACCGTGGCGAAGATGGACAGTGGCAATTGGCCATGGACGACGAGCAGCATCCGCTGGTGGTGGAGCGTGGCACCCGGCAGATCGTCGCACTTCCGGCCTACACCAATCACAACACGCTCGACAAGGATGGCGGCGCGGTGAGTCCGGAGCTGCTTCCACCCGACGGCATGCTGGTCCAGGGCAAGCCGGTGATGACCGTTCTGCAGGCGCAGATGGCGGAGATTCGCGACAACACCCCGGCATGGGCCGCCAAAAGCACCGGCATCTCGGCAGTCACCATCGAACGGATCGCCCGAGAGTTCGCCCATGCCGGACGTCCCATCATCGATCCGGGTTGGCACGGCGCCCGTTACGGCAACATCAACATGTTGCGTCGTGTGCAGGCCATGGTCCAGGCGCTGGTGGGCGGGATCGACCGGGAAGGTGGTTGGATCATGGCCGGCGAGTATCACCACAAGATCGCCAGTTGGCACAAGGCCAAAAGCGAAGGCAAGGCGATGGCCGGTCCGCTGATGACCAGCATGGCCGGCATTCCCTTCGTGGGGGAGTTGATCAAAGCGCTTTCCAATCCGGAGACCTTTCCGCACAAGCATCCGGCCTGGGGATTCGTGTTCGCTGCCCAGGAACGTGCCGCCGGACGGCTCAACGTGGCGGTGCCGGCGTTGGCCGACGTGGGTCTGATCGAATCGGTGCAGGGAAAGATTCTATACAACGGCGAACCTTACCGTACCCGTGCCATTCTCATCAATGCCGCCAATCCGGTGCGTCATTACTATCCGGACACCAGTTGGAAGGAGATCCTCACCCACGAAAACATGGAGTTGGTGATCGCGGTGGATGTACTGCCCTCGGACACCATTCCCTATGTGGATGTGGTGCTGCCCAATCCGACCTATCTGGAACGGGATGAGCCGACCCTGTACGGCAATGGCGTCAACCACGATCTGGCCGTGGTGACCCGTTATGCCGCCCTCGATCCTCTGTACGACACCGTGGAGACCCCGGATATTCTGTTGAAGCTCTCGGAGATCATTTCCGGCTCCACCGAACCGTTTCTGGGGGCCCTCGAAATGATGAGCGGCGTTCCGGCCAAGCAGACCATGGAATACTACAAAAAGCATGTGCAGGCCAAGCACAACAGCCCCTATACGCGGGCCTGTCGGGAGGTGTCGTTCGAGCTTACCGCGCAGAAGATGCACACCACACCGGCAAAACTGGATGAGGCGTTACGGCTGCGGGGAGTCCTTCTGGAGGAGAAAAAAGAGGATCTGCTGGAGAAATACGCGATGCCGCGCAAGATGGCCATGCCGACCACCAGCGGACGCCTGGAATTTTTCGGAACCCTGTTCCAATGGATGCAGTCGATGGGTGGCACCGGACCTTCGTTCAACGTGCTGGCCGCTCCGATGGCCGTGACCTGCCGACCGAACGCCAGCATGGCCGACGCTCTGGGGGGCAACGAGTTCTACTTCACCTATGGCAAGGCGCCGACGGTATCCTACGGTTCGACCAACAGCAACAATCCGGTGATCGCCGCCATCAACCGGTTCAAGAAGGCAATCTATACCGGGGTCTGGATCCATCCGCATCGGGCCGAAAAGTTGGGCATCCGCACGGGTGATCCCATACGGATCACCAACAACCTCTCCCAACAGCAAGCCACCGGAACGGCTTACGTAACCCATCAGATTCATCAGGACGCCCTGTTTCTCTACTCGTCGTTCGGCGTGGAGAACAAGGCCCTGCGGCTGAGTCATGGCCTGGGCACCGCAACCAACAAGTTGATTCCCTATCTGGTGGAGCCGGTTGTCGGAGGTTTTCGCTCCCAGGAGTTCACCGTTCGCGTTGAAAAGATCTGACAAGGAGTCTCCAGCCATGACCCATTATGCGATGGTGATCGACCTGAATACCTGTGTGGGCTGCAACGCCTGCATGGCCGCCTGCGCCCTGGAGAACCAGACTCCGGTCTGGGCGGACCGCTGGCGCACCTATGTCCATGACCGGGAGAGCCACTCCGGAAACGAAGTGCATCGTCACTTCATGCCCAGGCTGTGCAACCACTGCGACAACCCGCCCTGCATGTCGGTCTGCCCCACCGGGGCGACCACCAAACTGGTCACCGGCGTGGTCATGGTGGACGAGAATCTCTGCATGGGCTGCCAGGCCTGCGCCATGGCCTGTCCGTATGGCGCGCGCCATGAAGTCACCTACCAGGACATCAAGGAGGGCAAGGCGTTCTACGGAGCCCTCAAACGCAACACGCCGAGCATGGATAAATGCTCCTTCTGCAACCATCGACTCGTCAACAATGAACTGCCGGCCTGTGTCAGCACCTGCGTCGGTTCGTCGCGCCTCTTCGGTGATCTCGATAACGACATGGACCCGGTCACCAAACTGGTCAAGAGCGGCAAGGCGGTCCCTCTGATGGCGCATCTGGGAACCCGTCCCAACGTCTACTACATTCCCGCACGCTAAACGCCCGGAGCGATACGATCATGGAAACCGTAACCTTTGCCACCCAAAGCATCTGGACCTGGTGGTTTGCCATCTATTTGTTCCTCGGAGGAATGGGTGCCGCCAGCATCAGTCTGGCCATCTACACGGACCTCTTCCTCAAACCCCACAAAACGTTGGTCCTGTGGGGGGTGATCGGTGGCGTGCTGATGCTCAACATCGGCTCGATGATCCTGTTCATCCACCTGCTGCATCATGCCGCCGTGCTGGTGTTGTTCACCCCGTTCGCGGTTCTCAATCAGCCCAGCGCCTGGATCGCCTGGGGAACCCAGTTCATCATGTGGGTGCAGATCGCCGGTCTGCTCTATGCGCTGCCCTATGTGCGGGAGTCGCCCTTCTGGCTCGACTTCCCGATAGCCGGCAGGGTTGTGCAATCCGCACCTTTCGGACGCGTTGTCGATTTCGCCCGCCGTTATCGTCGCCTGATGGCCTGGGTCGCGGTGCTCTCCGGATTTGGTACGGCGGCCTATACCGGTCTGCTGTTGCAGAGTTTCCCTGCCGTGACCCTTTGGCATAACCCGGCGGTGCCGATTCTCTTCACGGTATCAGCCTTCTCCACCGCGTTGGCCTACCTGATGCTCGTGATGATCCTTTTCATCCGCAACCACGAGGATCATGCCCTGCAGGTGATGTTCGAACGGACCGACGTGCTGCTGCTCGCCATGGAACTCTTCATCCTTTACGTCCTCTTCCACTTCACCCTGAGCGGATCGGAGTCCGGCTATCGGAGCGCGACCCTGCTGTGGGAGAGTCCCTTGTGGCTGATCGGATTCATCTGTCTGGGTTTGCTGCTGCCGTTCCTGGTGGAACTCCAGAGCGTGTTGAAAGGGTGGTCCGGAAAGGCGCCGATGGTCGTCGCCTGTATCCTGATTCTCAACGGCGGATACATTCTGCGGCACATGTTCATGTACTCCGGCGTTTATGCCTTCCCATGGTAACCCTGCCCCCCCATGAAATGAGACTCCTGGCCGGAATGCTCGCCTATCCCGGCCAGGAGTCCCTGGCCGTGTTGCGCGCGTTGGCCGACACGGAGGCGTGGCTCAAGGATGCGGTCGCGGAGTTGCATGCCCTGCCGCTGGATCACTGGCAGGCCGAGCATACCCGGCTGTTCATCAACGGCATTCCCAAAACGGTGTGTCCACCGTTTGCTTCGGCCTGGATGACGAAGGCGTTGTTGAATGAACAGACCCTCGATACATTGGAACGGCTCTACCAATCGGTGGGGTTGCAATTTCCGAGGATGTGGGTGGATTATCTGGGTACGCTGTTGGAAGTGTTGGCTTTTTTGCGTCTACCCCACGATCCGCGAATGCCCTCCCCCGAGGGGGTGCACCTACAGGTGGCCGATATCGTATGGGAGGAGCATCTGCAACCCTGGTTGCCGGATTTCGCGCGACGACTTCAGTCAGAGGCCCGATTGGAGCTTTACCGAAGGGTGGGGCAACGGTTGATGTCCTGGGTGCCGAGTGTCGAGGAGGCAGGAGCATGACTGAAAATCGATGGCGCGTGACCACGCTTGCAGACGAAGCGTTGATGGCCGAGACGGCAGAGCAGTATCGCGGGATCCTGGCGCGACACGTTACGGCAGAGTGGTGCGCCAATGAAGCGTTGCCGATCGCAACCCGATTCTATCGGGACGATCCTCCCTGGCGGATTTTTCTGTTGCTGACGCCATGGATGTTGGCCCGACTGTTCTTCGCGAGGGAATGTCCCGATGGTCTGGCGTTGCCACAATCGGGCAAGACGGTGGCAGAATGGACGGAGGAGGCGGAATTGTATCAACTTGGACCGGTTTTCTCCTTTGTCATGCATGGCCAGACTCAGAAGGCCCACCTGCAGAGCAGTGCCGTGTTGGGCCATTTCCTGTTGCAGCCGTTGATTCTCAACATGGAACCCTACACCTGCGCCGATGGCGCTTTTGCAGCCTGGTCGGATACGGTGGTCCGGCGGGATGCCCTGATGGCCAGCATGAAACGTCATTGCGGATGGCAGAAAGAGGTCTCAAGACGTGAACTTTTTGGCAGAGCCCCTGAAATCCGCTCGGATCGGCTTTCCCAACCTTTTTGAACCAGGAGAGAATCATGGAAAACAAGATGATGGTACGTCGTTTGGGCGGGCTGTTGCTTCTGGTTTGCACGGCATGGATCTCCACGGCGCGGGCTGATGAAGGCGCCAACGAAAAGATGTGGCAGGCCATTTTGGAGGGTACCCACGCCGATGTGACGGCCACCCTGGATCAGGGGGCCAACGTGAATGCCGTGCGCAAGAGCGGCATGACCCCTTTGATGTGGGCGGCTCAGGATGGTGATCTGGAACTGGTGAAAATGTTGCTCGCCAAGGGTGCCAATCACGCCCTCAGCCATGCCAGCGGCGGTTGTACGGCTCTGGGATTTGCGGCGGAACATCTGCAGTTGGAGGTGGTCAAAACGCTGATCGGGCATGGTGCGGCGGTGGAGAAGGCCGGCATGCTGGTGACGCCGCTGATGAAAGTGAGCCGCATCGATGTCAGCAAAGATCCAAAACCGGAGGAGACCCGGCAGAAGATCGGCGAAATGACTCAACTGCTCATCGACAACGGTGCCGATGTGACGGCGCGCAACGACAAGGGCATGAACCCGCTGATGTTGGCCGCAAAAGCCGGCAATCTGAATGTGGTTGCCAAGATTCTGGACAAGGTGCCAGGCATCGTCAACGAGGTGGACAAGTACCACAACACGGCGTTGATGTTGTCGGCACGGTACGGCAAGGCCAAGGTGGCTGAACTGTTGCTGGCCAAGGGGGCCGAGATCACCCGGCAGCATACCTGTGGTTGCACGGCACTGCTCATCGCGGCTGAGAACGGTCATCTGCCCATCGTCAAGATGCTGTTGGACAAGGGTTCCGACATCAATGCCAAAAACAACGACGGCATGACCGCCCTGATGTTCGCGGCCTCCAAGGGGCATCGGGATGTGGTGCAGGAGTTGTTGTCCCGCAATGCTCGCATCAACGAAATGAACAACGAAGGCAAAACAGCCCGGACCCTGGCCGTGGAGGGCAAGCACGATGAGGTGGAAGAGATGCTGCACGCCTCCGGGGGCCGTTGTTCGTAAGCTGCCGCTATTCCGGCAGGTTGATCCGGTGCATAGGCATCATCCCGGCGGTTGCCGTCAAAGGGGAGTCACCAATGAACGTCACGATCATCGGAAGCGGTTTTGCGGCCCTGGCTGCCATTCGCAAGATACGGCAATTGGATGCGGGACGTTCCATGCAGTTGACCGTCATCGCGCCGCGCGCAACCTTTCTGTATCTGCCCAGCTTGATCTGGATCCCCTCCGGCACGCGCAGAAGAGAGGATTTGATCGTGCCGTTGGGGCATTTTTTCGAGCGGATGGGGGTGACGTTCCACGCTGCCGATTGCCTTGGCTTTCGGGATGGGGGACGGACCGTGCTGACCACGTCGGGAGAGGTACGCAACGATGCCCTGCTGATCGCCAGCGGTGGCAGTTATTTGCGCAAGGCTCCGGGAATCGATCATACGCTCAACCCCTGTTCCGGAATCAGCCCCGCGGAGTGGCTCCGCAACCGGTTGCTCCAGTGGCGTGGGGGGCGTATCGCCATGGGGTTTGCCGGCAATCCCGACGAACCGTCCGCCGTGCGCGGTGGACCTCTGTTCGAGTTCCTCTTCTGTCTGCACACCCAACTGCTGCGCGAGAATCGCCGGGACCGGTTCAAACTGACCTTCTTCTCGCCCATGGCCGAGCCCGGCAAACGCCTGGGTCCGCGTGCGGTCAGCAGCCTGCTGGCCGCCATGGGGAAAAAGGGCATCGAGACCCGGTTGGGCGCGAAGATCGTTGCCTTCCAGGAGGATCGGGTGGTCACCGCCGGTGGGGAGATCCAGGCGGATGCGATATTGTTCGTGCCGGGCATGACCGGCTCGCCCTGGTTTGCCAACTGCGGCGTGCCGTTGTCCCCCGGAGGTTTTTTCATCGCCGATGCGTGTTGCCGCGTGGAGGGTTGCGAGCGGGTCTGGGTGGCCGGGGATGCGGGCAGCTTTCCCGGACCGGATTGGCGTGCCAAGCAGGCGCATATGGCGGAACTCCAAGCCGTGGTGGCGGCGAGCAATCTCTTTCATGCGCTCCGGGGTCGTTCGGCCTGTGCCACGTTCCGCAATGAGTTGATCTGTATCGTGGACTCTTTGGATCGCGGCACCCTTGTCTCCCGTTTTCCGCGCCTGAATCTTATGCTGCCTCCCATCCGGACGATGCATTGGATCAAGCAGTTCCTGGAGGCAGATACGCTCAGACGTTACCGGTCTTGATCCGCCGGATACCTGTGTGGCCTCTTACCCTGTTCCGCGCCACTTGGAATTGATCGAGATTTATGTATATAGGTTTGATCACCCGCGAAATTGTGCAGAACACTCAGCGTATTCAAAAAATGCTTGAAGACGCCAACGTGAAACGCGCGTCAGCGGAATGTGTCAATGAAAATGAGACCCGTGTGTTCAGAATTTAATGTCGAGGCTCGAGTTTCTTCGGGCTCAGCTTCCGCCCTTCGGGCGGGGGTTTTTTAAGGCATCGAGGGTCTACCGTCCGATGTGTTGAAGTGAACGAGGGGAAGCCCCCTCGTCACAATCATCGGCTCGGTGAGCCCTGCTTGGTTATCCCTCGGCGGGTTGCTCCCCAGCAGAGCCCGCTTCCGTTTCGCTGCACGAACCGCCGCCATCGAGGGCAACAACGTTGTTGCCCTCGATGGCTGAACGAAACGACCATACGACATCAACCGGACCGAAGGAAATTTACGGCATTTATTGGACTTGAGAAGACGGTCGACTGGAAATCGACAACAACGGCGCGGAAAATGCCATCCGTCCCT
>JADGAY010000001.1 GCA_015231775.1 Magnetococcales bacterium | reverse complement strand
CGGCTGGGGCGAGCGATCCGATTGGTTATGTGAGGACATAGGAAGGCGGAGCGATTCAGCGCCCACTGTCACGGGGGACGGGGGGCCGAAGGTCCCCGGCGGAGGTTCGGAGGCAGAGCCTCCGAGGTTTTGCTTTTGAATTTGCCTTTGCTTTTAGCGCGCTCTTCAAAAAAAGCGATTTTCACGTCTTTTGTGAAAATCGCTTGCGCGCAGCCTTGGAAGGTGCGTCGTTTTGCGCTTTTGGCAAAACGACGCACCTTCGCCTTGCCCCAAGCAGGCCGCCGAAGGCGGCTTATGGGGTGACGCGCAATTCGCCCTGATTCGTTGCCCAAAAGCGGCAACAAATCAGGGCACATAAGACCGCGCGCTTGCGCCCTTTTTCGCAAAAGGCGCGAAAAAGGGCTTATCGTGAAAAGCGCGCGAAAGGCAAAGGACAAAGGGCAAAATCAAAGGAAAAGTCCCAAGGGCTTTGCCCTTGGATCCCACCAGGGGCCATTGGCCCCTGGACCCCGGCAATTTTTTGGCGTCCTGAATCATACCACCCACCGCGACGATTCTCCCACGCTTTCAACCCGTCATGAACCATCCAACCCGCGATCCGCTTTTGCAGCGCTTTCACACCCGACTCCGACCGCTGCTCTCCGATCAGGCACGGGTCGTGGTCGCGGTATCCGGGGGTGCCGACTCCCTGGCCCTGCTGCATCTGCTGCGCGCCGACCCACGCATCGAGGGGACGCGACTGCTGGTGGCCCACTTCGACCACGCCTTGCGCGCGGACTCCCACCTGGATGCCCAGTTCGTGGGCGAACAGGCGGACCATTTGGGGCTGGCCTGTCGCATCGGGAAGTGGGAATCCCCGACACCGGGTGGCAACCTCCAGGAGCGGGCCCGAGAGGCACGACTGGCTTTTTTGCTAAGCTGCGCACAATCCTTCGAGGCCGAGGCGATTCTGACCGGTCATCACCAGGATGACCAGGCCGAGACCTTTCTGGAACGACTGTTGCGAGGCGGTGGGGTGACGGGTCTGTCGGCGATGCGCGCCGAACGGTTCCTCGGGAACGGAGTCCGCATCGTGCGCCCCTTGCTGGGGATGCGACGGGAGACGCTGCGCGCGTGGCTGATGCAACGTGGGGTGACATGGCGCGAGGATCCCTCGAATGCACAAGAGGCGTATCGACGCAATTGGCTGCGACATCGGTTGATGCCCTTGTTGAACGAAGCGTTGCCGGATCACGCGGTCACGGCGTGTCTGGCGGAAACCGCGGAACGGCTGGCCCAGGCCGACAAGGCGCTCGAATGGTCACTGGAGGATTACTGGCCCCGACTCGATGCCCGGTGGAGCCGGGAGGCCGGGATCATCTCCGTGGATTTTCGTGCTTTTACAAGGCTTCCCGAGGCCCTGGCACACCGTGTGCTGACCCGTTGTCATGCCGTGCTGACGGGGAACGATCACCCGCCCGGCGCGCGTGCCATGACGCAATTGAGCCGGATGATCCACGGAAAAGGTGGCGCGTGGCACATGCATGTGGATGGCCTGCGGATCAAAAAGGCGGAGTCCCGGATCTACTGGCAACGCTTCATGGAGGCGCCGCGAAAGCGTTCCCGAACCACGGAAGAAAAAGAGATGTGGGAGATGGTTGAATTTTACGTGTGGGATCCGTATCATGAGTGTGGACGGTTCACCCATCCGGATGCCCAGCTCCCGATCTGAATCATTCCATCCTTGCAACATCATCCGATCCAGGAGAAGTCCGCTTGAACGGATTTTATAAGAATTTGTCGTTGTGGTTGGTGATCGGCCTGCTTTTGATCATGCTGTTCAACCTGTTCAATCAGCCGACCCCGCGGGATCAGAGCATTCCGTTCTCCGATTTTCTCTTTCAGCTCGACCAGGGCAAGATCACCGACGTGGTGGTTCAGGATCGACGCATCTCCGGGGTCTTCGCGGATGGGGTGGCCTTCACGACCTACACCCCGAACGATCCGGACCTGATGCGGATGCTGCGCGAGAAGAAGGTGAACATCACCGCGCGACCGCCGGAAGAGACGCCGCTGCTGATCACCATTCTGATCTCCTGGTTCCCGATGCTGTTGCTGATCGGGGTCTGGGTCTTCTTCATGCGCCAGATGCAGGGCGGAGGCGGACGCGGAGCCATGTCGTTCGGGCGCTCCAAGGCGAAGATGCTCTCTGAGACCCTGGGCAAGGTGACCTTCGCGGACGTGGCCGGCATCGACGAGGCCAAGGAGGAGTTGCAGGAGATCATCGAATTCCTGCGCAACCCGCAGAAGTTCCAGCGTCTGGGCGGCAAGATCCCCAAGGGTGTGCTGCTGATCGGTCCGCCGGGCACGGGCAAGACGCTGTTGGCGAGAGCGATCGCCGGCGAGGCCAACGTGCCGTTTTTCAACCTGTCGGGATCGGACTTCGTGGAGATGTTCGTGGGCGTGGGCGCGGCGCGGGTGCGCGACATGTTCGAGCAGGGCAAGAAGAATGCCCCGTGCATCATCTTCATCGACGAGATCGATGCCGTGGGTCGGCATCGCGGCGCGGGACTCGGCGGTGGCCATGACGAGCGCGAACAGACCTTGAACCAACTGCTGGTGGAGATGGATGGTTTCGAATCCGCCGAAGGGGTGATTCTGGTGGCGGCCACCAACCGGCCCGATGTGCTCGATCCGGCGCTGCTGCGTCCTGGTCGCTTCGACCGTCAGGTGACCGTGCCCAATCCGGATATTCGCGGTCGCACGCAGATTCTGACCGTGCACATGGCCAAGGTGCCGGTGGATGAGTCGGTGGATGTCGAGGTTCTGGCCCGCGGAACGCCCGGATTTTCCGGCGCGGATCTGGCCAATCTGGTCAACGAGGCGGCGTTGGGCGCGGCCCAGGCCGACAAGAAACTGGTGGACATGGAGGATTTCGAAACCGCCAAGGACAAGGTGATGATGGGCAAGCCGCGCAAGTCGGCCATCATCCCGGAACACGAACGGCGCACCACCGCCTATCACGAGGCCGGCCACGCGATCGTCGCGGCATCGATTCCGGGCACGGATCCGGTCCACAAGGTGACGATCATCCCGCGTGGTCGTGCGCTGGGACTCACCATGCAGTTGCCCACCGAGGACCGGCACACCTACTCGCGACAACAGTTGGAGAACAACATTTCGGTGCTGATGGGTGGACGTCTGGCCGAGGAGTTGGTGCTCAATCAATTGACCACCGGGGCTGGAAACGACATCAAGCGGGCCACGGACATGGCACGCAGCATGGTCTGCGAGTGGGGCATGAGCGACAGGCTGGGCCCGATGACCTACGGCGCCAAGGAGGAGGAGATCTTTTTGGGGCGCGAGATCACCCAGCACAAGTTGATCTCCGAGGCCACGGCGTTGACCATCGACCAGGAGGTGCGCGGTCTGATCGATCGGAACTATCAGCGGGCCAAACAGATTCTCCACGACAAGATGGAGGTGTTGCACACCATGGCCCTGGCGCTTCTGGAACGGGAGACCCTGGATGCCGACGAGGTGGCCAATTTGATGACCGGGATGTCCGCCGAAGAGGCGTTGAAGCCCCTGCCCCCCCTCCCGAAGAAGAAACGCAAGAACAAGGGCAAGTCCGCTGGTGCCGAGGGCGTTGACGGTGGCGAGGCCCCGCGTGGCAAGGTGCGTCTGGCCAAGGAGCCGGAGGTGGACGACGACGAGGACGAGGAGGACGAGGAGGAGGTGAAACCGGTGCGTCCGGCGCGCGCCTCGCGAGGGACTCCGGTCAAGCCAGTACGGGCGTCGGACGACCCCTTCCCGGATCCGGGTGAGGTGGATCGGATATCGCTGACCAAACCGGATGGCTCGATCGCGACCGCTCCGGTAAGTCTGGAGTCGGAGGAATCGGTGGGTGTGGCGGGAGATGTCACCGTGGAAAACCCGGCCCAGCCCACCCCGGAGGGTTCGCCCGTGACGGTCAAGGTTCCGGTGCTCGAGGGGACGACTGAACCGTCCGACCAGGGGCCGACGCCTTCCAACCGTGTCTGAGCCGTTTGCCACGGAAGGGATGAGGCCGATGCGGGTGCTGTTGGAGCCCATGCTCGGCGAGGCCTCCTGGTTTGCGGGACGACATGGGGATGCGACCGCGCTTCTGGAGCAGCTTGATGATCCGATCACGGTGTGGTCGGTGACCCTGGCCGGCTGGCGGGAGGGGTGGGATCGGCTGGTGCCCGAGGGGATGCGTATCCGTCAAGCCGGCCCGTGGCGTCTGGCCGAGGGTCGTTTGAATGGGGCCGGTTTGCGGGGTTTCACCGAGGTGTTGCGCGCGGTGGGTTTGGAGGCTGAGGCCAGTGCCATCGAGACCGGGTTGGCGCGGCATCGGCAGGCGGATCCGGTCTGGCGTTGGGGCAACCCTGGATGGACGTTGGATCTGACTGGACCGCGCGTCATGGGGATTGTGAATGTGACCCCGGATTCGTTTTCGGGTGACGGTTTGGCCGGTCGTGTCGAGGCGGCCATCGCGCAAGGCGTGGCCATGGCCGAGGCGGGGGCGGATCTGTTGGATGTGGGTGGTGAATCGACCCGTCCTGGATCCTTGCCGGTCGCGGTGGAGGAAGAGCTGGCGCGGGTGGTGCCGGTGGTGAACGGGCTGGCGCGCGCGGTCTCCATTCCCATTGCCGTGGACACCTCCAAGCCCGAAGTGATGCGGGCTGCCCTTGAGGCTGGCGCGGCGATGATCAACGATGTCACCGCGTTGCGTGGAGCGGGTTTGGATGGTGACGGTGCCGGGCGTGTTCGTTGGCTGGCTGGTATGGATGTGCCGGTATTGTTGATGCACATGGCGGATCGTCCAGAGGTGATGCAGAGCGCCCCGCGTTATGACGACGTGGTGGTGGAGGTGTTTGATTTTCTCGCGCGGCGTCAGGCGTTGGCCGAGGGGTGTGGGCTCCGGATGTTGGCGTGTGATCCGGGCATCGGGTTTGGCAAAAGTCGGGAGCACAATCTGGCCTTGTTACGGCGGCGACGGGTGTTTCGCGGGTTGGGTGTGCCGTTGATGTTGGGTTTTTCCCGCAAGCGGGTATTGGGGGAGTTGAGTGGCATTGAGATCCCCCGGGGTCGTGATGGGGTGGGTCATTTGTTGAGTTTGTTGGCGGATGCGGCGATTTTGCGCGTGCATGATGTGGTGGGAGCGAAGTTGGCGGCAAGAGTCGCGGCGGGATTGAGGGGTTAAGGCGCAAGCGATAGTTTCCAACGTTCGCGGGGGACGGGGGGCCGAAGGCCCCCGGCGGAGGTTCGGAGGCAGCGCCTCCGAGGTTTTGATTTTGACTTTGCTTTTAGCGCGCCTTTCACAAAGCGTTTTTTCGCGCCTTTGGCGAAAAAACGCCGCGCGCCGCCTTGGCTGCGGCATCTGCGCCACTTTTCGCAAAAAGCGCGCGAAAGACAAAAAACAAAAAAGGACAAACCCTGGGGGAAGAATCCCCCAGACCTCCTCTTTTTTTCAATCATTCAGACCGATCGATTCAACCAGGATTGCCGTTCATGAATTCCACTCCCCCCCGCCTCTTCGGCACCGACGGCGTGCGCGGTCTGGCCAACGTCCACCCCATGACCGCGGAAGCCGCCCTGCGCCTCGGCCAGGCCGCGGGCCAGGTGCTGCGCCGCCCGGATCACCGCGGCGGCGTGGTGGTGATCGGCAAGGATACCCGCCTCTCCGGCTACCTGTTCGAATCCGCCCTGCGCGCGGGCTTCAACTCGGTGGGGATGCACTGCGTCCAGGTTGGAACCATCCCAACCCCGGCAGTCGCTTACCTCACCCGCGCCTTTCGCGCCGAAATCGGCGTCGTGATCTCAGCCTCCCATAACCCGTATCACGACAACGGCATCAAGTTTTTCGGGCCGAACGGCATGAAGCTCCCGGATGAGGTGGAACGGGCCATCGAGGAGCAGTTCTTCCAGGACCCGGTGATCCGTGACCTGCCCCACCCGTCCCATATCGGTCGTGCGCAACGGATCGAAGATGCACGGGGACGCTACATCGAATTTTGCAAGAATACCTTTCCTCGTGACCTGCGACTCACGGGATTGAAGGTGGTCGTGGATTGCGCCAACGGCGCGGCCTATCGCGTGGCCCCGGAGGTGCTCTGGGAACTGGGGGCCGAGGATGTGATCCCGCTGGGGGTGAAACCGGATGGTCTGAATATCAACCAGAACTGCGGCTCGCTCTACCCGGAACTGATGCGCGCCAAGGTGCGCGAAACCGGCGCGGATATCGGCCTGGCCCTGGATGGGGATGCCGACCGACTGCTGGTGTGCGACGACCAGGGGCGATTGCTCGACGGGGACCAGATGATGGCCCTGAGCGCCATCATGATGAAGGATAACAATACCCTGAAAGGGGGCGCGGTGGTCGGCACGGTGATGTCGAACCTGGGACTGGAACGGTTTCTCCACTCCCTGGATCTCAAACTGCTGCGGGCCAACGTCGGGGATCGCTACGTGCTGGAAACCATGCTCGCCGAAGGGTGCAATCTGGGCGGCGAACAGTCGGGCCACATGATCTTTCTCGATTACAACACCACGGGCGATGGCATCGTCAGCGCCTTGAAGATCCTGGAACGGATGGTGACCCAACAACGCCCGCTCTCGGAGCTGGCCGCGCAGTTCCATACCGTGCCGCAGATTCTCAAGAACGTCACCATCCCCCGCGGCTCCAAACCCTTGGCGGATCCCGCGGTTCAGGCGGCCATCGAGACCGCCCATGCCGCCCTGCAAGGGCAGGGACGCCTGCTGGTACGCCCTTCGGGCACGGAACCGAAAATCCGTGTCATGGCCGAGGGGGATTCCCATGAGATCATTGCGGCCTGCGTCGATGATCTTTGCCAACGCATACAAAAGGCTGCGCAAGCCTCAGGAGAGTGATTCCCATGCCGCGTTACACCCTTCCCGATGGATCCTTCCAGGAGAGCGCCGCACCGGTAAGCGTGGCCGCGATCGCCGCCACCATCGGCGCCGGTCTGGCCCGCGCGGCCATCGCCGGTCGCGTGAATGGCCGCCAGGTCGATCTGGATAGCATGGTCGATCAGGATGCCGCCATCGAAATCATCACCCCTTCGTCACCCGAGGGACTCGAAATCCTGCGCCACTCCACCAGCCATCTGATGGCCCAGGCGGTCAAGGAGCTGTTTCCCGGCGCCCAGGTGACCATCGGTCCAGCGGTGGCGGATGGATTTTACTATGATTTCGACTACGAGCGCCCGTTCACCCCGGAAGATCTGACCGCCATCGAAGCGCGCATGGAGGAGATCGTCAAGCGGGATCTGCCGGTCAAACGGCAACTCATGGGACGGCAGGAGGCGATCGATTGGTTTTTGAGCCAGGGGGAGCGGTACAAGGCCGAGATCATCGCCGAGATTCCGGAGGATCAGGCCATCTCGCTCTATCGCCAAGGCGAATTCATGGATCTCTGCCGCGGACCCCATGTTCCTGCCACGGGTCGGCTCAAGGTGTTCAAGCTGACCCGCCTGGCCGGGGCGTACTGGCGCGGTGATTCGAAAAACAAGATGCTGCAACGGATCTATGGCACCGCTTTCGCGGACAAGAAAGCCCTGGCGGACCACCTCACCCTTCTCGAGGAGGCGGCCAAACGGGATCATCGACGTATCGGCAAGGAGTTGGATCTGTTCTCGATCCAGGATGACGCCGGCGGTGGCCTGGTGCTGTGGCATCCCATGGGCGCGCGGGTGCGGCAGACCATCGAGGATCAGTGGAAAGAGGCCCATCGCGCGGCTGGCTACGAGTTTCTGTTCACCCCCCACATGGCCAATCTGGATCTTTGGCGCACCTCGGGCCATCTGGACTTCTACCACGATTCGATGTTCAATCCGATGACGGTCGATGAACAGAAATACCAGATCCGACCCATGAACTGCCCGTTCCATATTCTGGTGTTTCGCTCCCAGATCCGCTCGCATCGCGATCTGCCGATGCGCTGGGCCGAGTTGGGAACGGTCTATCGTTATGAAATGTCGGGTGTTTTGCACGGTTTGTTCCGGGTGCGCGGCTTCACCCAGGACGACGCGCACATCTTCTGCCGCGAATCGCAAATCGAGGATGAGATCAGCGCCATTCTGGACCTGACCTTGCAGACCCTGCGGACGTTTGGGTTCGAGAAGTTCGAAATCAACCTCTCCACACGCCCGGAAAAGGCGGTGGGTTCGGACGCGATCTGGGAGAAGGCCACCGCCGCCCTGCGTGGCGCGATCCTGCATCACGGACTGGATTATTGCGAGGATGTGGGCGGTGGCGCCTTCTATGGACCGAAGATCGATGTCAAGATCACCGATGCCATCGGAAGAAAATGGCAATGTTCGACGATTCAACTTGACTTCAACCTTCCAGAACGGTTCGATATCGGCTATATTGGCGAGGATGGAGCCAGACATCGACCCATCATGATCCATCGCGCCTTGATGGGATCCCTGGAACGGTTCTTCGGCATCCTCATCGAACATTACGCCGGCCATTTCCCCGTATGGCTCGCGCCGGTGCAGGCGATGGTGCTGACGATCACCGAAGCCTACAACGATTGGGCCGTGGAAGTGGAACAAAAATTGCGCGCAGCAGGTCTGCGCGTTCAAACAGATTTGCGCAATCAGAAAATTGGCTATAAAATCCGAGAACACGCCATGCAAAAGATCCCATGGCTGCTGATCGTCGGCGAACGCGAACGCGCCGAGGGGGCGGTGAGTCCCCGTGATCGACATGGCAAGGAGCTGGGTTTGATCCCGCTCGACGAAATGATCCAACGCCTGCTGATCGAAAACAAGCAGCGGGCATGATGTGCGTGATGGGAAAAAAACCATCCGTGGCAAATGCTTACGGGCGTTTCCACGCCAGGCATTCGTGAAACATTCACCACAAGGGAGAGTCGATCATCATCAAGCCTTCCATACCCAACCACAGCGGCGGCCACACTGGCAACCGGGACAACCGTGAACGCCCCGCTCCCCAGGTTCAGACCGACAACACGCGCATCAATGAACAGATCCGCGTGCCGGAAGTGCGGCTGATCGACGAAAAAGGTGAACAGGTGGGGGTGGTCACCACCTACGAAGCGATGCGCCGCGCCACGGAGGCAGGACAGGATCTCGTGGAAGTGGCTCCCGAGGCCCGCCCCCCGGTCTGCAAAATCATGGACTACGCCAAGTTCAAGTACCAAAAATCGGTACGCGAACGGCTGGCCAGGAAAAAGCAGGTGCGCATCGAGATCAAGGAGATCAAGTTCCGGCCCGGAACCGATACGCACGACTTTGACGTCAAGCTCCGAAGCATGCGAAAATTCCTGGAGGATGGCGACAAGGTGAAATGCACCTTGCGTTTCCGGGGACGTGAAATGGCCCATCAGGATCTCGGACTCGCCCTGCTGAAACGGGTCGAGGAGGCGGTCGCGGATCTGGCCAAGGTGGAGCAGGTGCCCAAGCTGATGGGTCGGCAGATCACCATGGTGGTGGCGCCCTCCAAAACAAAGAAAGTACCCTGATACGCATGGCGCTGCTGACGTTAACCAGCGCATGCGGATGACATCAACCCCCAACCGAAGGATCGGCAATGCCCAAGATCAAAACCCATCGGGGCGCGGCCAAGCGGTTTTCCGCCACCGGCACCGGTAAGCTCAAGCGCAACCATGCGTTCAAGCGCCACATTTTGACCAAGAAGGCGCCCAAGAACAAACGCAACATGTGTGGCACCTGTCTGATGTCCCCGGCGGATGCGCCGGCGGTCCGGCAGATGATGCCTTATTTATAAGATCTTTTTTTCAAGGAGTTTTCACCCATGCCGCGCGTTAAACGGGGTGTGAGTGCCCACGCACGTCACAAGAAAGTTTTGGAACTGGCCAAGGGGTATCAAGGCCGCAACAGCAGTTGCTATCGCATCGCCTTGCAGAAGGTCGAGCATGGCCTGCAATACGCGTATCGCGATCGCCGTGCCCGGAAGCGGGATTTCCGCAAGCTGTGGATCGTGCGCATCAACGCCGCGGCCCGCTTGAGCGGCCTCTCCTACAGCCGGTTCATCTGCGGTCTGGCCAAGGGCGGCATCGATCTGGATCGCAAGGTGTTGGCCGACATGGCCGTGCATGCGCCGGAGGATTTCGCGCGTGTCGCCGAGAGCGCCAAGGCGGCTCTGGCAGCGGCCTGATCGTCTCACGGTTTAAAGAGGGATGAGAGGGTTCCAGTCTTGGAACCCTTTTGTCTTTTGTACGGTTACCCATGCAGGGTTCGGGGCTCGAACGCCCTGGCTTAGCTGCGGAGGCAGTGCCTCCGAACCCCCACCGGGGGCGATCATCTCCCCCGGATCCCCATGATGACATGATCAACACAGTGACCATACCACGACCACACCCCCTCCAGCCTCGCACCCTTTTTTGCCTGTCGGGAATCCACCATGCTTGAAGATGATCTGGCCAAACTGAAAGAGTCCGCCCTCGCCGCCCTCGACACCGCCGCCACCCCCGCCGATCTGGAGGCAATTCGCGTCCAGACCCTGGGCAAGAAGGGGGATCTGACCCAAATTTTGCGCGGCCTCGGCCAAATGGACGAAAGCCAACGGGCCGCGTTCGGTGCCCTGGCCAACGCCTTCAAGGAGAGCTTCGCCAATCGGCTCGCCGAGCGCAGCGAACAACTCAAACTGACGGAGATGAACCAAAAGCTGGAACGGGAGTGGGTGGATGTCACCCTTCCGGGCCGCCCGCGCCCCCGGGGCACGCTCCACCCGGTGACCCGCGCCCAGAACGAGATCATCGCCATCTTCACGGCCATGGGCTTTCCCCCCGCCTCGGGACCGGAGGTGGAGTCGGACTGGCACAACTTCGAGGCCCTGAACATCCCGCCGGACCACCCGGCGCGGGAGATGCACGACACCTTCTACCTGCCGCCCGCGCTGGATGGTCGCAAACGGCTGCTGCGCACCCACACCTCGCCGGTGCAGATCCGGGTCATGGAGGGCAAGCAACCGCCGTTGCGCGCCATCGCGCCGGGCAAGGTGTTCCGCTGCGACTCGGACTTGACCCATACGCCGATGTTCCACCAGGTGGAGGGGTTCATGGTGGACGAAGGGGTGCACTTCGGCCAGCTCAAGGGTTTGCTCGAGACCTTCCTGATCCGGTTCTTCGAGCGGGAGTTGCCGGTGCGGTTCCGTCCGTCGTTCTTTCCGTTCACCGAACCGTCGGCGGAGGTGGACATGGGGTGTCTGTTCTGCGATGGCCAGGGGTGCCGGGTCTGCAAGCGCACCGGCTGGCTCGAGGTGCTCGGCTGCGGCCTGATCCACCCCAACGTCCTCACCAACGTCGGCATCGACCGGGAACGCTACGCCGGCTTTGCCTTCGGCATGGGCGTGGAACGGCTCGCCATGCTCAAATACGGCATCAACGATATCCGCGCCCTGTTCGACAACGATACCCGCTTCCTGACGCGGCATGCGTGAACATTGTGGTCGAACGTTGCTCCACCGTTGTTAGACATACGGGAACATCCTCATGAAAATCACCCTCGATTGGCTGCGCGACCACATTGACTTCGATCTCGACGCCACCACGCTCGGCGCCCGGCTTACCATGGCGGGTCTGGAACTCGATGCCCTGTACCGGCTGGATCAGGGACTCGAAATGGTTCAGGTGGGGCGGCTGGAGACCGTCGATCCCCATCCGAACGCCGATCGTCTGACGTTGTGTCAGGTACGCATTGGCGAGAGCTGTTTGCAGATCGTCTGCGGAGCCAAGAATCACCGACCTGGCGACAAGGTGGCGGTGGCGCGGGTCGGGGCCAATCTCCCCAACGGGATGGAGATCCAGCTTGGGCAGATCCGCGGGGTCACCTCCCAGGGGATGCTCTGCTCGCTCAAGGAGTTGGGACTGGCCACCGAGGCCGAGGGGGTGCTGATCCTGGATCCGGCCACTCCGGATGGGCTGCCCGTCGCCCAGGCACTGGGTCGCGATGACATGGTGCTGGAATTGGGCGTTACCCCGAATCGCGGCGACTGTCTGGGTGTACGCGGCGTGGCGCGGGAGGTGGCGGCGTTGACCGGCAAGGGTCTGATCCCCCTGGAGCCACCGACTCTCCCAATCGAAGCCCCCGAGGCGATCGCCGAGGTGCGGTTGGAGGATCCGATCGGGTGTCCCCGTTATGCGGGTCGGCTGATCCGAGGGGTGAAGGTGGGGCCGAGTCCGGCCTGGCTGCGCCATCGGCTCGAGGCGGTGGGGCTGCGCGCCATCAACAACGTGGTGGATGTGACCAACTATCTGCTGCTCGACCTGAACCAACCCTTGCATGCCTTTGATCTGGAGCAGTTGACGCTGCCGGTGGTGGTGCGACGTGCCGGCGAGGGGGAGATCCTGCGCACCCTGGACGGGGTGGAGCGGACTCTGACCCCGGCCATGACGGTGATCGCGGATCAAGCGCGGGTGTTGGCCCTGGCCGGCATCATGGGCGGTGCGGAGAGCGGGGTCACCGAGGCGACCACGGACATCTTTCTGGAGGTGGCCTATTTCGATCCCATCGCCACGGCGCGCACCGGGCGGCGACTGGAGCTGGTCTCCGAGTCACGCCACCGCTTCGAGCGCGGCACCGATCCCGAAGCGATCGCGCTGGTCATGGAGCGGGCCACGCGGATGATTCTGGATCTGGCGGGCGGGAAGGCCGGACCGGTGACGCTGATCGACGGCGGCACCTGGCATGCCCCCGCGGAGATCTTCTATCGACCCGAGCGGGTGAACCGGTTGGGAGGCATCGACCTCACCGCCGAGACCATGAACGGCATGCTCGGCGCCTTGGGGTGTCAGGTGATGCCGATCTCCGGGGATGAGCCCCGCTTCATGGTGATTCCGCCGAGCTGGCGTCATGATCTCAAGCGCGAGGAGGATCTGGTCGAGGAGATCGTGCGTCTGTACGGTTATGACCGGGTTCCCACCTCCCTGCCCCGCGTCCCGGCCTCTCCCCCGGTGCCGGATCCGCAGCGGGTTCTGGCCGAACGGGTGCGTGAGATTCTCGTGGGGTTGGGATACCAGGAGGCGATCGATTACGCCTTTGTCGGCCCGGAGATTCAGGCCCGTTTCGATGGCGCCATCACCCCGGTGCGGCTGCTCAATCCCCTCTCCGAGGAGCAATCGGTGTTGCGCACCTCCCTCATCGCCGGATTGATCGAGAGTGCGCAGCGCAATCTGAATCGCGGCAATGGGCGGTTACGACTCTTCGAACTGGGACGGGTGTTTCTGCCCCGTGCCGAGGATGGGGTGCTCGAGGAGGTGGAGCGGTTGGCCTGCGTGCTGTGCGGTCCCGCCGAAGAACTCTCCGCGCATGCGGCATCGCGCGCGGTGGACTTTTATGATCTCAAGGGGGATCTGGAGGCGTTGTTGCATGGTTTGACCGGTATCATGCCGGATTTGGTCGCAGGTGGTCCGGCGTTTCTTCATCCGTTGCGCAAGGCGGTGATTCACGACGGGAATGGTCGGTCGATCGGTTGGATGGGGCAGTTGCACCCCGCCGAGCAGTCAGCGTTGGATCTGCGGCGTGAGTTGTTCGTGTTGGAGCTGGATCTGGCGGGGTTGCCGGTCAAGGGCAAGGGTGGTTCGGGTGAGGTCGTGGCGAGTCGATTCCCCGGGATTCAGAGCGATTTCACCTTTCTGATGCCCGAGCGGACCCCGGCTGGCGCGGTGGTGGCCGAGGTGATGGCGTTGGATACGGGTTTGATTCGTCAGGCGCGGGTGGTGGCGATCTATACCGGTAGCGGCGTGCCAGAGGGATCGAAGAGTCTGACGTTGAGCACGGTGTTGCAGGCCGACGATCGCACCTTGACCGATGCGGAGAGCAAGGGGGTGGCGGAGCGGATTATTGCGCGGGTGGTGGAGCGGTTTGGCGCGGCGTTGCGTTGAGGCGGTGGGATTGGTTGGGTTTCAAACGGACGGGGTCCAGGGGCCAGTGGCCCCTGGTGGGATCCAAGGGCAAAGCCCTTGGGACCTTTCCTTTGATTTTGTCTTTCGCGCGCTTTTCACGATAAGCGATTTTTCGCGCCTTTTGCGAAAAATCGTGCAAACGCGCGGGTCTTATGTGCCATGAGTCGTTGCCGCCTTTTGGCAACGACTCATGGCACATTGCATCAGCCCATAAGCCGCCTTCGGCGGCCTGTTTTAATGCAATACGAAGGTGCGTCGTTTTGCCAAAATCGCAAAACGACGCACCTTCCAAGGCTGCGCGCAGCGATTTTCACAAAACCCGTGAAAATCGCTTTTTTTGAAGAGCGCGCCAAAAGCAAAGTCACAAGCAAAACCTCGGAGGCGCTGCCTCCGAACCTCCGCCGGGGACCTTCGGCCCCCCGTCCCCCGTAACCGTTCCACCAGGCGATCTGCGTCCGCCCCCTGCCCCCCTCACCGCTCCGTCATCGCCAACCGAAATCCCACCGCGCCACTGCGATACTCCGGTTGATAATCATGGCGATTGGCCACACGTACAAAGGATGCGGCGTTGTTCCAACGCCCACCCCGCACGATCCGACTCCTGCCCCGCTCCGGTCCGGTCCGACGGGATCCTGAACCACCTCACCCGCCTCGTAACGCCCGTGCCAATCGGCCACCCACTCCCAGACATTGCCCAACATGTCATGCAATCCCCAGGCGTTCGGCGCCAACTGCCCCACCGGATGGGAAGGCATTCGCCACCGCGTCGGAGTCGATGGCAGAATCCGAATCCATGATGAAACGCCCAGCGGGAATGCGCACCAACTCCATGCTGATGTGTTGGTGATGACCGTCTCGGACGCGACTTGCTCGGGCCTCGACCCGGTTCCAGCCAAAAGAAAAACCAGCGCCAACCAGGAAAATCACGCCTTACAAGCGACCATGACGCATCAACTCCTTGAGTTGCACGGCCAACAGGCCCATGGCGAACACCAGAATCGCCAGAAAGATGTTGCCGATCCCCAGAATAAAGAGACTGAGCAGTTTGGTGGCCATGGCCCCGGCCAGACAGAGGACCGACAGGAGCAGACAGAAGAGACTCAACAGGATGAAGATTTTGATCGGATTATAATAGAGGATCGCTTCGATGATGTATTGCAGGGTACGCAGGGTATCCCGAAAAAGACGCACCTTGCTCTGGCCGATGCGGGAGTGGTAATCGATCGGCAGATGATCGATGAAACGACCGGTCATCTGATAGGCCATGGTCAGGGAGGTGGTGAAGCTGAAGGTGTTGCACAGCCGCGGCAGATAGGGAAGGATGGTCTTTCTGGAGAAGATGCGCAATCCGGAGTTGACATCCGGTACCGGCTGTCCGGTGGTGAACTCCACCAGCATGCGCAGCATGGCGCGCAGTGGCGACTTGAACCGCGACTCCCGATAGTGGGGACCGGTGCGCTGTCCCACCACCATGTCAAACCCCTGCTGATAGCGCTGCCACAGATCCCCGACCCGTTCGATGGGATAGGTGCCATCGGCATCCAGAATCACCACGGTGTCGTGACTGGCGGCAAGGATCCCTTGTTTCAGGGCGTTGCCGTAGCCACCCGGCTTGGGGTGGCGGATCACCCGTGCCCCTTGACGCCTCGCCTCTTCACCGGTGGCGTCGGTCGAGCCATCATCCACCACGATCACTTCCGCCGGCTCCAGGACGTGTTGGCGGGCCACCTCCTGACATTTTCCCACGGTTTCGGCAATGGCGGAGGCCTCGTTGAGCGCCGGAATCACAAAACTGATCATTTTTTTCTGACCACCAGCATGAGGGATTGTCCAAAAAATCCCCGTGTCAAGGGGGTGAGCAGCCTGGAGATGGGCAGCAGATAACGCACGAAAAAGCGGATCTGGGCATTGCACCCTGCCCCATCCAGATCGTCGTGGGCGATGAAGTTGTTCAACCCCCACCCGAAGAATCCCACGGGATTGAAATAATCAACCCGAATCACCTCTGCCAACTCTCCCGCGAAGAGCGCCAACAGCTCCTTTCGGCCATAGCGGCGCTGGTGATGGGCCAACCGGTCCAGATCGTTGTAAAGAAAGGTGTGCGCCGGCACCTGGATGAGCAGATGTCCACCCGGTTGCAACAGCTCCAACAGATGGATCACGGCCTGGCGATCGTCGGGCACATGTTCGAGCACGTTGCAACAGAGAATGGATCGCACCCTTCCCACGCCGGCCAGGGAGTCCCGATCGGCGATGTCGGACGTGATGAAGCGCAGGCCCGGATAGGCCCGCGTCGCCTCGGCCACGGCTTCGGGATCGATATCCAGGCCGATGTAATCGCCGATGGCGGCCAGATCGGAGACGAAACCTCCGTGTCCCAGGCCAATCTCCAGAATCGGCGGCTGGAGATGGGGCCGGAAGGTGTCCAGAATCCAGCGCGCGTAGGTCGTGGCCTCGGCCACCGCCGAAGAGTAGGTCGCGGAAGAGGCGTTGACCGTCATGCGGACTCCTTGTCCGGGAGAGCGGGATTGATTTGCGGCACGGTGGACTGTCTCCTGGCGATCCAGCCGTTATACGCGATCTGCCAGATAAAAAATCCAAGCAGGGGTTGAATGAAGATCGAGGTGGCGCGCAGATAGCGATCGATTGGAGGTTCGACCAGGATCACCAGCAGGGTCAAAGGCAAAAACGTGGTGAGTGCCACTACGATCAAAACAGCCAGATGGTGATGACCATGACTGGGAAAACGATTCGCGCCGGTTTTGAGCGCCAGATAAAGGCGCCATATCACGATCCCCAGCAGAATGGTCAAGGTGTACTCCGAGAGGATCAGCCGATCGCTGACATAGATCAAGGACTCCACCACCCCGGTGGCCACCCAACGGAAATATTCGCCGGGATGGATCATGATCAGCTCCCGTGAGAGCCTGGAGAGCACGGCGTTGACGCGCACCGGATCCGCGCCGTACAAATGTTCCGCCGCCGGAACGGTGATCCGCCAGATGTATTCGTTGTAATGGCGGTAGGCGCCGGCGGGGTGGATCCGATAGCCGAACACCTGGCGTTTCTGATCATCGCCGGGTTCGGGGCGGGGTGGGTTCTGACCCAGGCGGTGCAGGATGGCTTCGGCGAGGGGTCGGGTCTCCGGGGAGAGTCTGGGCAGCGTCTCCTGGGTCAATTGCGGCGTGGTGAGGCCCACCAGGTTATAGCCGCCGAAGGAGACCAGTCCGAAATGGCCGACCACGATCAGGCGCAGCAGGCAGTAAAGAAAAAATGGCGCGATGGCGACCCAGAGATAGGTTTTCAACTTTTGCTTGAACAGGAGACGATCGATGTGGAATCCATCGAGCGGCCCCCGGATCCACAGAAGCAGCATGCCGAGAATCGGCACGATGAGGATCATGGGCAGATAGCTGGGACGCATGTGATAGCTGGCCGCCGTGCAGAAACCGAGCAGGAGCCAGAGGCTTGGCGATGATTTCAAGGGCCTGGTATTGATGAACAACAGCAGCGCCACCGCGAGCATGACAAGAGAGAGGGCCAGGGAGTCGGTGGCGATCTTGGCGAAGAAGGTTTTCAGAAGCAGAATCGGCAGGACGGCGCAGAGGGCTCCGGCGGCGGGGAGTCCGAAGCGGATCAGGGCGAAATAGAAAACTGTTCCCGCGAAGAGTTGGGTGAAAAACTGCACCACGGCAATGCCGTGCTCCGAACCGAACAACGCCAAATGGGCGCGCAGATAGAGGGGATAGCCGATGGTGCGGATCGAGGAGAGCAGTTCAATCCAGTCAAGGGGACCAGAGACAAAATCGAGATAGTTGTCCTTGGTGGGTTTGTTGACCAGATGACCGGTGCGCAGTTGATACCAGGCGTAGAGCGAGACAGTCAAAAACAATAACAGGGTTGGCAGATGATCGCGTAACATGCGCGGGAAGAGTTTCATGCTGGCGGCCTTTCAGCAGATTTGGGCTCGGGTGGCGTGATGACACATGTCTGAAGCATCCACAGGATCCGCGCGTATCACCATTGAACATTTACGTTAATCCAAACCTTTTTGTCAAGGTCGCCCGCTCGGCGTTGCGGCATGGCTTCAGCCTGATGATTTCTCCTGGAGGTCTGTAGCGTCGCGGGGTTGAATCGTGTTATGGTAACATTTGAAAGCGCTGTTTGGGGCTTGCCGAACACCCTTTCACCCACAACGGACCCACTCATCGATGGATCACGCGATTAATCTGGCGAAACAGGCAATGGAGATGACGGCAATTTGGCAAGCAGCGCGCGCGCTGATCCAGGAACAGTTGGCTCCTCCTGTTTTCGACATGTGGATCAAACCGTTGCGTCTTGGCCGTGCCGAGGATCCCCAACGCATCGAGATTCTGGCCAGCAACGATTTTTCCGCCAGTTACGTTCGGGATCACTACGGGGCCCTGTTGACCACCGCCTTCACCTCGGCGCTCGGTCAGGGGGCCCGTTTGTTGTTTCAAGTCGATCCCGATCCACCGGCGCGGCAGGTCGAGGAGAGCCCCGCCACCCCGACACCCACCGGGGCCCGGTTCGGGGTGGATGGACGCTACACCTTCGAAAATTTCGTGGTGGGGAGTTGCAATCAATTCGCCCATGCCGCCGCGGCAAGGGTGGCGGACGCGCCGGCGACCGCATATAATCCGTTATACATCCAGGGTGGGGTGGGACTCGGCAAGACCCATCTTTTGCATGCCATCGGCAACGCCCTGCTGCGCGCCCGACCGGAGAGCAAGACGCTCTACATCACCTCGGAAAAGTTCATGACCCAGTTGGTGGATTCGCTGCGGTTCAAGCAGGTCCACAACTTCAAGGAGAACTTCCGTTCGGTGGACGTGCTGCTGGTGGATGACATTCAGTTCATTGCTGGAAAAAAGGCCACGCAGGAGGAGTTTTTCCATACCTTCAACGCCCTCCAGGAGGCCAACAAGCAGATCGTCATCTCCTCGGACAGCTATCCGGGGGAGATCGAACATCTGGAAGAGCGGTTGCGATCGCGGTTTTCCCAAGGATTGGTGGCGGATATCCATCCCCCGGATCTGGAAACCCGCATGGCGATCCTGAAAAAAAAGGCGGCCCTGGAGGGGATGGAGCTGTCCGATGATGTGGCTTTTTTTCTGGCCGAGGCGATCCAGAGCAACGTGCGCGAGCTGGAAGGGGCTCTGATCCGGGTTTTTCTCCTCGCCTCCCTGGAGAAGGAACCGGTCACCCTGTCGTTGGTCCGGGAGTCGTTGCGCGGCACGTTGCGGCGCGGGGAGCCGCGTCTGCTGTCGATGGAGAAGATCATCGAAACCGTGGCCGCCTATTACAAAATCCGCCCATTGGACATCCGTTCCAGCAAGCGGGCCAGACGTTTCAGCCATCCGCGCCAAGTGGCGATGTTTTTGTGCAAGCAGTTGACCAAGGCCTCCTATCCGGAGATCGCCCGTGAGTTCGGGGATCGCAACCACACCACGGTGCTGTATGCCGTGGACAAGATCGCCTCCTCGCAACAGGTCGATGTGGATCTGGAGCAGGCGGTGAGTACTTTGGCTGGCATGTTGCGCAAGTGAATCTTTGGAATTGCGTTTGTCATTGACGCTAACGATTGATCAAGGTGCTTGAAAAAAATGGAATTTTTCATCGACCGTGACCCTTTTCTAAAAGTTCTGGCGCGCATCCAGAGCGTGGTGGAGCGACGCAACACCATGCCGATTCTCGGCAATGCCCTGCTGGAGGTGGCCAATGGCCAACTCACCGTCTCCGCCACCGATCTGGAGGTGTCGCTGCGCACCGTGACACGGGTCGAAAGCGTGGTGGAAGGTGCGATGACCGTTGGCGCCCGGGTGTTGTTCGATGTGGTGAAGGAGCTGCCCGCCAAGGCGATCCGGCTGCGCAGCGAGGGTGAGCGGCTGCTGTTGACCTGCGATCGGGCCCGTTTCGATCTGGCCACCCTGCCGGCGGGGCAGTTTCCGCGCATTCCCGATGCGGACGGGGAGTTCCGTCTGGCGATTCCCCGCGAGCAGTTGATCGGCATGCTGGAGCGAACCCAGTTCGCCATGTCCACGGATGAGACCCGTTATGTGTTGAACGGCATCTTCATGCAGGTGACCGCCGCCACCGAGACCGATCAGCCGGGTCGCATCCGCATGGTGGCCACCGATACCCATCGCATGGCCATGGTCGAACAGTCCCTGGATCACTCGGTACCGGAAAATCGGGAGGTGATCCTGCCGAAAAAGGGGATCCATGAGATCCGAAAGCTGCTGGAAGAGGACGATGAGCCACCGGAAATGATTCTTGGCGAAACCTACGCCCAGTTGATCAAGCCCGATCTGACCCTGGTCACCAAGGTGGTGCAGGGGCGGTTTCCGGATTGGCGGCGGGTGGTGCCCACCGGCAACACCATGCGTCTGACCACCACCCGCGAAGCGTTCCATCAGGTGGTCAAGCGCATCTCGACCCTCTCCCATGAAAAATCCCTCGGGGTGCGTCTCTCCATCGAAGAGTCGCGCATGCGCATCGAGACGAACAGTCCCGAGCAGGAGGAGGCCGAGGAGGAGATGGCTGTCACCTACGATGGTCCCAATCCCTTGACCATTGGCTTCAATGCCCGGTATCTGCGTGAGATTCTCACCGTGATGAATGGCGAGACCGCCCAGTTTGCCCTCAAGGACGACGAATCCCCGGTATTGGTATACGATCCAGAGCGTGGCGATGCGTTGTTCGTGTTGATGCCGATGCGGGTGTGACCGCTGGTCAGGCGGGTTCGGGACGGGAGTCGTTCCCGAGGCCCGCGATTGCGGAATGAAAATTACCGGATCAAGTTGGCTTGCATGCATCTGGAATGGCTCCGTCTCAAGGATTTCCGCAACATCTCCGAGGCCCATTTGACCTTTTCCCCTGGCCTCAATCGCATTGTCGGCGCCAATGGTCAGGGAAAGAGCAATCTGCTGGAGGCCGTGGCGTTGTTGGCCAATGGTCGTTCGTATCGCAAGGCCTCCGCTGCCGTCATGCGGCGTTGGGATCAGCCCTGGTTCCGGGTCCATGGTGTCGCGCGGGCGGGAGGCATGCGGCGCACGTTGGATGTGATCGGCGAATCGGGTCGGCAGGTATTCCGTCTCGACGACAAGCCGGTGGAGTCGGTATCCGGCATGGAGCGGATATTGGTGGCCGTGGTGGTCACTCCGGAGAGTGCCTTGTTGGCGCGGGGCGCGCCGGTGGAGCGGCGTGCTTTTCTGGACTGGGTGATCTTTTCCGCCGACCGGCGGCATGGGGTGGAGTCGCGGGAGTATCAGATCGCGGCGCGGGCGCGGCAACAGGTGTTGCGCGGGGCGGGTGATCCCCGTGAACTGGAGGCCTGGGAGGCGCAATTGGCCCGGTTGGGCGCCCGCATCGGGCAGCGGCGCCAATGGGCGATGGGTCATTTGGCGCGGGGTTTGCCGGATCATCTGGAGCAGCTCGGTTTGGATCCGGATGTATGCGTGGTGGCGTTGGTGGGGGAGAGTGCCGACACCTGCGCGCGGGAGGGTGAGGTTGAGCGGGTGGAGGCGGTGTTGCGCGAGGCATTTATGCGCGCGCGCGCACGAGACCGGGAGACCGGGCAGACCGGAGTTGGGCCGCAGCGGGATGATTTGGAGTTACGGTTATCCGGTCATCTGGTGGCCCGATATGGATCGCGCGGCCAGCAGCAGCGGTTTGCGTTGGCCTTGAAGTTGGCTGAGGCAGGTTGGTTGGAGGAGATTATTGGGGAGGCGCCGTTGATGGTTCTGGACGATCCGGCGGCGGAGTTGGATCCCGAGGGGGCGCGGGCGTTGATGCGGGTGTTGTTCGGGCGGGGGCGGCAGGTGTTCGTGGCCGCGCCGGTGGAGGATGATGGGGGGTGGTCAGGTGGGGTTGGGGATGCGGTGGTGGAAGCGGTGGGATTTTCGGTGACGGAGGGGGTGTTTACAAAAGTGGTTTAGATGATCACCCCTGTCGCGGGAGACGGGGGGCCGAAGGTCCCCGGCGGAGGTTCGGAGGCAGAGCCTCCGAGGTTTTTCCTTTTATTTTTATTGACTTTTCCAATTTTTCTTTAAGCGCGCTCTACAAAAAAACGATTTTCAAATTTTTGGTGAACATCGCTTGCGCGCCGCCTTGAATGCAGGATCGTTTCGCGCCTTTGGCGAAACGATCCTGCGAACATGGCCAGAAAATCAGGACGCCGGAGGCGGCTTACTGGTCTGACAGGCAAATCGTTCGGCTTTTTGAAGGAAACCACGCATGACCACGACGGATGAGAACGACACTCCGACCAACGCCAGCTACGAATACGGCGCGGACAGCATCAAGGTCTTGAAAGGACTGGAGGCGGTACGCAAACGACCCGGCATGTACATCGGCGATACCGACGACGGCACCGGCCTGCATCACATGGTCTTCGAGGTGGTGGACAACGCCATCGACGAAACCTTGGCCGGACACTGCAATCGCATCGACGTGATCCTGCGGGTGGATGGCTCGGTGACCGTGCGGGATAACGGTCGCGGAATTCCCACGGAAGTTCATCAGGAAGAGGGACGCTCCGCCGCCGAGGTGATCATGACCGTGCTGCACGCGGGGGGCAAGTTCGATCAGAACTCCTACAAGGTGTCGGGCGGCCTGCACGGGGTGGGGGTCTCGGTGGTGAACGCCCTCTCCGAACGACTGGAGTTGACCATCCGCCGCAACGGCGAAAAGTGGTATCAGGTGTACCGGGACGGGGATCCGGTGGAACCGATCCGACGCATCGGCACGGCCAAGACCACCGGTACCGAGGTGACCTTCCTGCCAAGCCGCCAGGTGTTCACGGATGTCACCTTCTCGTTCGATATCCTCTCGCAACGACTGCGGGAACTGTCGTTTTTGAACTCCGGGGTGAATATTTTCATTCGTGAGGATGCCACCGAAAAGGAGCATCACTTCCATTACGAGGGCGGTATCCGCTCGTTCGTGGAACATCTGAACCGGGCACGCACGCCCATCATGACCCCGCCGGTCACCTTCACCGAAACCAAGGGGTTGATCCAGGTGGAGGCGGCGTTGCAGTGGAACGACTCCTATCAGGAGAACGTCTACTGCTTCACCAACAACATTCCGCAACGGGACGGCGGCACCCATCTGATCGGCTTCCGCTCCGCGCTCACCCGGGTTCTGAATCAATACGCCCTGACCATCGGACTGCTGAAAAAGGACAAAGGGGCCACCCTGGCCGGCGAGGATTGCCGCGAAGGGTTGACCGCCGTGCTGTCGATCAAGGTTCCGGATCCGAAGTTCTCTTCGCAAACCAAGGAGAAACTGGTCTCCTCCGAGGTGCGTACCGCGGTGGAAAGCGTGATGGCGGACCATCTGACCACCTACTTCGAGGAGCATCCCCAGGATGCCAAGCGGATTCTCGGCAAGGCGGTGGAGGCGGCCACGGCCCGCGAGGCGGCCCGCAAGGCGCGCGAGTTGACCCGACGCAAGAGCGCGTTGGAGATCTCCTCCCTGCCCGGCAAGCTGGCCGACTGTCAGGAGAAGGATCCGGCCTTGAGCGAACTCTATCTGGTCGAGGGGGACTCCGCCGGTGGTTCGGCCAAACAGGCACGGGATCGCAAGTTCCAGGCGATCCTGCCACTGAAGGGCAAGATCCTCAACGTGGAGAAGGCCCGGTTCGACAAGATGCTCTCCTCCGCCGAGGTCGGCACCCTGATCACCGCCCTCGGCACCGGCATCGGCGCCGAGGAGTACAACATCGCCAAGCTCCGTTATCATCGCATCATCATCATGACCGACGCGGACGTGGATGGCTCGCACATCCGCACCCTGCTTCTGACCTTCTTCTTCCGGCAGTTCCCGGAGATCATCGATCGTGGGTATCTCTACATCGCCCAGCCGCCGCTGTATCGGTTGGCGCGGGGCAAGACGGTCCGTTATCTCAAGGACGAGGAGTCGCTGGTCGAGATGCTGCTCGAGGGCGGACTGGAGGGGGTGGATCTGATAACCAGCCAGGGGGAGACGTTGACCCCGGTCGAAACGTTGAACCTGGTGCGTGACGCACGACGGTATCAGGTAACGTTGGACCGTTTGGCGCGCCGTTTCGACAAACGGGTGTTGGCCGCCGCCGTCGAGCGGGCCCAGGTGACCGCGGAAGCCTTGGAGACCGCCGAGGAGGCGACCCAGGCCGCCGAGCGGCTGCGTCGAGCGTTGGAAGGCGAAGCCGGAGCGGATCGTTTGACCGTGTTGGTGGAGCTGGATGGGGAGAGCGACATGGCGGCGTTGGTGATCCGGCGCACCATTCACGGCGTGCCGGTGGATGCGCGGCTTGATGGAGAGCTGATCCGGTCGCCGGAGTATCGGGACATGTCCCTGGTGGTGCGACGCATCGCCGACCGCTTGGGCGCCGGGGCCCGGTTGCGCAAGGGGAGTGTCGAAACGCCGGTGGCGGATCTGGAGGCGTTGTTGAGCCAGGTGATGGCCGAGGGTCGCAAGGGGTTGACGATTCAACGTTACAAAGGTTTGGGTGAGATGAACCCCGAGCAGTTGTGGGAGACCACCATGGATCCGACGATACGCACCCTGTTGCAGGTGCGGGTGGAGGATGCCATCGAGGTGGATACGGTCTTCACGACGCTGATGGGGGATGCGGTGGAGCCACGCCGGGAGTTCATCCAGTCGAATGCGTTGAATGTGGTGAATCTGGATGTGTAAAGGGCTGTTTGGTGATTGCTAGACGCAAGAAGAGCAAGATCTCCGATGTACATCAAATGGTCAAAACAGGCGGATGGCTTTCACCAGGCCACCTTCCCCTTGAAGAAATACCGACTGTCGGCCACGCTGATGGATGATAGCGTGGTGGATGGCGTCCCGGTTCAGCAGAGCATCCTGCTTGGCCGGCTTGTCGTCGAAGAGAGTCCGGACGGCACGTTGAAGTTTCTGCTTGGCAGTCACATCCACTTCTGGCCAGGTGTGCATGAGAAACTCAAAGGGGTGGAGATGTCGCCTGAGCAGGCCTCGGCCATTTTTGCATCCTTGGCGGCAGTCATCCCGCAATCATGAAAGCAGCGTAAAGATTCAGAACCCCCACGAGTGCAGGGGCCGGGGACCGCAAGGTTCCCGGCGGGTGAAAAATCGCTGCGTGCAAACATGGCCCGGAATCAGGCCGCACAAAGCAGGCCTATTGGCTGGAGCTTTCCACATGCAGGCTGGTGGCAGAACGTCACGCCATTCTGACCCTTGGAATACTCTGGAGGTCACATGACATCCCTTTCCCCCGACTTCGAAACCCCCCTGGGCCCCTACTGGCTGCAAACCCGCGATGGCGCGATCCGCGCCCTGAGTACGCAACCAACGCCTGATTCGTCGGATCCCGCCTTGCGCCAACAGGTGGCCGCGTGGCTGCACGCCTATTTTCAAGGAATTTTCCCGGCTCTGGATGAGCTGCCCCTCATGCCGGAGGGGACGCCGTTTCAACGCCGGGTCTGGGAGGCGCTGCGGGAGATCCCCCCAGGCCGGGTGGAGAGCTACGGCGCCCTCGCCAAACGGATCGACTCCGCGCCTCGCGCCGTGGGGGCGGCACTGGGCGCGAATCCGATTCCGATCCTGCTCCCCTGTCACCGGGTGGTGGCCTCGGATGGCGCGTTGCGGGGCTACAGTGGCCGGGGTGGCCTGGAGAGCAAACGATTTTTGTTGCGCTTGGAGGGGATTGAGATCTGAAAATGCGGTTGGCGTGTTTCCCCACGCCGACTAAGCGACTCGCTCCCCAGGATCACCCCTGGGGGGGATCCTGGGGAGCACGAAAACGGCGCGCGGCGTTTTTTCGCTTCGCGAAAAAACGCTTTTATGATGAGCGCGCGAGAAGAACAGTCAAAGGAAAAGTCGCGGGGCTCTGCCCCGCCCCCGCCGTGGGGGGATAATCCCCCCGGACCTCCTTGAATCGTGTCACGCCCCCACCCTCCACGATCCGTCTCACAACCGCACCGCTCAAAAATGGCTCGTATCGTCCGCCGCCGTCATCCCCTTGGGCAACGAATGGGCGATCCCCTTGTGACAGTCGATGCAGGTCTTGTCCTTGGAAAAACCCCGTTCGTGGAAATCAAACGCCCGCGACCCCTGGCGCGTGAAGTCCATGGACTTGAAGTCGTGACAGTTGCGACACTCGCGAGAATCGGTGCTCTTCATGGCGCTCCAGACATTCCGGGCCAACTCCAACCGCTTGCCCTCGAACTTCTCCGGCGTGTCGATGGTGCCCTTGAACTTGTGCCACAACTCGTTGCTCGCCTGAATCTTGCGCACGATCATGTGCTGCCAGGCCTTGGGCACATGACAATCCGGACAGGTGGCACGCACCCCGCTGGGATTGTAATAGTGCACGGTCTCCCGATACTCCTTGTACACGTTGTCCTTCATCTCGTGACACGAGATGCAGAAGGTCTCATTGTTGGTGGCGGCCAACGCCCAGTGAAAACCACCCCAAAACAGAACGCCAAGGAAGAAAAATCCCCCCAGAATCTTCCATTGGCTCCTGAAACTCCGCGGCGCGCGGTCCTGATCTTGACTCATGGCTGCTCCCTTCCCTCGAATGGCGTGGCTTCGGCTTGCTCCGATTCGACCTGAATCACCTCACCGCGTCCACGGGCCTGAAAGAGTTCTCAACCAAGGGCTTGGCATCCCTCTGCGGCACATGACACTGGGTGCAGAAATAGCGCTGCGGCGACACGTCGGATAGTTCAGTGCCAAAACGGTTGCGGAAATGGGTCAGGCTGACCTTGGTGGCATGGGTCTCCTTGGCCTTGGCCCAACTGTGGCAGGTCATGCACTTGTTCTGACGCAGATCGATCTTGTACCCGTCGATCTGATGCGGAATCAACGGCGGCTGCTGAAGATAGTTGCGCGGCAGTGTATGGCTGTCCGGCATCCACTTGGCCATCTCCGGGGCCTGATCCGCGCCATCCAGAGGCACCGCCCCACGCAATGTGCGCACCTCCTCTGCCATGGCAACGCCACTCCAGGCCCCGACGGCCACGATCACCAACGCCGCCCACATGATCAACCACAACCGTATTTTCATGGCACCACCCTCGAAATGTTGGGTAAATGAAAGTCGAATTCAAAAACCTCATCCGGGCAGACATCGATGCAACGCCCACAGCGCGTGCATTCCATCCCGGTGATGCGCGGCCCGACACCCTTGACCGCCCCCTTGAGCGCCGGATCGATCACCGCCGCCTCGGGACAGACCTGATGACAGGCGCGACAATCGGTGCAGGCGTCACGCCGGACGGCACTGACCGCCAACGGGGTTCGCCGACCCAGCAGGGCATACACCGCCCCGGTGGGACACAACCGCCCGCACCAGCCGTGGGGCGAGAGGATCAGATCGAACAAAAAGATCCCCACCACCGCAAGCCAACCGCTCCACACCCCGAAGATCAATCCCCGATGGAGCAGACTCATCGGGTTGATCCACTCCCAGACCATCAGACCGCTCAATCCGGCACTCACCACCACGGCCAGAAACACCGCATAGCGGATCCGCCGATCCCCGCGCCAACCACCACTGATCCCGAAACGACGCCGCATCCAGCCAGCCAGATCGGTGATGGGGTTGACCGGACAGACCCACGAACAGAACAAACGTCCGCCCAGAAGGCCATACAGCACCAGCACCACCACGAACCCCAACACCGCCTGGGTGGCCGGCATGCCGCTGGTGGCCAACAACTGCAAAAAGAGCAGCGGATCGGTCATCGGCAGGGTGTCCAGAAACAGACTGGCGGAGAGATTGCCCTGGATCAGCCACACATCCAACGCCGGACCAAGCAGGAACAACCCCAACACCCCCACTTGGGAGAGGCGCCGCCACACCAGCCAACGATGGGCCGACCACCACCCCTTTTTTTCGATCGCCTCTTCCCCGGCCATGGGTTTTTTCATGGCCCTTCTCCCGGAAGATGCCCCGGCAGGGTGAACGATTCGGGATGCAACGCCGAACCATCACCCGGACGACGCACCGGCATGCTGAGCGGTTCGGGGATCAGCGCATGTCCGGCCTTTTTCTTCTCCTCCCAGCCGACCCGGTAGTGTTTGCCCAGCGACCCCTTCACGGTGGCATGGGGGAACACCCGGATGGCCGCCTCCTCCAACACGCACCCCTTTTCGCACTTGCCGCACCCGGTGCAGTGCTCCGAGTGGACCGTGGGCAGGAAATGCACATGCTTGCCGCTGCGCAGGTTGGGGCGCATCTCCAGGGTGATGGCCTTGTTCATCACCGGACAGACCTGGAAACAGACCTCGCAACGCAGTCCCAGGAAGGCCAGACAGGTCTCCTGGTCCGCCAGCACCGCCAATCCCATGCGCGCCTTGGCGATATCCGTGAGCCCGTGGTCCAGGGCCCCGGAAGGACAGGCCTTGACGCACGGAATCTCCGGACACATCTCGCACGGCGCCTTCCTGGGCATGAAATAGGGTGTGCCCGGCGCCACCCCGCTCCCGGTTTCGGCCAGGGTGAGGATGTCATACGGACACGCACGCACGCACAAGCCGCAGCGCAGGCAGGTACCCAGAAAATCCGGCTCGGGCAAGGCTCCCGGCGGACGCACCGCCCACACCGGTATGGCGTCGGCGGAACGCACCCCCACCCAGGTCAGAAAACCGACCAACCCCAAACCAACCGCGGCCCCCCCTCCCTTTTGCAACAGGCCACGCCGCGTCATGGCGGTCCCCTGGGACCGCCCAGCGGATGAGTCGTCCATGTCTATCAGGCCTTCACCACCTTGACCGCGCACTTCTTGTAATCGGTCTCCTTCGAGATCGGACAGGTGGCATCAAGGGTCAATTTGTTGACCAGGCGCGATTCGTCGAAAAACGGAATATAGACCAGGCCCACCGGCGGACGGTTGCGACCCAGGGTTTCCACCCGCGCCACCACTTCGCCGCGCCGGGAGATGATCTTGGCCACCATGCCACGCTTGAGCCCCCGTTTTTCCGCATCGTCCGGATGCATGAAGAGCTGGGCGTCCGGCACCGCGCGATGGAGTTCGGGAACGCGGCGGGTCATGGAACCGGAGTGCCAGTGCTCGAGCACGCGACCCGTGGAGAGCCACAGATCGAACTCCCCATCCGGGGCCTCCGCCGGCGGCTGATAGGGCAGCGCGAAGATCCACGCCTTGCCGTCCGGCTTGCCGTAGAAACGGACCTTCTGACCGGGCTTCACATAGGGGTCATACCCCTCGCGGAAGCGCCACAGGGTCTCCTTGCCATCCACCACCGGCCAACGCAGACCGCGGGCCTTGTGATAGGTGTCGAAATCGGCCAGGTCGTGGGCATGGCCGCGTCCGAAGGCGGCATACTCCTCGAAGAGCCCCTTTTGGGCATAGAAACCGAAATGGCGCGACTCGTCGTTGAGCTGATCTTTCTGCAGCTCGTCCACCGAGAACTTGTTGACCTGGCCGTTGGCATACAGCACGTCAAAGAGGGTCTTGCCCTGAAGCTCCGGCTTTTTGGCGATCAGGTCGGCGGGCCACACCTCCTCGACCTTGAACCGCTTGGAGAACTCCATCAACTGCCACAGATCGGACTTGGCCTCGCCCGGCGCCTTGATCTGCTGGCGCCAGAACTGGGTGCGCCGTTCGGCGTTGCCGTAGGCACCCTCTTTTTCGACCCACATGGCCGTGGGCAGGATCAGATCCGCGGCCATGGCCGTGACCGTGGGATAGGGGTCGGAGACCACCACGAAGTTCTTCGGGTTGCGGTAGCCGGGATACCCCTCCTCGTTCATGTTCGGGGCGGTCTGCATGTTGTTGGTGCACATCACCCAGTAGGCGTTGAGCTTGCCATCCTTGAGCATGCGATGATGCACCACGGCGTGATAGCCCGGCTTGTCCGGCAGGGTTCCCTCGGGCAGAAGCCACAACTTCTCCGTGAGATCGCGATGCTCCTTTTTCGTCACCACCATGTCCGCCGGCAGACGATGGGAGAAGGTGCCCACCTCGCGGGCCGTGCCGCAGGCCGAGGGCTGACCGGTGAGCGAGAAGGGAGAGTTGCCCGGCTCGGCGATCTTGCCGGTCAAAAGGTGCATGTTGTAGAGCATGTTGTTCATCCAGGTGCCGCGGGTGTGCTGGTTGACACCCATGGTCCACAGAGACATCACCTTCAATTTCGGATCGGCGTACATCTCCGCCAGGGCCTCGAGATCCTTCTTGGCGATACCGGTCAACTGACTGGTCATGTCGGCGGTGTACTCGGCGACAAAGGCCTTGAAATCATCGAAGCTGATCGGAGCCGACACGTTGGGATCCTTGGCGTCGGCGGCATCCTTCTCCAGACCGTGGGTGGGTCGCAGGCCGTAGCCGATGTTGGTGACCCCCTTGTGGAAGGCGACATGGTTGGCGACGAACTCCTCGTTCACCTTGCCGGTCTGGATGATGTAATTGGCGATGAAGTTGGCGATGGCCAGATCGGTCTGCGGCTTGAAGATCAGACCCATGTCGGCCAGATCGAAGCTGCGGTGCTGGAAGGTGGAGAGCACCACCACCTTGGCGTTGGGATTGCTCAGACGGGTGTTGGCCAGACGCGACCAGAGGATCGGATGCATCTCGGCCATGTTGGAACCCCACAGCACGAACACATCCGCATGCTCCAGATCGTCGTAGCAGCCCATGGGCTCGTCGATGCCAAAGGTCCGCATGAAGCCGGCCACCGCCGAGGCCATGCAATGACGGGCATTCGGATCGATGTTGTTGGAGCGGAAGCCGGCCTTGAACAGCTTGACCGCCGCCACACCCTCCCAGATGGTCCACTGGCCGGAGCCGAACATCCCCACCGTGGTCGGTCCACCCTCCTTGAGGGCGCTCTTGTATTTTTCGGCCATGATGTCGAACGCTTCGTTCCAGGAGACCGGGGTGAAGTCGCCGTTCTTGTCGTACTTGCCATCCTTCTTGCGCAACAGCGGGGTGGTGAGACGATCCGCGCCGTAGGGGATCTTGGAGAGGAAGTAGCCCTTGATGCAGTTCAACCCCTTGTTGACCGGCGCGTCCGGATCGCCCTGGGTGGCCACGATGCGGCCATTCTTGACACCCACCAGCACGCTGCACCCGGTGCCGCAGTAACGGCAGGGGGCCTTGTCCCAACGGATGTCACCCTCTTCGCTCTGAACCTGGGCCATGACGGGCAGGCTCATGCCGGCTGCCGCGGCGGCGGCGGCAATGGCGTTGGCCTTGATGAATTCGCGTCGGGTCACTTTCACGGTGCGGTCTCCTTGACTTATGATGCCTTATGGGTCGGAACTCTCTTCGGAGTGCTGATAAATCAAATCGGCGCTTAGTACGCCGTCGAGGGTGCGGATGTTATCGAATTGTTCAACAAGAATGCTTGTTGAATCGCCTTCCAGCGTGATCACCATTTTGCCCTGTTCGCTGGTGGCATGGATGGCCGCGCCGGGCAGATCGGTGATGAAAGCCGCCACCGTGAGCAGCCGCCCGGGCTGGACCAGGATCACGGCGCTTGCCAGGGCAAAGGGGGAGTCATCGCGGGACATCAGGGGTGGCTGCTTCCATTTGTTATATTGATGTGGAACGTCGTACCCGACACGTTAGCATGGATTCAGGGTGAAATACAGCGTCGAGGCTGGGGTTACATTGACCTATATCAATTATTGGAGAATTTTTTTCCCCATACGCCATAAAACTGAAAAGTTGGACTTTTTATGTCAGTGATTATTCATGTTAACAAATAGGTGGTCAATCCTAAATAATTAAGTTGTTGAAATAGGGCTTTTTTCCGATTCACTTGATGAATCAATAGGTTGCGTCAAGTGATGGGCCGCAACTGACGGATCTGGATTTATCACACCAGGGCCTGCCCCAGAATCTCCGCATCAACGTGGAATCGTGGTCCTGGAGAAGTTGCGCGGCCTGGGCGTGGCACTGGCGCTCGACGATTTCGGAACAGGTTACTCGTCTTTGGGCTACCTGAAACAGTTGCCCGTGGAGACGGTGAAAATCGATCGACTCTTCAAAGCGGAATATCGGCGTGGATGCTCGTGACACCATGCTGGTCGCGACCATCATTGGTCTGGCCCACAGTCTGGATCTTAAAGTGGTGGCCGAGGGGGTTGAATATCCATCCCAGAAAAAAGTGCTCGAGGAGCGCAACTGCGACGAGATTCAAGGCTATCTGATTGCCCGTCCCACGCCGACGGAACAGGTGCTTCCCTTCCTGCGATCCAACCGTCCTGCCTGAACCCCAACGCATGTCGCCAACGTATGCATTCCGGTCAGTGGGTCATTCCGATTCTCCATGCTGCGTGGTATGATCAGGATCACCCGAGACGTGCGTGTCTGTATTGACTCCAAAAGGGGCCGACGCTGGTCATGGATGGCCCGCCAAAGTGGCGCAGCCATTTGATCAGCCTCGGTTGAATGGATGCAAGCCCAGCCCGTTTGGCGCGTCATCACCAAAAACGCCCCTTCGTGCGTTCCAAGGGGATGAGAGGCTTTCAAACCGCCTTGTCGTTAATTCAAGAAGGAGATTTCCGTCATGCTGCAACCCGGCGACACCATCCCGGATCTGACCACCCCGGATCAACACGACCAATCCCTGCCACTCCGGCAACGTCTGGGGCCTAACGGCGCGGTGATCTATTTCTATCCCAAGGACAACACGCCGGGCTGTAGCGTGGAGGCCAACGACTTCCAGGCCGCGTCCCAATCGTTTGCCGAGTTGGGATTCACCGTGATCGGCATCTCCAAGGATTCGGTCAAATCCCACGTCGGATTCTGCACCAAGTATAATCTTCAACTCACCCTGTTGAGCGATACCGATGGCGCCCTTTGCCAAGCCTTCGGCGCCTGGCAGGAGAAGAAAAACTACGGCAAGGTCTACATGGGTATTGTCCGCTCCACCTTCATCGTTGATGGCCAAGGGGTGGTCCGCAAGGTCTATCCGTCGGTCAAAACCACCGGTCACGCCGCCGCCGTGCTCACGGAGGTGGGCCGGATGTAGCATGCAGGGTCGCCCGTCAAGCCCTTTTCCGACAGGTGCGCCTCCCCTGCCCCATGAAACGGCATCCAAATCCCTATGGATCGGTTGACCCTGGATCCGGCAGTTGCGGCTGATTGCATCAGCTAACATATTGGTTCATGAAGTGAATTGTAAGAAAGCGAAGTTGCCTTGTTGGTAATGAGGCTTTCTTCCGATTTGCTGGATGGGTCAAGAGGTTGCCACAGGTGCTTGCCCGCAACTGCCGGATCTTGGTTGATACGTTACTGCCGGCTGAACTCAAATGCGTGCGATGCACTCCCGCGTCGCACCGTGAACTGCATCGTCCGAGCCGATCCCAACGAACCCAAAACCGCCATCCCTTTCATTGGATCCGTCAACTCCACCCCGTTCACCCAGGTCACCACATCCCCTGGCTGTACCCCGAACTGCTGCAAAAAATTCGGATCCCGTCCTGGAAACAACTGCACCCCACCGAACTGCCCGTTCGTGAATACCGGTTCGATGCGAATGTTCTCCAGAATGCTCTCTGGGCTCTTCTCGAATTGACCCCACAACGTCCCGATCAATGCCTGCGTCTCCGCCGATACCCGCTTGCGCGTCTCCGTCTCCTCCACCACAGGCCCGGACTCCAACTTTGGCAACCGCAACGTCTCCAACCGCCCCCGATGCTCCAATACCACCCGGTCCCACGCCACCTCCACCAAAACCGCCGGCCCGACACGCTCTCCGACACCGTAGGATCCCTCCGGTATCCCCTCCCCGCTGATCAACCCGCGCCATAAAACCGAACTGTCCGAAGCATACAAAATTCCCAACAGTCGGGCATTCAACCGGGTCGCCGGGATCGCACGGGCTGCCTCCTGGCCGGTTGGCACGCCGGGGGTGGTGGAACCCCCGAACAGTCCGCGTACCCCCTCCCGCACCGTGTCACGCCCGAGAATTGCGCTTGCCGACTCTCCCCTCCCCTCCCCCCCCTCACGCTTGACGACAGGGATTGACTGCGGCGCCACGAACCGCCAGGTCCACTCCGATAACTCCCATGCCAACAGCGCAATCAATGCCAGTCGTGACCACCACGTCAGCCGCTCGGTCATCACGTCATTCACCAATGCCTACTCCTGAACCCGCAGCAACATGTCCGCCAACCCCTCCAACTCCTCAAGCGTGGCATACTCAACAATAACTTTACCTCTACCCTTGAGATGCGTAATCGAAACCTTGATACCTAAAGTTTCACTAAGACGCTCCTCTATGGAGAGGATCATCGGATCCTTCCGCCGCTTGGCCAAGCCCTGATTCCCCTCCTCCACCTGCGCTGGTTGAACCCCCTCAACTGGCTCCTCGGTCTTGGCCTGCTCATGCTCCATGGTCCGCAGCAACTCTTCTGTCTGGCGCACCGATAGATCCTGCTCGATAACCATGTCTGCCACCCGGTCCAATAGCTCCGGCTTGCTCTCCAAGCGTACCATTGCCCGCGCATGTCCCATGCTTAAACGACCGGACTCGATCAAGGCCAAAATCGACTCGGGTAAACGCAACAAGCGCAGAAGATTGGTAATCGTCTCACGACTTTTTCCAATACGAAGTGCCGCCCGTTTGTGGCTGTAGCCAAATTTTTCAATCAACTGGGCGCAACCCCTGGCCACCTCGACCGGGTTGAGATCTTCCCGCTGAACATTCTCCAGAATGGAGACCTCCAGCATCTGTCGATCACTCATGCGTCGGAACAACCCCGGAATCTGGTCCAATCCTGCCAGTTTGGCCGCTCGCCAACGACGCTCTCCAGCAATCAATTCAAATGCCTCTTCGAACGTCGGCTTGTTGCGAACAATGATCGGCAGCAGTACACCCTGCTCCCGTATCGAATCAGCAAGTTCACGCAGAGATTCTTCGGAAAAATTTTGACGTGGCTGATAGGGATTCGGGAAAATTCGATCAATGGGAATCATCAATACTTTTTGTTTGACCGAGGGTGCCAAGGCAGCCTCCCCAAGCAGGGCGGCAAGGCCCTGTCCCATATCCGTTTGTGAGGTTTGCATAATTTTCAATCCTTGTGTTGCAGTTCAAGAGTCAATTCCAGATAGGCACGGGATCCAGCCGACCAGGGATGATACCAGACACCTGGACGACCCATGGATGGCGCCACGCTCAAATTTGGATCGCGAGGAATGATGGTCACGAACGTCTCGCTGGCAAAGTGCTGCCGAACCTCCTGTTCGATCCGAAGATTGTTTGGATTCAGAGGATCATGCATGGTCAGCAATATACCCTCCATCTCCAGGGTACGATGGATGCTCTTTTTGATGATCTCCATGGTTCGGAGGACCTGACTCAAACCTTCCATGGCGTAGTACTCGCATTGCAGGGGGATCAAGACCCCTTGTGCGGCGGCCAGTGCATTGAGTGTCAGGAGTCCAAGAGAGGGAGGACAATCCACCAGTATGGTGTCGTACTCCCCTTCCAGACTCTTCAGACGTTCACGAAGTCGAAACTCACGGTTCTTGGTGTTGACCAACTCAACCTCGGCGCCACTTAAATCCGCAGTGGAGGGGATCACACCAAGCAAGCCATTGCCGATGATGGCTCTGGTGGCCTCTTTCCAACTGGACTGGCCAGTCAAAACTTCATAAACCGTAGGGAGATTGCTCTGTTTGGAGATCCCAAAGGCCGTGGTGGTGTTGCCTTGCGGATCAAAATCGACCAACAAGGTTCGTTTACCAGAAGCCGCGAATGTAGCCGCCAGATTGACTGCCGTAGTGGTTTTTCCCACGCCTCCCTTGCGATTGACGATGGCAATGATCTGTTTCATCGCTTCCCCTTTGTTTCACGTGGAACACTTTGCAACTGAACGATCACACCCTCTCCACCGAATGGAGAGGGATGGATGACAGGTTGGTTGAAATAGAGTGCCTGTTTGCCATGTGCAAAATGGTGCAGGTCATCATGCACGCTCCTACCCTTCATTGCCAGGCAGATGCCACGCGGTTTAAGAAGCAGTCGGGAGAGTTTACCAAGCGTCTCCAGATCCGCAAGCGCACGGCTCGTGGTACAATCAAAATTGCCATGTAGCGCCTTGGCCTCTTCTACGCGTTGCTTGTGAACCGTCACACGATTGGATAGGTCCAGCTCAGAAACCATGAATTGCAGAAAGCGGGCTTTCTTTTGATTGGCTTCAAGAAGATGGAATTGTCTTGATGAAGACGATAGAATGGCCAGGACGATTCCAGGCAAACCCGCACCCGAACCCATGTCGGCGATGCGTCCCGACTCTGGTAGCAATGGTATCAGTGAGGATGAGTCGAGAAGGTGACGACTTAGCAAATGCGGGAGTGCTGCAGGCCCAAGTAGCGGATAGATCTGATTCCAGCGCAGCAATTGTTCAACGTATTGTTGCAGCCTCACCTCCTTGTCATCCGTCAGGTAGATTACGGAACGAAGGGATGTCAGGAATCCCAGCCAATCATGGGTAATGGATTGGGGTGTACAGTTCATGCTCGCTCAAGATTTTCAGGTGGAGGCCTTCAGGTGAATCATCAAAACCGAGATTGCGGCTGGGGTAGCGCCTGGAACACGGTAGGCCTGCCCAAGGGTTCTGGGACGGATTTTCATCCACTTCACACGTAATTCCGTGGACAACCCGGTAACAGACATCCAATCCAAACTCTCGGGGATTCGAATTGACTCTGACTTTCGAAATCGGTGGATCTCATCATTCTGGCGGGTCAGGTAACCGGCATACCTGGCTTCGGTTTCCAAGGTCTCCCTGATTTCAGCTGGGCAATCATTCAGACCAGACAGTTCAAAAATTCGCTCGGATGTAAGCTCCTCTCCACGCATCCACTCCCAAGCATTTTTGCGATCCCGTCCATCCGTAAGCCCACTCTCCTGGGCATGAATGCGCGTCGCCTGCAACTGTCCTCGGGTTGCATTCAGCTTCTCCTGCTTCACTTGGAACCGCTGCCAGCGGCGATCATCCACCAGTCCGATTTCTCGTCCCAAAGGGGTCAAACGGGCGTCGGCATTGTCCGTGCGAAGAAGAAGACGAAACTCGGCGCGTGATGTGAACATCCGATAGGGCTCATCCACGCCTTTGGTGATGAGATCATCGATCATGACACCCAGATAACTCTGAGATCGATCAAAGAAAATCGGTTCCAATCTTTGATGAAAGCGCGTTGCCTGAATACCGGCCACAAGCCCTTGACCGGCTGCTTCTTCGTATCCCGTCGTTCCATTGATTTGACCAGCCAGGTAGAGTCCCTGGACTCCCTTGACTGCCAGGGCGTCATCCAGTTGGGTCGGGTCCACCATGTCGTACTCGATGGCATAGCCGGGTCGAATGATCACGGCACTCTCCAGACCAGCCATGGAGCGCACCAGTTCCTGTTGGATGTCAATTGGGAGGCTGGTTGAAATCCCGTTTGGATAGATCTCCTGGGTACGCCATCCTTCGGGCTCAAGAAAAATCTGGTGGCGATCGCGCTCCTTGAAACGTATCACTTTGTCCTCGATAGAGGGACAGTATCGAGGACCAATCCCCTTGATTTGACCCGAGTAGAGCGGTGCACGGTGCAGATTGCTGGTGATCAGCTCATGGGTTCTCGGATTGGTGAAGGCGATGTGACAGACCACTTGCGGGCGTTGAATGGCTTCCGTTAGATGCGAAAAGGGGACAGGAGGATTCTCGCCAGGTTGAGGTTCCAGACAAGCCCAATCGATGCTGCGGCCATCCAAGCGTGGCGGAGTGCCGGTTTTCAGTCGATGGAGGGTCAGTCCGAGTTCACGCAAGGAATCGCTCAAGGTCATGCTTGGCGCGTCCCCCAGCCGACCCGCTGGGAAAGTACGTTCCCCAATATGTGCCAAGCCACGCAAAAATGTTCCGGTTGTCAATATCACCGCCGAGGCCCGACAAGCATATCCCCAGTCTGTCATGACACCGCAGACACCATCGCCCTCAATAATCAGTCGCGTGGCTTCACCCTGACGAAGGGTTAGATTGGGCGTAGCATCAAGGGCGGCGCGTGTCTCGCGCCGATAGTCCAATTTGTCCATCTGTGCCCGAGGACCGCGCACCGCTGGCCCCTTGCTGCGATTCAGTATCCTAAAATGAATCCCAGCCCGGTCCGCAAGCAATCCCATGATTCCACCCAGGGCGTCGATTTCACGCACCAAATGACCCTTGCCCAGCCCACCGATGGCCGGATTGCAGGACATTTGGCCAAGAGTGTCGAGATTGTGGGTAAGAAGCAAGGTATTGGCGCCCATGCTGGCAGCGGCATGCGCAGCCTCACATCCTGCATGTCCGCCACCCACAACGATGATGTCGAAATGGTGTGTTCCGAGCATTGGTATACCAGTTTCTGATGATGAGCGTCCAGGTTCATGACGCGTGTAAGTGGATACCCAGGACCCTGATAGTAGCAACCCCACTACAGTGTGGCAAGGGTTATGAAACGTGAAACTTGGGAGCGGAGAGGGGAGGGGGGAAAGGGGAAGCGGGAAAGGGGAAGCGGGAAAGGGGATGCGGGATGCGGGATGCGGGATGCGGGAAGGGGGAAGGGGAAAGGGGAAAGGGGAAAGGGGGGGAAAGAGGGAAAGAGGGAAAGAGGAAAGAGGAAAGAGGAAAGAGGGGGGAAAGCAGGAAAGTGGGCAAAGAAGGGAAGTGCAGGGACAACTAGATGGTGTTGATCAGGGCTAATCGTCTCCTGTGAAGATTTTGGCGAGACGATGCTGGATGATAAACCCGTGTGATGGTCAAATTGCGTTGTAACAATTCAGAACCCTAACCCCATTATTGCAGGGGTCCGGGGAGCGCAAGTTCGCCGGAGGAAGTTTGGAGGAAGAGCCTCCGAGACTTTAATCTTTTGACTTTTGCGCACTCTTTCAAAAGGGCTTTTTTCACGGCTTCTGAGAAAACGCTGCGCGCATCTTTGGCTGCAGGTTCATTTCGCGTTTTTGGCGAAGCGATCCTGCGAGCATGGCTAGAAAAACAGGCTGCCGAAGGCGGCATGAGTTGCCGGGAGACATGCGCTCTGATTCGTTGCCGACTCGCATGATGGGGGGGGAGATCTCCTACACCCTTGACCGTGGGCCACCCTGCAGCAGTTCTACGGTCAAATGCGCGAAAAATGGGTTATCATGAAAAGCGCGCGAACGGCAGATTCAAAGGAACTCCCCAGGGCCTTGCCCTTGGATTCCATCAGGCTTTATTGGCCCCTGGACCCTGATCAATGCAGGGGTCCTGAATAGTGTCCAATTGCATTTGGCCAGTTTGCACTGTGTGTAACAATGTTCCACGTGGAACAGGTTCTCAAGGGTCATGGATAGGGAGGTGAATTATAAATATTATTTGCAAATTACTTACCGATACAAAAGGTGCTGAAAATCCGATCCAGAAGCGCGTCATGGGTGACATGGCCAACAATCTCTCCCAGGGACTCCAGCGCCGCGCGCAAGGGGAGGGCCGTAACCTCCACCGGGCCTTTGTGGAGGATCAGGGTCTCGCACTCAATCAACGCGCGCAGGGCGCGTGTCAGGGCCTCGTTCTGACGTGCCACCAGGATGATGGCGCCTTCCCCATCCACCGATACCGGCAACAGCAAACCGCCTATTGCCTGCTCAAGTTCATCCAGCCCGTCGCCGGTATGAATCGAGATGCGGTTCGTGGACAGAGTGGATGGGATTTCAAGGGTGTGTTCACCTCGAAAGAGATCCATCTTGTTCCAGACCACCAGGGCGTGATTTGCGGCAATCTCGTTTAAAAGCTCCCTGTCGGCGTCCGTAAGACCTGCTTCGGCATCCAGAACCAGCAGCACCCCATCTGCCTGACGCAACTTTTCGCGCGTCAACGCGATCCCCTCGGCCTCGACCGGCTCATCCGTGTGGCGGAGACCGGCGGTATCCAGCAGGATCACAGGAATCCCTTGAATCTCCAGTCGGCTTTCGATGCAATCCCGTGTCGTGCCTGGGGTGGGGGAGACAATCGCCCGTCTTCGACCCAGCAGGCGATTGAAGAGGCTGGATTTGCCCACATTCGGGCGTCCGATGATGACCAGATGGAACCCTTCCCGCAGTCGTTCGCCCAGGGGTGCGTCGCGCAGCAGTTTTCCCAGTTCTTCGGTGGCCTGGCTCAATTCTCCCAGGATCATCGGAGAGGGTAGGGGGTCGATATCTTCATCCGCGAAGTCAAGGCTCGCCTCCAAATGGGCCAACACCATCAACAGGCGCTCCCGGAGCGTTTCGATTCGCGTGTGCAGGGTTCCTTCCAGTTGACGCAGGGCTTCGCGTGCCGCGCGCATGGATGAGGCGTTGATAAGGGCAGCGATGGCTTCGGCTTGGGTGAGATCAAGTTTTCCGTTCAAGCAGGCGCGACGGGTGAACTCACCGGGTTTGGCCGGGCGGATTCCGATATCGCTCAGGATCTCCAGGGTGTGTTGAATGAGGACCAGTGCGCCATGTCCGTGGATTTCCACCATCTCTTCGCCCGTGTAGGAGTGAGGGGCGGGGAAGTGGACCACCAGGGTCTGATCCAGGGGTTCATGTGTCTCGGGGTCGAGTAAATCCAGCCGCTTCAAGAGCCGCGGTGGCAGATCCGTGGGGGAGACCGGTTGGCCGTTCGGGTGGCGCAGTATGGGAAGCAGACGATCAAGAAGTTGTGAGCCGCTGATGCGGATGATGGCGACCGCCGAGGTGCCAGGCGTGGTGGCCAGTGCGGCGATGGGGTGGTCGTCTAGGAGTGTGGGGAGCATGAGAGGGATTGGAGTACGGCAAAGATTTAAAACGGTTGCAGGGGTCCGGGGACCGAAGGTCCCCGGCGGAGGGTCGGAGGCAGAGCCTCCGAGGTTTTATCCTTTGATTTTGGCGCGCTCTTCAAAAAAGCGTTTTTCACGGTTTTGGTGAAAAACGCTGCGCGCAGCCATGTTTGCGGGAACGTTTCGCGCCTTTGGCGAAACGTTCCCGCAAACATGGCCCAAGGAAATGGCCACCAGAGGCGGTGTTACCTAGGATCCTGGAACTGGCCACCAATGGCCGTGTTACTTAGGATCCAAAAACTGGCCACCAGAGTCGGTGTTCTTATTTACTTCTCAATCTTCATGATATAGCCCTGCTGGGCGATGGAGAGGACATTGTTGACCAGCCAGTAGAGCACCAGTCCCGCCGGGAAGCTCAAGAACATGAAGGTGAACACCACCGGCAGAAAAAGCATTACCTTGGCCTGCACCGGATCCGCGGGAGCCGGATTCATTTTGGTCTGAATGAACATGGAGATGCCCATCAGAATCGGCAGCACGTAATAGGGGTCCATGATCGACAGATCATGGATCCACAGGAACAGGGGGGCCTGGCGCATCTCCACGGACAAGAACAGCACCTTGTACAAAGCGAAGAAGACCGGGATCTGCACCACGATGGGCAGGCAACCGCCGAGCGGATTGACCTTGTTCTCCTGGTACATACGCATGGTCTCTTGCTGCATCATCGCCTTGTCGTGGCTGTAGAGCTTTTTGATCTCCTCGAGTTTGGGCGCCAATTTTTTCATGGCGTTCATCGAGCGATAGCTCTTGGTGGCCAACGGGAAGAACAGGATCTTGATGATGACGGTCAGAAGAATGATCGCGATACCGTAATTGTGGATGTAATCATTGAAGAACAAAAGAATTTTTACCAAAGGCACCGCCAGAAAATGGAACCAGCCGTAGTCGATGGAACGCTCGAGCTTAAGGCCCAAGGTTTCCAGATTGCGGATCTCCTTGGGGCCGATGAACAGACGGGTGGATTTTTCCAGCTTGGCGCCTGGTTGCAACTCCTGCTTGCCAGCCACGACCCCGACCCGATGGGTGGGATCATCGAAGTCGAAATAGAATTTCTTCATGCCGCTGCCCTGATCGGGAACCACGGCGGCCAGAAAATACTTGTCGCTGAAACCAGTCCACCCCTCCTGGGCGTTGGTGCGCTGATCCTGCTTTTTCAACTCTTCATAGACATGTTGCACCCGCGCACCATCCAGGTAGCCCATCGGTCCTTCGAAATCAGCCGGCGCCATGGCCTGATGATCCATTGGTTTGGGTTCGATGCGCGCAAAATGGGCGAAGTGGAACAACACCACCGATTTGTCTGTGGTGTTGATCACCCGATCGCTGGTGGTGATCAGATAGGTGTTGGTTTGAAAAGTAAATGTCTTTTCGAATTTCAAACCTTTGCCATTATCCCAGACCAGGGTGAGTGGCGCATTGGGACCGATTTTCCCGCTGCCGACACGGGTCCAGAGGGATTTACGGTTGGGCAGATCGACCCCGACCTCCCCGAGAAAGCCGCTCTCTTCGAAAAAGAGGTGATTTCCGCTTGGGCTCAAAAATTCGATGGGCTTCCCATCTGGAGGCAATTGATCGAAATTTTTAAGAAATCTGGTCTGGGCGAGGGTGGCGCCGAGGTTGGAGATCTGGCCGGCGATGACGCCGTTGTCAAAATCAAAACGCTGTTCGCGCGGATCGGTGGCCTTCTCCTGGGGGGTGGGCGCATGGGCCTGAGGGGGTTTGGCCGCATCGACGCTGGCTTGTTCCTGAACCGATTTCTCGATGGTTTTGCTCTCTTTGGCCTCCTGCTTGGCCTCCTGCTTGGCCTCCATGGCCGGTTGTTCCGTGGTTTGGGCAGGCTGGGGAGGAGTCAAATAGAGATCCGAGACGGTCTGGAAGACGATCAGGAGTAGAAACGACAAGGTGATGGCCAGGAGAGTCCGACGATCCATGGAGGTATCCTAGATTCAAGGGACGGGGTCGAATCCGCCGGGGTGGAACGGGTGACATTTGCCCAGGCGGCGCAGGGTGAGCCAACTCCCCTTGAGCGAGCCATGACGGGAGACGGCATCGGCGGCGTAGTGGGAGCAACTCGGATAGAACCGGCAACTGCTGGGCAGCACGGGGGAGATCAGAAGCTGATACAGACGGATGAGGCCGAGTAGAAGTTTTCGCATGGCAATCAAATTATCAGGATGGGGAACCCCCCATCGCCTCCACCCATGAGACTCCCCTCGTGCGTTCGACGGAGCCATCAATCCAAACCCGTGCTTCGTCATGCCGGATCAAGCGGACGAGATACCCATTTTTTCCAGCCGACTGAACAGTTCGCGCAGGTCGTCATGCAACTCGGGGTTGATGGTGCGACCGGCCTGGGGTTTGGCGATGACCACGCAATCGGATCCCGACGCAAACCGTGGACGACACAGGCGAAACTGTTCGCGGATCAGACGTTTGACGCGGGTGCGTTGCACCGCGTTGCCCACCTTGCGGCTGACCGTGATGCCCAGCCGGGTTTGGTCGGACTGGACAGGGAGGGTCAGCAGGATAAAAAATCGGGTGGCGATTCGTCGCCCACGGGATGAGACCCGCTGAAACTCTCCGGACACGAGCAGCCGGGCGGATTTCGGAAAACGGAAATCCGACGAATCCGGCATATCGATTACGGGATCAGCTTATGACGTCCCTTGGCACGGCGACGGGAGAGCACCGCGCGACCATCGTGGGTGGCCATGCGCGCCCGGAACCCATGGGTGCGATTGCGACGGATCTTGCTGGGTTGAAAGGGTCTTTTCACGGTTTAAGGATCCTTCTGCCTTGATTTGTATTGAACGGACCATCCATTATGCAATTATTTTCGTGCCGAGTCAAGCCTCTTGCGTAAACCGAACCAGGCCATCTGGCCATTCATGGATTGTCCGCCATCAAAACCCACCCCGAGCCCGGAGCATGTCGTGACCAGCACCCCGAATCGTTTGATCCACGCCACCAGTCCCTATCTGTTGCAGCACGCCCACAATCCGGTTGATTGGTTCCCCTGGGGCGATGAGGCGCTGCACAAGGCCAAGGACGAGGGGAAACTGATCCTGATTTCGATCGGTTACGCCGCCTGTCACTGGTGTCATGTGATGGAGCGGGAGAGTTTCACCGATGACGAGGTGGCCGCGCTGCTGGCGGCGGACTATGTGTGCATCAAAGTGGATCGGGAGGAGCGGCCTGATCTGGATGCCCATTTCATGGAGATTCTCACCACCATGACCGGTTCCGGGGGTTGGCCGTTGCATGTCATCACCACGCCGGAGTTGCTGCCGCTGCACGGGGGCACCTATTTCCCGCCGGAACCGGGGTGGGGACGTCCCTCCTTCAAGCAACTGATCACCCTGATCGCCACCCAGTGGCAGGAGCGACGCCCGGCATTGCTCAAGGATGCCCATGAGCTGCGCGACTGGTTGCAAGCCCGCATGCCCGGTCTGCCCAAACCGGGAGGAGGGGGGTTGGATCACCGTCTGGGCACGGATCCGGCCCTTGTGGCCATGCGATTTTGGAGCGAACGACTCGATGCGAAGTGGGGTGGGTTTGGTGAACAGCCCAAATTCCCGCAACCCACGATTCTCTCCCACTTTCTGCGTCAGGGGGCGCATGGAGCCGACCCGGCGATGATCCAGCCGGTTCTCGACACCCTGGATCGCATGGCCGCGGGGGGGATTCGCGATCAGCTTGGCGGAGCCTTTCACCGGTATGCCACGGATCGGGCCTGGCAGGTTCCGCACTTCGAGATCATGCTTTACGACAATGCCTTGTTGGCGCGGGTCTATCTGGAGGCGTGGCAGTTGACGGGACAAATGCGTCACGCGCGGGTGGCGCGCGGGATTCTGGATGATCTGCTCAACCGGTTCCGGCTGCCGGATGGGGCTTTCATCTCCTCGCTGGACGCGGACAGCGCGGGGGAGGAGGGGTTGTATTATACCTGGACCCCGGAGGAGGTGGTGGCGGTGTTGGGGGCGGAACGCGGTGGGGCGTTCATCGAGCGGTTTCTGCCCGATACGCCGGAGGCCTTGGTGGATGGTCGTGTGGTGGTGAATTTTCTCGGTGCGTCGCGCACCTTGTGGGAGAGCCTCGATGGTCAGGCCGGGGAACTGGCCGCCCTGGCGCGCGAACGGGCCATGCGACCGGAACCAGCGCGGGATGACAAGGTGCTGGTCTCCTGGAACGCCTTGACAATCTCCGCCCTGGCCAAGGTGGGGGCGGCGCTGGAGGTGCCGGGCTATCTGGAGGCGGCCCGTTTGGCTCTTGACGTCATCAATCGGGATCCCCTGGTCCACAGTCGGCGCGGCGAACGGGTGGGGGAGGGGGTGTTTCTGGATGATTACGCCTGTTTGATTCAGGCGTTGCTCGATGGCCACGAGGCGTGGTTTGACCCGGCGTTGTTGCAGCGCGCCGAGACCCTGGCCAGGGAGATGTTGCAACGTTTTCAGCCGGCCTCCGGCGCGCCGTTGCAGTTGACCCCGATCGATGCCCGGAGCTGGATTCCGCCGCGTGTCGAGTGGCATGACGGGGTGATCCCTTCGGGTCTCTCGGTGGCCATGAACGTTTTGCACCGTTTGGCGGCGCGGGCTCCGGAGGGTGAATTGGCCAGCGAAACGCGGCGCATCTGGGCCGGGTTGGCCGGGTGTTGGCGTCAGGGAGCGCCGATGGTGACCGAGATGTTGTGGAGTTTGGCGTTTATCGGGCAGGCGTCGTGTGAGGTGGTGATTTCCGGTCAGGGCGACCAGGAGTCGGCATTGTCGCGGGAGATTCGTCGCCGTTTGCTGCCTGGATTGGTGTTGCGTCGGGAGGTGGGGGAGGGGGCAGGGGAGGGAGTCTTGTCGGTGCGGGTGTGTCAAAAGGGCACCTGTCATCAGCCCGTGGCCACCGTGGAGGAGTTGCGTCGTTTGTTGGAGGGGTGAGGTATTGCCAACTGATGGGGTGCGGGGGCCAATGGCCCCTGGTGGATTCGGGGCGAAGCCCTGAGGTTTGGTCTTTGATTTTGACGTTCGCGCGCTTTATCCTATTTAATCCATCGATCCACCAACCATCCCCCATCCACAACACCCCACTTACAACCGATTCTCCTGTCCCGGCGGAACCGGCGGCGGATTGTAAACCGCCTTGGGATAACACCCCTTGAAGATCTCCTGTCGATCCCGACCATTGGGCCGCAAGGATTTGTTGAAGGTCTTCTCGAGGGCATCCTCCAACGGCGCCTTGTTCCACATGATGATCGCGGCCACCAAAAAGATCACCAACGATCCGATCACCCAGAAGAAACCCAGTCCCGGTATGACCGAACGGGCAATGAACGCCTCGTCGGGATTGTTGGGATTGTAATGGGTCTGCACCGTCTTGCCGACCGGATATCGATCCACGGTGACCCGCGCGAACCGTTCGAACAGAAACAACGTGGCCTGGGGATCGGAATCGAGTTGCGTACCAAGATATTCGGTGTCACCCGACTTGAAACGATAGACGATCTCCACCCGGTAAAGCGGCAACAAATTGAACATCATCGCCCCTTCCTGACGCATCTGGGACTGGACGATGGTCCCCTCGGCCTGGGGCCAGTTGGAGGATTCGACGTATTTGAGCAGGGGTTGGAGAAAAATGACCAAACAGAATCCGCCAAGAAACAGAGCCAGATTGCGCGCCAACAGGTAGATATTGTGTCCCATCCACGTCAATCCTTCTTTTTGGTTGCGATCAGAAGCCTATTGAATTAACGCATGATAGGGCATCCAAGCCCATGAATCCATCCCATTGCAAAAAATGGCCACCATGAATGGTGTGGATCTTTATGATCCTTAACCTTCAAGAAATCAAGCAATTTTTATACCATTATGATTATTTATTGAATGAAAGCGATCTTTATGATGCGCTCCACGAACAGGGCGGGCCCCTGGCCACGCGCCAACTAAAGACGCGCGGATAGCCGCTCGGGATCGATTGACACGAATCAGGAAAACGAACTCCCCCAGACTTGACGCGCGGATCCGTGCCGGGAAGCGCCAGCCCCCGGCCCACTCCACTATCACCCACCCATCCGGCTCACCACAACTCCACCGCGCCCTCCTCCTGAAGCCGCGGATCTCGCAATCCGCCCGGCAACTGCAACTTGCGCCGCTCACCCTCGCGCAGCTCCAGACAGGGATAACGGGCATACATCTTCTCGAGCGATTCGATCACCTTCTCCTCGGATGAGAAGATCCGCACCGCCCAGGCCAACTCCCACAGGCGCCAGTACTCCTGGCGACAGGAGCCTTGCCGACGCCGCGACTCTCCGGCCACCGCGCAACGGGATTCCAGGGTGAGCATCTCGCGGGAGAGCTGATCCACCGCGTCCGGCTGGGCGATCAGATGCTCGGCGGCACGCGCCTTGGGTTCACGCTCCTTCATGGCGGCAGCGGTCTGCGCCAGGGAGCGTCGCACCGATGATCCATACGGTCCGGTCGAAAGACGCGGGTCACGGGTGGACTCTTCCAGCGCCTTGCGTGCGTCGATGAAACGATCCAGGCCGATGTTGCCGAAAATCTCGCACAACGGATGAAACATCCCACGTTCGATCAGCTCCACCATCACCTGGACCGCCGGATCGTTGTACACCGCATCCGGCAGGACCAGCTCCAGCCGTTTGCCGCAGATGATGTCATAGCGCATCGAACCATCCCCGCGCATGATCGGCGCCAGCTCACCTGGTACCGCCTCCCCCTCGTTTCCTTGAGACATCTCCATCGACCACCCTCCCTCGTCGTTGAATGATCCGAAGCATCGCGGCGCTCCGGAAGGCGCGGGGTCCGCCAGCGGACCCCGCATGCTTCACGCCATCACACCATCCGGGCCGAGATGTGCTCGGTGAGATCGCCGAGCATGTTGGCATAACTGCCCAGTTCGTTGTCGTACCAGCCGTAGACCACCACCTGGGTCACCGGGGCCTCCAGGATATGTTTGGGCAGGGAGGCCAGGGTCTCCAGGATCTCCGGGGAGAGTCCCGGCACCCGATCCAGATTCAGACGGATGAAGGCGGTACGGGTATGGGTCTCCTGGGCCTCGATCACCGTGGCCGCCTTCGGGAACCCGATCATGTCCGAGGAGACGTTCTGCTCCTCGGTATAGCCCAGATACCCTTGATAGGCCCCCTGGGAGGCCTCGCGGTAGATGCCGTTGATGTCGTTGCGGTTGATCGGACGCTCGCGGCTTTCGGACTGGAGATTGACGGTCAGGATGGTCAGCGATCCGGTGGTGGTCGGCACCCGCACCGATTCGGCCATGAATCCCACATCCCCCATCTCCGGCAACACCAGGCGCAACGCCTTGGCCGCGCCGGTGGTGGTGAGGATGATGTTGTTCATGATGCTGCGGCTCTTGCGCAGATCCTTGGCCCCGGTCAGGGGCACGGCATCGAGCACGGTCTGGCTGCTGGTCGAGGCGTGCACGGTCACCATCGAGGCCGACAGAATCCGATCCACGCCGAAATGGTCCATCAGCGGCTTCATCATGAACGAAAGACAGGTGGTGGTGCACGAGGCCGCCGAGATCAGGGCATGTTTGCCCGGATCGTACACCTCCTCGTTGATCCCCATCACCGTGGTCACGGCGTCGCCGGGCATGGAGAGCCCCTGGCTCTTGATCTTGAAGGGGGCCGACAGGATCACCTTGCGGGCCCCGGCCTCCTGATGACCGCGCAACGCGCCGTGCCCGGAATCGGCGGAGACGGTCGGATCGATGAAAACGCCGGTGCAATCCACCACCAACTGCACATCATGGTCGCGCCAGCCGATCTCACGGGGATTGCGTCCATGCCGCAAGAACTGCACGGGAATCCCGTCAATGGTCATGGTCCCCTTGGCCTCGTCGAGATTCTCGATCACCCGGTCACCGCGCACGCCGTGCAGATACTGGGTCAAGCGTCCGTAAGTGCTGTCCTTCTCCACCGTTTGCGCCAGATCGGTAAGATTCTGACCCACTTCACGGCCCAGATTGACCACGATTCCGGAAAAACGCTTGCGCGCCACATGGGTCCACAAAGAGAGCTTGCCAATTCGACCCATGCCGTTGATACCCAATTTCATGACTGATTCTCCTGATATTTAAGTTACTTACAACAAACCCGCATCCCCCGTGACCACGGTGGTCACGGGATGCCAGCCCTTGTACAACAGGCCACGGTTGCCATCGATACTGATGGCATCCCCATATTGAATGACCACACCGTCGATTTCGCAACGGCTGGAGCTTTCCCGAACCGTCAAAAGTTCGCACCCGACCACGCAGGTCTTCTCGAGTCGGGCCGCGACGATCGCTGCGTGAGAGGTCTGCCCCCCCCGCGCGGTGAGCAGTCCATCGGCGCGGGAGATCTCGCGGATATCCTCCGGCACGGTATCATAGCGGATCAGGATCAAAGGCACATCCGGATCTTCGTGTCTTTTGCGCGAAATCTGCTCCATGTTGAAAACCGCCACCCCGCACAACACCCCGCCGCTGGCGCCGATCCCCTGGGTGAGAAGGCTGGCGGCCAGATTCGGGGAGTCGGCAAAGACCGCGCGCACCGCGTTGCGACCCTTCGCGGTGATCATATCACGGGTTTGCAGATAAAAGAGATTCTCTTCTTCCGGACCATCGAAGGTGAACTCCATCTCCTGGTGGTTCCACCCCTGCTCCAGGATCAGGCGGCGCGCCGTGCAGCGCAAGGCATCGTAGATGCGCGGAAAGCGCACCTCCAGGCAGGTCTCCGGATCGCGACGGTCGTAACGGCACTGCTCCAGGGAAATGGCATCGGTGGAGACCAATCCGCCCACGATATCCTCGCCCTGATCCCCGGTGGCATAATCCCCCCACAGTACCACCCGATCGAGTTTGCGGTGCGGATGGGCGGTGAAGAAGACCCCGGAACCCGACTGACGGTGCAGATTGCCGTAGACCATGCGCTGCAACACCACCGCCGTGCCCCAGTCGTCGGCGATGTTCATGATGCGACGGTACTCCCGTGCCTTGGGCAGGTTCCAGGAGTCCATTACCTGGTTGATGGCGGCCATGAGCTGTTCCCAGGGATCCTGGGGGATCTCGATGCCGATCTCGCTGGCCGCCTGGTAGTATTCACGGGCCAGATCGGCCATCTGCTCGGGGGTGAACTCGCGTTTCTTGCGCACGTCGTGACGCCGCTTGGCGCGTCGCATCAGATCGGTGAAGACGCCGCGATTGACATCGAAGGTCATGCTCCACGACTGCACGAACCGCCGATAGTTGTCCCAGGCAAAGAAGGGATTGCCGGACCAGTTGGCCAGCCCCCGCACGATCGCCTCGTTGATGCCGACGTTGTGGACGGTCTGCATCATGCCGGGCATGGAGATCAACGCGCCGCTGCGAACCGACAACAGCAACGGATTGCGCTCGCACCCAAAGGCCAGCCCGGTCTCCTCCTCGATGACGCGCACCCGATCCCGCAGCCGCTGGATGAAATCCTCGCCGGCCAGGGAGTAGGCGCGCACCACCTCGCGACAGCGAAAGAATTCGGTGGTGGTGATCACCCCCGCCGGTACCGGCAGCTCCATGGCGGCCAGCTCGGTGAGGTTGAACCCCTTGTTGCCCAGATGGATCAGATCACGCACCCGCGGATCGGGATCATGGATCGGACAGAAGAGTTTGGCCGGGTCATAGGTCATCAGCTTGTTCATCAGCTCGGGGGGGAGCTTGCCCTCCTGGCGCGACAGGATGCGCAGGATGCGGGAGATGAAGCGGTCGAACGATTGCAGCCCGAAGGTCTCGGCGATCAGATCGCGCATGAACGATTCGGTGATCCGTTCCAGGGTGGTGGTGGGATCGGTGTCCTTCAGGGCCGCATAACGCGGCACCATGGCCAGCTCCGGAATCATCGGCACGATCACCGCCAGGTTCTCCCGGTGATGGATCGCATAATAGGCGTGGATGATCTCCTTGATGCCGTCCGAGAAGTTGCGGAAGATATCCAGATACTGATGGAAGGAGAATTGATTGAGCTCCAGAAAGCGCGTCAACACGTTGCGCAGGTTCTCCAGGCGGCGCGACGAGATCCCGTCCAGATCCAGCCCCCGCAGGTAGAACTGAATGTACTTGTCGATGCGGAAGAAGGCCGCGCGGGTGATGAACCCCTCCGGAATCCGCTCCACCAGCCGCTCCAGATGGACGTTGGCCAGATCCTCCAGCCGGAACAACAGGGACAGGGCATCGAACTTGCGCTCCTGATAGCGTCCGTAGACCGAGGGGATGTCCACGGCGATGTGCCGTTTTTGATAGATCTCCTCCTGGGCCGGGAAGGTCTCGCGACACAACACCACCCTTTTGAGCGCCTCCATGGCGTCGAGCAGGGCGTTCAGGCGGATGTCATCCCGCGTCTCGCCACTCTCGAGCACCTCGGCCAGCCAATCCATGCCGTAGATCCCCTCCTCGCTGGCCTTCTTCACCAGGGCGAGCACCCCATGCCGGCTCGGATTGTATTTGTGATCGAGCAGTTGATAGAGCCGGATCAACAAGAACACCCGGCGCCGCTCCCCCTCCGGGACATTCGGCGCGGCCAGGATCACCGGTTCGATGCGCTCCAACGGCAGGGTGAGCAGGGTCACCGGATCGTCGATGGCCAATGCGGCAAACAGATGGCGCGTGACCCGATGCACGCCGTCGAACCACGGACCGGGGGCCTGGATCGACTCCAGGGTGGGTTGGGCGATCAGGCCGGCCAGCTCGTTCAAGTCGCCGGAGTGCCAGAAGTCGAGGATCTCCCGCACCAGATCCACCATGAGATTGGTGCTCTCCACATGACAGGCCTTGCGCAGGAAGTGGATCAACCGATCCTGGCGCTTGGAGATCTCGTCGAGTTCGGTGGAGACGTCGCGCAACTCCCCCTCGGCGCCGATCTCGTTGAAATAGACCGGCAGCAGACGCGCGAACTGCTTCACCAGATTGAACACCGGGGCCACGTCACCATTCAACAGCCGGGTCACCTCCTTCTGGAACAGATCGGTGTCCCGGATCAGGGTGCCGGAGAGCTTGACGTTGATGATCAGGGCCGAAAGCAGGGTCGAGCACCACTTGGGGTTGAGGTTGATCAGGTTGAGCCAGACGCGGATGTTGGTCAGATGGGCCGGATTGCAGATCGGTTGCCAGTCGCTTCCCACGCCGGTGACCGCGCGATACTGGAAACCGAAGCGCACCGCCTGTTCCAGAAAGGCCTCCACCAGGCGGCTGTTGTCGCGTTTGAACACCTCGATGCCCAACGCCTCGATGCACTGCAAGGCGGTGTGGGGATATTTGACGACGTTGGCCTTGAGAAAGGTGAAGGTGCGCAAAAACGATTCACGCAGCTCCTCGTAGCTCTGTTTCAGCTCCACCAGATGCGCCAGGGTGCGGTTGATCTCCCTCAGGCACTCCTCGTGGATCATGGAGAGCCCGTCGCTCTCCAAAATATGAAACAAAAATCGCAGCTTGCGTCCCTCGGCGAGCTGCTCGGAGTCGGTATCGTTGCCGTCCCGGGCGACCTGCAACCGTCCCAGGGCGTTGGCTGCGTCCCGATAGCCGCGCACGATGTCCAGATAGGCCGGCAACATCGCCAGCCGCCCCAGCAGCTCTTCCGAGGGGTATTCACGGGCCAGACTTTTCAAGGTCTCGCTGGCGGTGCGCAGGGTGCGGTGGGAGATGGCATCGCACTCGTGATGGCCGCGCACCGTGTACCAGACCGGATCGGCCTGGTCGAGCCACAGATCATAGGTGGCGGTGAGGGAACGGATCGCCAGACGGCAGTAAGGTTCCGGGTCGAACGGGAAAGGCTGTCCGCTCTCCGAACAGCGCTCGATCATGCGCGCGAAGGTGCGACGCAGGGGCAGATGGCTCTGGGAGAGGGTCAGCAGACGCTCGTCGGACATCTCGGCCAGACGTGCCATGATGCGATCGAAAACCGGTGCGTATTCGCTCAAGCGGGTTGGCGCGAGCAGATTGACCTGCTTGTCCAGATAGGCGGTCAGGCCGTCGAACACCAGCCGCACGGTGACCGGTTTGTTCACCTCGTCGAGGGCCTGGAAAAAGAGGGCTCCGAACAGCTCGAAACATTCGGGTCCACGGGGATGGGGGGCGTAACGGACCGCGTTCTTGAGCACGAACCCCTTCAATTCCGGCAGAATCAACAGCCAGTTGCGAAACGGATGGTTCAGCTCCCGCAACAGCCGTTCGAGATCCTTCAAAATGCCGGCAAACCCGCGCACCACCTCCAGAAGTGGGGTGAAACGCGGATCGATGACCACCTCGTCCACCGCGGTCACCGCCAGATTAGCGCGCAAGGCGTCGGATTCGGGCCACGCCTGCCCTTCCGGTTCCCGTTTCGTCAACATGACCGGCGCGCTCCCGACGCGAAGTTGTACTGCCGGGATGGGAATTTCCTTTGCATAACGCCTCCGAGTCGTCATACTACGTGGCTTGATGAAGGGGCCCCCCACCCCCCGCGTTCGGCAACTCCCTTCGGGAGTTCCCAGGCGCCTGGGAATGGTGATCCAAAAGACGGATCGCGGTATCGTCTCGGGATCGAGACCCTCCTTTGGATGGAGGGAGCATATTGGAATCTTGCCGCGATCACAATACGGATCTCCGCTTTCGGACCTTGCCCCATGCCGCGCATTCGCATCAGTGAGACCGTTCCTTTCGCCCCGGAGCAGATGTACGGGTTGGTTGTGGACGTGGAACGCTATCCCGATTTTCTGCCGTGGTGCGCGGCGACCCGTGTCTGGGACCGTACCCCCACCCAGTTCATGGCTGAAATGACCGTCTCCTTCAAGGGGATACGCGAAACCTTCCGTACCCTCGACATCATCGATCCCGGCAAGCGCATCGAAATCAACCTGCGCGACGGACCCTTCAAGTATCTGGTGAGCACCTGGGCCTTTGCCCCGGCGCCGAAAGGTGCGCAGGTCGATTTTTTCATCGACTTCAGCTTCCAGAGCCGCATGAAGGAGATGATCATGGGTCCGGTCTTCTCCGAGGCCTCCAGGCGGATGCTCGATGCCTTCAAAAGCCGCGCCGCCGTGGTCTACCGTCGCTAGAAACCTCAAACCATTCCCAAGCTCATGGCCAAACACACCTCAACCACCCTGGTTCCCTTCACGCCCGAACAGATGTATACTCTCGTGGCGGACATGGATCGCTATCCGGAGTTCATTCCCTGGATCGTCAAGGCACGCAAATATGACGAAAAGGGGGATCGTTTCATGTCGGAGATGACCTTTGCCTTCAAGGGATTGCGCGAGACCTTCTTTACCGAGGATCATGTCGTGCCCAACGAATCGATCCGCATTCAGTTGGTCTCCGGTCCGTTTCGCGATCTGGAGAGCGAATGGCGTTTCTCTCCTGCCGAGGGCGGGGCGCGCATCGACTTTTTCATCAGTTTTTCATTCAAAAACCGTCTGTTGGATCTCACCCTCGGTCCGGTGTTCGGCGAGGCGTCCAAGCGGATGGTGGAAGCATTCAAACAACGAGCCACGGAGATTTACGCGAAATGAACCGCTTGAGTGAAGTGATCAAGCCCAAATGGACCTGGTTGCCCCTGAGCGCGGCGCTGTTGTGGTTGAGCGCGCCGTTGCCGGCCTGGGCCGAACCCGTGGCCAAGGTGGGCAGTTGGGTGCTCTCCCTCGAGGAGGTGGATCGGGCCCTGGCGGTCAAGATCCACGAGTTGCGCGAGACCAAGATTCGCGAGTTGGTATTGGAGCACATTCTGACCGTCAAGGGCGCCGAGGAGAAGGTTCCCCCGGAGCAGGTGGTCGAGAAGTTGATGGGCAAGGTGCCCGATCCGAGTGCCGCCGAGATCAAGGCCTTCATTCAGAAGAACAAGGACCAACTCCCCAACAATGGCGAGGGGATGGATGAACAGATCAAGGAGCATTTGAGCGACGAGGCCAAGAAGGAGGCCGAGGGCAAGGTGTTGACCATGCTGTTGAAGAAGTTCGAGCCGGAGATCCTGCTCAAGGCCCCCCGTTTCACGGTGACCGGTCCCGAGGATCTCTCCCGCGGGGATGCCAAGGCGCCGGTGACCATCATCGAGTTTTCCGATTTCGAGTGTCCCTACTGTCGGCGTGCCCAGGCCACCTTGAAGAAGGTCACCGAGGCTTATGGCGACAAGGTGCGCATGGTGTTCCGTCACTATCCGCTGCCGTTCCACGCCAAGGCCCCCAAGGCCTCCGAGGCGGCCCAGTGCGCGGCGGATCAGGGCAAGTTCTGGCCCATGCATGATGTACTGTTCGAGGACAAGGCCGGGCTGGATCCGGCGGATTTGAAAAAGACGGCCAAGACCATCGGCTTGGACATGGCGGCTTTTGACAAATGTTTCGACAGTGGCAAGCATGGCGCGCGGATCACCGCGGATCTGACCGATGGGAAGAAGCTGGGGGTGACCGGCACGCCGACCTTCTTCATCAACGGGGTGCGCGTGGTGGGGGCGCAGCCGTTCGAGAAGTTCAAGAGCGTGATCGACGACGAGTTGAAGGAGAAGGAGAAGGAGAAGAAGTAGGCCAAGCCGGGCTCCCACGTTTGCGGGGCTCCGGGGGCCGAAAGTCCCCGGTGGAGGTTCGGAGGCCGAGCCTCCGAGGTTTTGATCTTGTCGTTGTCTTTTAAACCGCACCCAGCTTGGAATGTGTCGTTTTTACTGTTGAAAAATAAAGAGAGAGTCTGGGAGATTCCTCTCCCAGGGTTTTGACTTTAGCCTTTCGCGCGCTCTTTTGAAAGAAGCATTTTTCGCGGTTTTTGCGAAAAATGCGCCGCGCGCAGCCTTGGTTTTTTTGAGACGTTTTGCGTCT
>JADGAY010000130.1 GCA_015231775.1 Magnetococcales bacterium | reverse complement strand
CCCCTACCCCGTCGCATACCCGCGCAACAAGGTGGCGGCACGCCGGGCGGCCTCCTCGAACGCCAGCACCAGCCCCGCCTCGGGCATGGCCCTGGTACGGGAGATCGTCTCCTCCAACCCACTTGACAACCGTTCCAGCTCCGACAGGCCATAACTCCCGGCCAGACCCGCCAACTCCCGCGCCGTCTCGGCCAGGCGACGGTGGGCCCCCGCCGCGATGTCGGCGCCAATTCGCTCCTGCATCACCGCCAACGAGTCACCCGCCATGGTCAAAAAGCGTCCGAGTTGCCCTTCCCCCAGATCCTGACCAAAGCCGAACAGACGCTGCTCCAGATGCAGCGCATCACGCAACCGGACGGCCTCCTCCTCCAGTTTCGGCAGCCACGCAACCGCCTCCGTCATCGATCCGCGCTCGGCGATCACCTCCAGGGCGGTGGCGCAGTGGGCCAGGGCCAGGGCGCCCAGTTGCGCCGCGCCACCCCGCAGACCATGCGCCACCCGGATCAAGGGCTCGGCCTGATCCTGCTCCACGGCGCGACGGATCGCCGCGATCCGCTCGGGCAGAAGCTGGAAGAACTTCTGGGTCAAGGTCTCGAACTCCCCTTCCATCGCCTCGCGCAACCGTGCCATGGTCTGACGGTCGAGCACCGGAATCGGACCGGACCCTACCTCCGGAGCCAGGCCATCCAGCGGCGCATCCCGTGACAACCAACGCATGATCGCCGACTGCATGCCGCGCCGAGTCACCGGCTTGGCCAGATAGTCATCCATGCCGGCGGCCAGGCACCGTTCCCGATCCCCCTGCATGGCATAAGCGGTCATGGCCACGATGGGCAGATGACGTCCCCCGGCCCGCTCCCGCTCGCGAATCGCCTGGCAGGTGGCAAACCCATCGAGACGCGGCATCTGGCAATCCAGAAACAGCAGGTCAAATCGGGAATTTTCAAGGATTTCGAGAACCTGGCGACCATCCTCGGCAAAGCTCACCTCCAGATCGAACCGTTTGAGCATGCCTCTCAGCACCGCCCGGTTGATCGGATCATCCTCGGCCACGAGAATCCGCGCCCCCCGAACGAAATCCGGATCCAACCGCGCCCCATCCACCGCCGCCACGGCTGTCTCCGGAGGGTCGCAGATGCATATCGGCAGCAGCACGGCGAAACAGCTCCCCACCCCCGGTTCGCTCTCCACCTCGATCCGTCCACCCATCAGCCGCACCAGCTTGCGGGAGATCGCCAGCCCCAACCCCGTGCCGCCGAAGTGACGGGTGGTGGAACGGTCCGCCTGTTCGAAGGCCTGGAAAAGGCGGGCGAACTGCTCGCGACTGATCCCCACCCCGGTATCGCGCACCTCGAAACGCAACGCGCGCTCCAGTTGTGAATCGTTCACCGGCGCGGCACTCAAACTCACGCTCCCCACCTGGGTGAACTTCACCGCGTTGGAGAGCAGATTCACCAACACCTGCCGCAATCGGGTCGGATCGCCGAGCACCCAATCCGGCAGGTTGTCCGCGATGCGCGGCTCGAAGGCGATCTGTTTCTTGCCGGCAAATCCCTTGAACAGCAGCACCAGATCGTTCAACAGCGCGCGGGGATCCAGCGGGATCGATTCGAGATGCAGCTTGTCGGCCTCGATCTTGGAGTAGTCGAGCACATCATCGACGATGGTGAGCAACGAACGTCCGGAGTTCACGATGGCCCGCACATACTCCCGTCCGCTCTCCGGCATGTCGATCTCGGACAGCAGCTCGGCCAGCCCCAGCATGCCGTTGAGCGGGGTACGGATTTCATGGCTCATGGTGGCCAGAAAGGCCCCCTTGGCCTTGTTGGCCTCCTCGGCCTCCTGGTGGGACTGGATCAAGGCCCGTTTGCGCGCCTGGAGGCTCAGGTGGGTGGAGACCCGCGCGGCGACGATGGCCGGACGGATCGGCTTGGCGATGAAATCCACCGCGCCCACCTCGAATCCCCTGGTTTCGTCCTCCTCCGAGTCCATGGCGGTGATGAAGATCACCGGAATGTCGGCCAGATGGGCTTGCCCCTTGATGCGCCGGCACACCTCGAAGCCATTCAGGCGCGGCATGACGATATCCAGCAGGATCATGTCCGGATAGGGGGCCGACGCCAATTTCTTCAAGGCCTGTTCCCCGGAAGTGGCCACGAACACCTGGGCCAGATATTTGAGCGCGCTCCCCAATACATGGAGATTGTGCTGCTCGTCATCGACGATCAGAATGCGTGGCAGGTTGATCGGATTCATAGTTCGGACTCCTCGTGCCCGTCATCCTTGAAATACTCCCGAACCGCCCAACGCATGGCGTCCAGGATCGCAAGCGCCTCTTCGTTGGCAAAAGCGGCCACGCGGCTCTCCAGACGGGCGAACAGAACCCCCTCGTGACCGGCCAGCGCCTCGGCCAAGTCCGGCAACCGCTCCGAGGCCCTGAAATCGCCGATCTCCAACAATCGGATCAACTCCCGACTCCAGTGTTCGAACGCCTCCGGATCGATCCCACCGACCAGGTTGCCCGATCCCTCGGGAGGCGGCAGAGGCGGGAGGTCCGCCAACCCGGCCAGAATCCGTTCCAACTCTTGGGCCACTCCCTCCACCTCCGACTCCCCGGCCACCCCACGGGCCAGGGCGGCATCCAGTTCACGGGCACGGGCACCCAACTCCAGCATGCCGAGATTGCCGGACAACCCCTTCAAGGCATGCACCTTTGGCTTGAGACGCTCCAATCCGCCCCGCTGAAACTCTCCGCGCAATTCGTCCGGCACCACGCGGTAATCCGCTCCGAAGGCATCCAGCGAGTGGCGCAACAGGCGACGATTGCCATGCACCAGCCGCAACGCGCGCCGCCAATCGATACCCGGCGGGGAGATCTCCTCGTCACCCGACTCCGTCTCCGTCACCTCCTCCCGGTGGTTGGCGACCCCAAGATCCGCGACGACCTCCCGTTCCGGAAGCCACTCGACCAGCTTGGCGAAAAACCGTTCCGGCTCCAAGGGCTTGGCCAGATGATCGTTCATCCCCGCCTCCAGACAGGCCAGACGATCCTCGGCCATGGCGTGGGCGGTCATGGCCAGGATCGGCAACGCCTCCCGTCCCGGCAGATTCCGGATCGCGCGGGTCGCCTCCAAACCGTTCATCCCCGGCATCTGGATATCCATCAGGATCAGATCAAAGCTCTCCATCTCGACCAGTTCAACGGCCCGTTGTCCGGAACCGGCCACGCTCACCTCGATCCCATACCCCTCCAGAAAGGCCCGCGCGATCTGACAATTCAGGGCGACATCATCCACCAACAACACCCGCGCGCCATGCAGGCGCGCCAGATCACGCATCTCGGGTTTCCAGGCCCGTCCGATCCGGGCCGAGAGGGGGCGTTTCTCCCCGAACTCCCCATCCCCGGCGAGCGAACCCCGCGACCAGGGGAGCCACACCGTGAAGGTGCTCCCCGCGCCCGCCGCGCTCGCCACATGGATTCGACCGCCCATGGCGGTCACCAGACGCTCGCAGATCGCCAGACCCAACCCGGTTCCCCCATGCTGGCGGGCATGGGAGATGTCCCCCTGCTGAAACGGTTTGAACAGCTTGCCCAACTCGTCGGGCGCGATGCCGATCCCCTGGTCGATCACCCGGAAACGAATCCAATCCTCCTCTCCGCCCTCCTCACCGACTTCGACCGACTCCACCACCAGACGCACCGCGCCGCATGGGGTGAACTTGATCGCGTTGGCCACCAGATTCAACAAAATCTGGCGCAACCGCAACGGATCGCCATGCAGCACCCAATCCCCCTCGGGGAGTTCGTAGTCGAAAATCAACCCCTTCTCATCCGCCTTCGGGGTCATCAACAGCACGATCTCGTCGATGACCCCACGCAACGAAAAATCGATCCGTTCAATGCGCAACTCCCCGGCCTCGATGCGCGAGAAGTCGAGGATGTCATCGATGATCCCCAGCAGCGCGTGGGAGGCGTTCTGGATTACCTCCAGATGCTGCCGCCGCCGATCCGGCGCGTCATCCTGCAACACCAGATGGCTCAACCCCATGATGGCATTCATCGGCGTGCGGATTTCGTGGCTCATGTTGGCCAGAAACAGACTCTTGGCCTGATTGGCATCATCCGCACGCTTGCGGGCCGCCTCCAGATCATGGGTGCGCTCCTGGACGCGCGCCTCCAGTTCACTGGTGACCCGCCGGATCGCCTCGTTCTCCCGCTGGCTGGCCAACTCCTTCTCCCGTCTGAGAATGTTGATGTGATCCACCAGCGCCAGGGACAGGAACATCGCCTCCATCCAGAGACCGATGCGTCCAGCCCAGACGCTCATGAACTCGGTCGGATAGTAGCCGTACATCCGCGACATGCTGACAACATAACCCAAAAACAAGAAGCACCATCCCAAAATCAAAAAACGCGCCCGATCCTGTCCGCCCAACCACAGGGTGATCCCGATGATCGGCATGGCGGGGAGCATCGGAACGCTCACAAGCAGCATGCCATAGAGACCGACCATCTTGAAGCCGGTCAAAACCAACCCGATCGTGACCAGCATGACAAACATGAAAAAGCGGATCAATTGATCGAGGCGTGGGGCCAGCCGCGCGGAATCAAGAAACACCCGACTGAACTGCAACCCCATGGTCATGGAGAATTGGGTGGTTACGATGGGAAAATGTTCGGTCATCCAGGCCGAATCAGGGTAGAAATAACGATGGCCGATCCCCATGAGCGCCGTGGTGGCGATGACGTAGCCGCCCACATACACCACATACCAGAAATACTCGCGCATGCGCGTGGCAAAGAAGAGGAACAGATTGTACACCGTCATGAAAAACAGACCGCCCAGATAAAGCCCCTTACCCAGATTGTCCCGATCGCGATGGATGACAAAGGCTTCCGGGGTCCAGAGCCACAGATCGGCGTCGATAAAACCGACCTCCTCGAAGGCCATGCGGATGAAGATCGTACTCTTTTCGTAGGGTTGGCTCACCAGAGGAATGATCGGAGCCTCGTAGGGAACGATCTGATTGGCCAGCGGTCGGCGGTCACCGAGCTGCACGGGCGGAATCTGACGACCCGGTACGCGCTGATGAGCATCGATATAATCGAGGGTGGGACTCAACAACTGGATGTACCAGGTGACCGCGCGGGATTCGGGGTTGATCACCTCCAGTTTCAGCCACCAGACCGATTTGGAAAGCCCCTGGCTGCTGATCGCGCCGACAGGCTGAAACCGTTCGGCCACCTCGGGACGATCCAGATCCTCGACGGTCAGAACACGCTGCGCATCCTCGAGGATCTCCAGATGGCCTCCGGCGGACAACCCGTCCATCTGAGCGGCGAGCCGCAACGGAAATACCGACTCCGAAGCGCCAACACCGTTGCCCAGGCCCATCAACCAGCCGGTCAGCAGCAACCACAAGATGCGCGTCCATCTGCTCACCACCGACTCATTCGACCCCCTTGCTCCGCAAGAACGGACCAAAACGCATGTCCACCCCCATGATATGCTCGATCAACCAGCTCTTGGCAATGGCCAACAGATCGATGGCCACCGCGAAGTTGCCGGCCTCGAACCGCTGGATCAATCCGACCACCGCCTCGAGCAGCAGTTTATGTTCACGCATGTGGGCTTCGCGATCCGGATAGCCGTGGCGGGCAAAATAGCTCTCCTCGCGCTGGAAGTGGAACACGGTGTAATCGGCCAACTCCTTGAGCAGGGCACCCAGCACCTCGCGGCCCTGTCCCTCCTTCATGGCGTGATGGAGCCGGTTCACCATGTCCACCAGCTTCTTGTGATCGGAATCCACATCACGGATTCCGGTCATCAGACGATCATCCCACGGAAAGAAGGGACGGTACTCGACGGCCAATCCGGTCTCCCCCAGATAGAGCCGGTCCAGATGGCGGAAGAGGGCGCCGCGCTGCTTCAAATGGTCGATCAACCGCTGTTCGGCCTCGACCGGGTTGCCGCCGTCCCTGGCCAGGGCGGCAACCTTCTCGGCCTGTTGCGTCAGGTTCCGCGCCAGGTCGGCGATCGCGCCGAACAACGCGCTCTGACCAAAGGGTTGGCGTGGCGCCTCATCGAGCCATTTCCAGGTGCCGGCGACGATGGTCGCCGCCTCGCCCGCCTCGAAGGGCTGCCGCCCGCTGATCGCCATCTCCAGCCGCGCCTGCAACAGGAGGAACGCCTCCTTGATGGCACGGATATCGAACAGTGGCGTTGCACTCTCCAGATCGAGCCGGGTGGCGTAGAAGGCGTTGATCATGTCCTGGAACACCGCGCCCAGGCGGTCGAACTGCATGGCCGAACCGTGCATGAAGGCGGCGGTGCGGCGGGCATGCTCCATGTGGTCGCGCACCACGGTCGAGGCATCGCGGGTCTTCTCGGCGGATGCCAGGATCGACCGCACCCGCGCCAACGCCTCGCCGGTGTCGGCGGCAGAAGCCTTGGCCGCCATCGCCACCTCCGAGGAGGAGCGGGCGATCTCGCTGGTGCCGAGTTTCACCTCGTCGGCGGAGCGCGACACATCCGAGGCGGCGAGCATCAACCGCTCCGTCCCTTCCGCCACCTCGCTGGTGGCCTCCGCGATGCGGCGCATGTCGTGACCGATACCCAGGGTGCTCTCCATCTGCGCGTTGACCGCGCCGGAGATCTCGCTCGTCGCGTCGGTGATGCGCTCGATGCTGGTGACGATCTCATGGTTGGAATCGGCCACCGCCACCGTGGTCTGCTTGATCTCCAGGGTCCGTTCGAGAATCAGCTTGGTGGCGTTGGCGGTCTGCTGGGCCAGATCCTTCATCTCGTTGGCCACCACCGCGAAACCCCGACCCGCCTCCCCGGCCCCGGCGGCCTCGATGGAGGCGTTCAAGGCGAGCATGTTGGTCTGATCGGCGATGGTGTCGATGATCTCCACCACCTGGCTGATCTCGTGGGTGGCATCCGCGAGCCGCGACATGATCGCCTCGCTGGCGTGGGCGTGACGACTGGTCTGGTCGGACTCCCGCGCCGCGGCCTCGCACTGTTGCCGGATGGTCTCCAGGGATTCGTTCATCTCGGCCACCGCGGACGACGCATTCCGCACCGAGGCATCCACATCGCCCATCCCCTGGTTGACCTGCTCGAGATTCCCCTTGATCTGCTGGGCGATATCGGCCAACTCGGCGATCGACACGCTCGACTCCTCGACCCCGGCGGCGATGGTCAGGACATTGGACGACACCTGCGCCGAGGCCGCCGAGATGGCGACCAGATTCTCCAGGGTCTCCTGGACCGATTGGGTCACCTGGGCGATCTCGTGGGAGAGCAGATCGTTCTGATCCGACACCACGGCCACGTTTTCGCGGGATTTCTCCGCGTCGGTCTGGATCAGGCCGCGCATCTTCATCAACTCGCCCGCGCAGGCGGTCAGGTTGCCGGCATGCAGGGCCATGATGCTCTGGAGATTGCCCTGCCGGGCGCACAGGGTGTGCAGATTCTCGGAGAAGCGCCGCTCCTCCGCGGACTCTCCGCCGCTTTCCGAAGTGGCCCCACCCTGGATCGGCGCGGTCAGAATCCGCCCGATCCGTTGCAACAGCCGATGGAGCAGGGTCGAAACCAGGACGACCACCCCAACCCCGACCAGGGTGACGACCAGCGCCGACCCCAGGAGCAGATCCGCGAATTGGGCCGATTCCGGCGTTCCGAGCTGACGGGCGACCCAGAAATCGTACCAGAGGATCCCCGCGAACAGCGCCACCGCGAGCGCGAGAATCCAATCGATGCGCACTTCGAGCGAACCTGATGAAACCGAGCGTTTCATGCCTCCCTCCCATTCCGCACAACCGGACAGCCCCATCCGACCAACGGATCTGGATGAGAAACCGTCAGAAATAGGATTTATTACTCCAAAGTCCGCTCCATACCCAATCAAAATGTTCTCATAACCTTGCCAACATATTGCCGGGATGTTGCCAACATGTTAGTGTCTGCTTCGCGGGCGTTCATGCACACCATTCTACCGGCATGGACCCGGCATTCCCGACCACCCTCCCCATCCTGGCAATGGGAGATGACCAGATCATGGCCCAACCTTCGCCGTTGATCGCTCTTTTGGAAGACGATGCCAGCATGCGTTTCTTGATGCGATCGTATCTGGAAAAATCGGGATTCCGGGTGCAGGCAAGCGCCACGGCGGTGGATTTCTTCACGGCGTTCGAGCGGGAAAGACCGGACTGTCTGCTCATCGATCTGGGGCTGCCAGACGAGGATGGCCTGGTGGTGGTGCGCAAGATCCGTTATCTCTCGGATCTGCCGCTGTTCATCGTATCGGCCCGTCACGACGAGCGGGACCGTCTGGCTGGCATCGAACTGGGCGCGGACGACTACATCACCAAGCCCTTTCATCCCCGCGAACTGTTGGCGCGCATCCACAACCAACTGCGTC
>JADGAY010000129.1:2360-8841 GCA_015231775.1 Magnetococcales bacterium | reverse complement strand
GACCAGATCGACGGAAGCGGAGGCCAGACCGCACGCCTCTGCCTTGGCCTGACGGTAGTCGATGCGTGGATGGGGTTGGGCCTGGGCGATCTGTGCGGCACTGGCATCGGTGGCCACCACCTGGGCGAAGTGGCCGGCCAGGGCCACGGAGGCCTGTCCGCTGCCCGCCCCGCAGTCCCAGGCCAAGCCCAGGGCGCGGCACTGCCCGGCCAGCCAGGCGAACAGCTCGGGGGGATAGGTGGGACGGCTGCGTGCGTAGTGATCGGAGACCGTGGAGAAGTGATCCTTGAAGCCGGTCATTGTCCCTCACGCCTTGCATCCCGATCGAAACAGTCGAAAAAACCCGAGGCGCCGGTCACGACTCCCCGGCCCGCGCCTGACCGGAACGGGGATGAAACCGGGCATGCACCTGGCGCAGGCGATCGTTGGCCACATGGGTGTATATTTCGGTGGTGGTGACCTGGGCATGGCCGAGGAGCATCTGCACGCCGCGCAGATCCGCGCCGTGCTTGACCAGATGGGTGGCGAAGGAGTGGCGCAGTCCATGCGGAGAGATGCTCTTGAGAATCCCGGCCATGGCCGCGTGACGGCGGATCAGGTACCAGAAGTTCTGGCGCGTCATCGCCTCGCCCCGGGCGGTGACGAAGAGGGCGTCGGTGGGCGGGCTTCCCGCCATCAACAACGGACGGACCTGACCCGCGTAACGGTCGAGCAAAGCCAAGGCGCGCTCATGCACCAGGACCACCCGCTCCTTGTCCCCCTTGCCGACCACCCGGAAGAACCCCGCCTCGGCATTCAGATCGCCAAATCCGATCGAGACCAGCTCGGATACGCGCATGCCGGTGGCATAGAGGGTTTCGAGCATGGCGGCATCGCGCAGACCCAGCGGGGTGGCGCGATCCGGCGCGGCGAGCAGCGCTTCGACCTCGATCTCATCGAGCACCTTGGGCAGGGGACGCCGCTTTTTCGGCGCCACGATGAGACGTGTCGGATCATCCCCGCGCACCCCGTTTTCGAGCAGATGACGGAACAGCCGGCGCAGGGCAGAGAGTTTGCGTGCCACGGAACTGGCCGCCAATCCCCGTTCAGCCATATCGGCCAGCCACGCGGAGAGATCCTCGCGGCTGGCGGCGATCAGCTCCGTGCCACGCCCTCCCAGAAACCCGGCGAACGACTCCAGATCGTTGCGATAGGCGGTGATGGTGTGATCGGCCAGGCCGCGCTCCATCCACTGTTCATCGAGGAAGGCTTGGATCCGCTCGAAATCGTTCATGCTCCGCACTCCCTGACCTGGATCTGGGGCCTGGAGGGTATTTCTATATACCGGTTTTCGATTTCCCCACCGGCAGGGCGAGGGTAACACCACGGATTATTCATAAACCGGTTTCTTCTCGCTCGCAGGTGCGGTTGTTGCCGATCGGCACCGGGATACGGCGCGGCTGTTTGACCCGACGACCACCCGAGTCGATCACCGGCACGGCGTAGACCACCTTCTCCGCTTCGCAGAGAATCACCCCGCCGAGGGGCGCGAACCAGCGCGCCCCCGCCTTCTCCCACCCCGGCGCCCAACCCAGCCAACGTTGGCCCTGGAAGGGGGGCATGAACAGGGCATAGCTGGATTGACGCGGCAAGAACAGCGACTCTTCCAGGGTGGCGCGCAACTGGGTAGGGGAGAAGGGCCGTCCCCAGCCGAACGGGGTCATGTCGCGTCTGGCCCACATTCCCCCCCGGTTGGGAACCAGCACCAGCACCCTGCCACCAGGGATCAGCACGCGCCAGGTTTCACGCAAGGTGGCCCGGGGGGATTGCACCCCCTCCAACAGATGGGTCATGATGATGCGATCAAAGGATTCGTCCGGAAACGGCAGGGCATCGGGTCGCACCTGGGCGATGCGGTTGTCCCCGCCCTTGGGCCAGCGCGCCACCCCCATTTCAGCCGGCGAGGCGCCGAGCACCGCGCCCAGATGGGGGGCCAACGCCTTGATGTAGGGGTGTGGAAAGCCGAATCCAAGGGTGCGCTCCGAGGGTCTGGCCCCAAGCCAGCGGCCCATGGAGTCGGCGATCAAGCGTGCCGAAGTCTCTCCCAGCGGCGTATTGTACCAACTCTGCAACCGTATCGCGTCCACGTTCGCGTCCCTAGCCTGCCGCCCGGCGCACGCGTCGCCGACCGGTTCCACCTGACAAGAAAACCCGAGGAGTCATGCCCATGTCCCCACCCACCCCAAATGTCGAACCCGTGCTCGTCGGTCGCGACAACCTCGTCTGGATGATCCCCACCATCCCCGGCTGCTACGTGGCGATCGACCCCGGCGAGGCCGGCCCGGTGGTGGATTTTCTCACCGCCCAAAACGCCACGCTTTCCCACATTCTCATCACCCACCACCACGGCGATCACATCGGTGGGGTCGAACCCTTGCGCGCCCGGTATGGGTGCGCCGTGATCGGGGCCGAGGCCGATGCCCACCGACTCCCGTCGCTCGATCTGACCGTCCGCGAGGGTGACCGGGTTGCCTTGAACCGACAGCTCATGGCCGACGTGCTCGAAGTACCGGGTCACACCCTGGGTCACCTGGCCTACCGCATCGGCGACGGGATTTTTTGTGGGGATACCCTGTTCGGTTTCGGCTGCGGACGTCTCTTCGAGGGAACCCCGGCGCAGATGTGGTCATCTCTAAGCAAACTGCGTGCCTTGCCCGACGATACCCGGCTGTTCGCCGGACATGAATACACCCTGGTCAATCTGGATTTCACCCGCTCCCTGGACCCGGACAATCGGGAACTGGCCAGGCTGCGCCACCACTTCATGACCATCCTGGATGACGGGGGGTTCACGCTTCCCCATCCGCTCCAGCTGGAGAAGGCCTTCAATCCCTTCCTGAATGCCGACAACCCGGTTTTTCTCGCACACCTCGGCCTAACCGGTCTGGATCCGGTCACGGCCTTTGCCACCCTGCGTGAACGCCGCAATCACTTTTGATCCAGGTCAAATGAGACGCAACAGAAAACTGGTAAATTGGTGCAATCATCGGGTATGATGGATTAAGGAAATTTGCGACCATCCTTACTTAAAAAAAATGACGAATCCTTGGGAGAATATTTATCATGAAAGATTTAAAATTGGGCATAAAACTCGGCGCCGGATTTGGCCTGGTCCTGCTCCTGACCGCCTTCGTGGCGATCAGCGGCTACAACGGCTTGATGGGGCTGGCGGATCGCATCGACAAGAGCAACGACATGGCCCACATTCTCGAGCAGATCTCCAGGGCCGCCATATCGGAAAAGAACTTCATCATCCGCAAGGATTTCAAACTGGTGGAGGAAAACCAGAAAGCTCTCGAAGCCCTGAAAAAACAGGCCATCCTCGACCGGGACCAGAAATTCCACGCACCCGACGACAAGACGGCGATGGATGAGATCATCACCCTGGCCGAAGGGTATGGCAAGGCATTTGCCCAGTATGTCGCCCTGGAAAAAAACCGTAACGAAAGCCTTACGCGCATCCGCGACATCGCCGACAACACGGTGCGCGTGGAAGCCACCAAGATGCAGGAGGACCAGACCAAAAAACTGCAAGAACTGCTCACGCAAACGGTGGACAACTCCGCGGACAAGGATGCCCAGGCCAAACGCTCCGCCGCCATCGAGGATCGCGCGTCCAAGGTGGCCAAGGCGGCGCAAATCCTGATCGATTTCAAGGATGCCCGCATCGGCGAAAAGGAGATCTTCCTCACCGACGGCAAGGATGAAAAACAGATCCAGCGCAACCGCGCAGGCTCTGACGGCGCCATGAAGAATGCCAAGGAGTTGATGGCAAGCTTCAAGCAACAATCCAACATCGACCAGGCCAAGAAGATCATCACCGGCGTGGAGCAGTACCAAAAAGAGATGACCACCATGGTCGAGGCGATCCACGCCCAGAACAAGGCCGAGCAGGAGATGATCGGCGCGCGTCAGAAAGCCGAACAGAAAGTCGATCATGTGGTGGAGGGACAAAAGGCCAAGGCCGCGACCCAAATCAGCTCCTCCTCGACCATGGTCACCTTGGCCAGCATCGGCGCGGTACTGATTGGTCTGATCATCGCCTTCCTGCTCACCCGGATCATCGTCGCCGCCCTGACCAAGGGGGTGATGTTCGCCCGTGAGATCGCCGCGGGCGATCTCACCGCCACCATCGATCTGGACCAGAAAGATGAGGTTGGGCAGTTGGCCAATGCCTTGAAGGAGATGGCCGCCAAGCTCCGCGAGGTGATCGGCGAGGTCTCCTCAGCCGCCAGCCAGGTTTCGGCGGGCAGCAACGAGATCTCCAACGCCGCGCAGAACCTCTCCCAGGGCGCCACCGAGCAGGCCGCCTCCATCGAGGAGACCTCCTCGGCCATGGAGGAGATGACCTCCAACATCCAGCAGAACAGCGACAACGCCAGCACCACCCAGACCATTGCCCAGAAGGCCTCCAAGGATGCCGAGGAGGGCGGACAGGCGGTCGGACAGGCGGTGACGGCCATGAAGGAGATCGCGGCCAAGATCGGCATCATCGAGGAGATCGCCCGTCAGACCAATCTGTTGGCCCTGAACGCCGCCATCGAGGCGGCCCGCGCCGGCGAACACGGCAAGGGATTCGCGGTGGTGGCCGCCGAAGTGCGCAAGCTGGCGGAGCGCAGCCAGACCGCCGCTGGCGAGATCAGCCATCTCTCCTCATCGAGCGTCGAGGTGGCGGAACGGGCCGGTGGGATCATCAACAAGCTGGTTCCGGACATTCAAAAGACCGCCGAGTTGATCCAGGAGATCGCCGCCGGCAGCCAGGAGCAGAATCAGGGGGCCAGTCAGATCAACCAGGCGATCCAGCAGTTGGATCAGGTGATCCAGCAGAATGCCGGGGCCTCCGAGGAGATGGCCGCCACCGCCGAGGAGTTGAGCGCCCAGGCGGATATCATGAACACCTCGATCTCGTTCTTCAAGATTGGCACCCACGGAACCACGGTCGCCCCTCGCGCCAGGTCCGTCCCGACCCGCGGCAAAACGGCCCCTGCCAGATTGCCGGCCCCGTCCGCCAAACATGCCCCCAAGGCTCTGCCCGCCCCAGCCGGGAAATCCACCAAGGGTGGCGGCGTCAGCCTCGACATGGGGTCGGGTCGCCCCTCGGATGACGAATTCGAGACCTTCTGATCCTATCCACACCCTCTCCGAGGAACGCACCTCCAGGGGTTCCTCGGAGAGATCCCCCTTCCCGCGCCAGCGGGATCACGTCACGAGACCCCTTAAGGAGTACACCTTATGCCCATCGCAGGATTGACCACGGTGACGCAATTCTTGACCTTTCACCTTGAGCAGGAGGTTTTCGCCATCGACATCTCCAAAATCAAGGAGGTGCTGGAGTTCAGCGAAGTCACGCGCATCCCGCGCACCCCGGATTTCATGTGCGGGGTGATCAACCTGCGCGGCAGCGTGGTGCCGGTGGTGGATCTGCGCGCCAAATTCGCCATGCCGCGCGGCGAGAAAACCGTCAACACCTGCATCATCATCATCGACGTGATCCAGGATGACGAAGCCACGGTGATCGGAGCCATGGTCGATTCGGTCAAGGAGGTGATGGAACTCGACCCCAATCAGATCGAACCCGCGCCCCGCATCGGCACGGGGCTTCGTTCGGATTTCGTGCGCGGCATGGGCAAACAGGGGCAACAATTCGTGATTCTGCTCGACACCGATCGGCTCTTCTCCCACGAAGAGCTCTCGATGTTGCAGGACGCCGGAATCAAGGGTGGGACAAAATCGCCTCAGGCTGAAAAAGCCGCTTGATTGTCCACTCCAAAGGGATTATTAACAGTATCAGAATGTGCATTTCCTTGGTGAAGCTCAGGAAACGATCGTTATTGTAAAAAACACCCTACGCAACACGATCGCCAATCACCACGGTAATCCCCCACCCTGGGAACACGTCAATCGCTTTAGCGACTTGCATCAGAGATTCAAGGACTACCCATGCCGATCACCACCCATGAAGATGGCCATACCGTCACCATCCTGCTTGACGATAAATTCGTCTTCAGTGACCATCGCGCCTTTCGCCACACCTATCACGACCGCCCGTCGGCCACCCATTACATCGTCGATTTCCGGCGTGTCTCCTACATGGACAGTTCGGCGCTTGGAATGCTGTTGCTGCTCAAGGAGGAGGGCGCGGGCGGGGATCGGACGCGGGTGAAACTCATCCACTGCAACGTTCAGGTCAAAAAAATCCTGGAGGTGGCCAACTTCTCCCAGTTGTTCATCCTGGAATAGCCCTTGGCCGGGGAGGTACCATGCCCCCCGGCACTCACCCCCTTTGACAGACCCGTAATCCGGCTCATGTATCGTGGAACGCCCCCAAGGGCGGAGCACGGTCGGGGGTGAGGGGGGTCTCACCCATCCCGCACGTTGGTTCAGTATCCCAACCAGGCCAGCCACAACAGGGCCGGAGGCAAGCTCCAGATCCAATCCCGGC
>JADGAY010000129.1:0-2260 GCA_015231775.1 Magnetococcales bacterium | reverse complement strand
CCCAACCAGGCCAGCCACAACAGGGCCGGAGGCAAGCTCCAGATCCAATCCCGGCCACCCGTGCCGCAACCCGCCCCATCGGGCAGCGCGGGCAACCGGTCGAAGCCAAGCACCCGCAACCCCTCTTCACGTCTCCGCAGATCGATCAGCAAGCCACGCAACAACGCCGCCGCGCCAAAGGCCAAACGCTCCAGACGTTCGATCCGGCCAGAGACTCTCCCACCGTCACGCCTTTGCATCTCCTGACGCACCCGGAGAGCCTGCTCTTGAAAGCGCGTCAACCCGGTGAGACAAAAGGCCAGGATCGACAATCCGCGCCGCACCGGAATCCGGAACCGCTCCAGCCAACCGAGGTAGAACCCCAAGCCGGAAGCCAGCGCCATCGGCGTGGCCAGCCGCCCCAGAGCCAGAGCCATCGCCACGAACAGCAGCAGACGCAACGCCTGATTGCAGCCTGCCAACACCCCCTCCCAGGTCACCCACGTCACGCCGAAACCGATGATCTCTCCAGGCGTCAGCAGGGCATGGGTCAGCAACAACGCGAGAAACAACCAACGCAAACGAAAAAGGCCGCGTCCCAACTCCCGCCCGGAGAGGGAGACGGCCCGAATGGCCCCCAGAACCATGCCGCAGGCAATCCACCAATCGATCGAAAGGAGATCCGCGGACAACACCACCGGCCACAACAGGCCGAACGCCAGCAACAACGCCCGTGGATCCCGTGACCTGTTCACCGGGTGATACGCAGCTCCCGTTTAACCCCCTCCTCCTGCTCGAAGGGGATGAACTCCCAGGCGGCCCCCCCCTCCTCCCGCACGGTGGCGGCGGATTTGGAAAGCGTCGGGTCGGCCTGAAAGGTCTCAAAATCAAACGGCACCATCTCGATCTCTTCCGCGCCGAGCGCGAATGGGGAGCGCTCCGTGACAACCGAGGCCGAAGGGTCGAACGCCCAAGCCTCGGGGGCGCTCTCCGGGGAGAGCACGCCCGCCTCCGACCCTTCCAACTCCACCACCGGCGCTTCGGCGGCAGCGGACCCCCGCTCGAAACGGGGCGCTTCGCCGGTGGCCTCCACCACTGGCGCCAAGGGGGCGGTGGCCATCGTCTCCACAACCGGACCCTCCCGAGACACGTCGGGCAAGGGGGCCATGGCCGCGCGCGCGGCGCGCTCCAGTTCGATACGCAGCGACTCCTCGCTGGCCGTCACGCCATCATCGACCACCCAATCTCCGACATCCAGGCTCTCGAACCCTTCCAGATCCCCGGCCACGCCCCAATCCGGCTCGCCCATGAAAGCCGGTTCACGCACCAAATCCAGACCGGTCACCTCCAACGCCCCCAGAAAGGCCTCGGCCTCACCCGCGTCAGCCGCAACCGCACCGCGCGCCTCGCCAACCGCGTCCAGGGAGAGAGACGCCTCCTCCTCACCGCTCAACGGATCTTCATCCGTCTGCTTCTCTGGAGCGGACTCCAACGCCATCAACAGCTCGGTCAGATCCAAGTCGGAGTCGCCCGTTTCCCCCATCGCCTCCCCTTGCGACGGCTCGTCGGTCTCCCCGGTAACGGACCAATCGGATAACGCCGCTTCCAACACCTCCTCCAACCCCACATCATCACCCTGGGTAGTGGCTGCGGACCGTGCATCCACGCTCGGCTCGGGTACGGATGCCAGCAGCGCATCCAAGGTGGAGTCGGCAACCTCGGGTTGGACATCCGGTTCGGGAGGTGACGCCCAATCGGTTTTTTCCACGGGCGCAACCGAAATCGCCGGCGAGGAGGGCGTCTCCGACACGGTTGAGGCAACCAGCGCGGCGGGGAACGCGGATTTTTCCAGGGAGACGGTCATCCCCCGTGGCTCGGGTGTTTCGGCCAAAGAGGCCAAGGGCGGCTCGGTGGCCGGCAACTCACCCATCGGGTCCGGCGCGAATCCCGGCTCGGATGGCGACTCCTCGGGAACCAGGAAGGGCGCAGCCGCCATGGCCGAAAGCGGCGCGGGCTCGAAAACAGGAGGGGTCTCCACGGCCACCGGTTCCTGCCGTTCCTGACGGACACTCCCCTCACCCGCCTCTTTGGCATCCCCCGCCCGACGCCGCCGCAGCACCACCAGCAGCAGAAACGTCACGCCCCCGACGACCCCGGCCAAGGCATCCCGAGGCAGTCCGTTGATCCACCGGTTCCAGTCCAGCCAAGCGGAGCGCCAAACCGGGGTTTGGGTCGGCAGATCCTGCGGAATGACGCTCAACTCGGGCAGGGGTTCCCCTGC
>JADGAY010000128.1 GCA_015231775.1 Magnetococcales bacterium | reverse complement strand
AAAAGCGTTTTTTCGCGCCTTTTGCGAAAAAACGCTGCGCGCAGCCTTGGTCACGTGAGACGTTTTGCGCCGTTGCAAAACGTCTCACGTGACCCTTGCCCAAACTGGCCGCCGAAGGCGGCTGGTGTTCAGTCGTGCAATTCGCCTCCTCGTCATGCCCTGACGGGCATGACGAGGAGGCACATGAGACGGCGCGCGCTGCGCGATTTTCGCTACGCGAAAATCGCTTGTCGTGAAAAGCGCGCGAAAAGCAAAGACAAAATCACAGGCAAAGTCGTGGGACTTCGTCCCACACCCTACCGGAGGCTCTGCCTCCGGACCTCCGCCGGGGACGGTAACCGTCCCCGGTCCCCCGTGATGACGGGTGCGGCATTCCGCCGCACCCCATCCTTCCCACCCTCAGTGCCGATGCTCCACCGCATCGCGAATCACTTCCAACATCTTGCCATCCTCGATGGTCGGCAATTCGCCCGGATCACGACCCTCGGCAATCGCCAGAATCGCCCGCCGAATCACCTTTCCGGAACGGGTCTTGGGCAGTCCCTGCACCACATGCATGAACTTGGGACGGGCAATGGCGCCAATCTGACGCGACACCACCGCCTTCAACTCATCCTCGGTCGGCACCGCGACATTGGCCATCAACACCACGAACGCCTCGATCTCCTGCCCCTTCAACGCATCGTGAATCCCCACCGCCGCCGCCTCGGCCACCGCCGGATGGGTGCAAAGCGCCTCCTCCACCTCACGGGTGCCCAGACGATGACCCGCCACGTTGATCACATCGTCGTTGCGTCCCATGATGAAGAAATAACCGTCATCGTCATAGATCGCATAGTCGAAGGTGGCGTACAGCAACTCCTTGGCGGTCGAGAAGTAGGTCTTGACGAACCTCTCATCATCCCCCCACACCGTGGTCATGCAGCCCGGCGGCAGCGGCGGACGAACCATCAGCGACCCCTTGGTGTTGACCCCGATCTCGCTGCCATGCTCGTCGAGCAGAACCATTTCATAGCCGAACGAAGGCTTGGTCGGCGAACCGAATTTGTTCTCCATCAACCCCAGACCGGCAAAGTTGGTCAAAATCGGCCAACCGGTCTCGGTCTGCCAGTAGTTGTCCACCACCGGAATCCCCTGCAACGCCTCCGTGACCCAACGATGGGTCTCCTTGTCCAACGGCTCGCCGGCCAAGAACAGGGTGCGCAACGACGAAAGATCGTGGGCATGGATCCAATCCGCGCCGGTTTTTTTCAACAGGCGGATGGCAGTCGGCGAAGTGAACAGGCAGTTGATCTTGTATTCGGCCACCAGCGACCACCAGATGCCCGGATCCGGACGGATCGGCAGTCCCTCGTAAAGAATGGTGGTGGCACCGGTCAAAAGCGGGGCATAGACGATGTAGGAGTGACCCACCACCCAGCCGATGTCCGACCCGGCGAACATCACCTCCCCCGGCTCCACGTTATAGATGTACTTCATCGACTGCCGCATGGCCACCATGTGACCCCCGGTATCGCGCTGCACCCCCTTCGGACGCCCGGTGGTGCCGGAAGTGTAGAGGATGTAGGAGGGGTGGGAGGATTCCAGCCACGCCGGCTCCACCACCTTGCCCAGATGCGCGGCGATGGCGGTGGTGAAATCGATCTCACCCGGAATCGCACACGCCTTGGGATCCAGACCACGGTTGAGCACCAGCACCTTCGGGCGCTCCACGGTGACGGCGTTGAGCCCCTCCAAAAGCAGCGGCTTGTACGGGGTCACCTTGCCACCGCGCATGCCCGCATCGGCAGTGATCACCAGCTTCGGGCTGGCGTCGTCGATGCGCGAGGCCAATGCCAACGAGGCAAATCCGCCAAACACCACCGAATGGATGGCGCCAATGCGCACGCAGGCCAGCATGGCCACGATCGCCTCGGGAATCATCGGCAGATAGATCAACACCCGATCCCCGCTCTCGATACCCAGCTCCTTCAACAGCGAGGCCATCTCGTTGACCTGGTTGTACAGATCGCGATAGGTGATGTTGCGCCGCACGTCAACCTCGGTGGAAACCCAGGCGATGGCGATCTGATCGCCCCGCTCCGCCACGTGCCGATCCACCGCGTTGTAGCAGATGTTGGTCAGACCGCCCTCGAACCAGCGCACAAAGGGCGGCTTGTCGTAATTGAGCACCCGATCGAACGGTTTGTGCCAGTGAATCAACTCCGCCTGTTCGCGCCAGAACGCCTCGCGGTCGTCGATGGAGCGGCGATACATTTTTTCGTAGGTCTCGGCAGGGGTCATATGTGTTCTCCTGTTGGGTTAAAGCAAATGATATCAAACAGATCGTACCGGTCACGGACCCAGGAACGGATCGACCAGAACCCGTCCGCGCACCTGGCCGTCGAGCAACTCTTGGCAGGCTTGGGGGATGTCGTTCAATCCCACCGTGCGTTCCAGGAAAGTCGCGAACAACTCGGATGGAACCGCTTCGGCCATGCGCTTCCAGGCCGTGGCACGGGTTTCACGGTCGATATGGACCGAATCAACCCCCTGCAAACGAATGTTGCGTAAAATAAAGGGAAAAACCGTGGCCGGAAGGCCCGGTTCGTCGGCCAGGCCGCACGCGGCCACCGTGCCGCCGTAGTGGATGAACTTGAGCAGACCGGCCAGGGTCTTGCCGCCGGCCACATCGATGGCACCCGACCAACGCTGGGTATCCAAGGGTTTGTTGGAGGCGGTCAACTCCTGGCGATCGATCACCGTCTCCGCGCCGAGCTGGCGCAGATAGGACTCGTGGGCCAGGCGACCGGTGGCCGCGCAGACCCGATACCCGAGCTGCTTCAACAGCACCACCGCCCAACCACCCACGCCGCCCGTCGGGCCGGTCACCAGGATCTCCGCGTTCCCGTCCGGTCGAATCCCTCCGTCCTCCAGGGCCATGACGCACAGCATGGCGGTCAGACCGGCGGTGCCGAGCAGCATCGCCCCGTCCGAGGTGAGACCCGCGGGACGGGGGATCAGCCAGGCGCCGGGCAGGCGGGTGTATTGGGCGAAAGCGCCGTGCCGGGTCTCGCCGACCCCGTGTCCGGTCAGGATCACGGCATCGCCGGGGGACCAATCCGGGTTTTCCGACGCCACCACCTCGCCGGTCAGATCGATGCCCGGAATCATGGGAAACCGGCGCAGGATCGGACTTCTGCCGGTGACCGCCAGGGCGTCCTTGTAGTTGATGCCCGAACGGATGACCCGCACCAGCACATCCCCTTCCGGCAGAGATTCCGAAGGAAAAGGGGTGATTTCTGAACGATGGGTGCCATCCGCGTCGCGGTGGACCAGCAGTACCAGGTTGGATGGGGTGTCCGGCATGGTTGGGCTCCGACGGGCGGGGTGGAGGTGGTGGTGATGATTCGGGTTCAAACGGTTACGGGGGACCGGGGACGGTTACCGTCCCCGGCGGGGGCGGGGCAGAGCCCCGCGATTTTGAATTTTATGACTTTTTCCTTTCGCGCGTTTTTACAAGCAAGCATTTTTTTTCGCGCTTTCTGCGAAAAAAATGCGCAGCGCGCGGGTCTCATGTGCCCTTAATCGTTGCCGATTTTGGGCAATGATTAAGGGCGAATTGCACGACTGAAGGCAAACCGCCTGTTGCGGTGAGCCACCTGCGGCGGCCTGCTTTAAGGCAAGACGAAGGTGAGTCGTTTTGCCAAAAACGCAAAACGACTCACCTTCCAAGGCTGCACGCAGCGTTTTTTCGCAAAAGACGCGAAAAAACGCTTTTTTGAAGAGCGTGCCAAAATCAAAAGCAAAGACAAAAGCTAAAGACAAGGAAAAGTCAAAGGCAAACCTTGGAGGCTCTGCCTCCAAACCTCCGCCGGGGGCTTTGCAGCCCCCGGACCCCCGCGACCGTTCAAGCGTGTCTCACGCCACCTGTCACACCCGCTCCACGCAGAGCGCGATACCCATGCCACCACCGATGCACAGGGTGGCCAACCCCTTCTTGGCCTGACGACGCTTCATCTCATACAACAACGTCACCAGAATACGCGCGCCCGAAGCACCCACCGGATGACCCATCGCGATGGCGCCACCATTGACGTTCACCTTGGCCAGATCCCAACCCAGATCCCGGTTGACCGCCATGGCCTGGGCCGCGAACGCCTCGTTGGCCTCGATCAGATCCAGATCATCGATGGTCCAACCCGCCTTGGAGAGGGCCAGACGGCTCGACGGAATCGGACCGGTACCCATGATCGACGGATCCACGCCGCACGAAGCCCAGGAGACGATACGGGCCAACGGCTGCAAACCACGCTTGGCCGCATTCTCCGCACTCATCAACACCGCCACCGCCGCGCCATCGTTGATGCCCGAGGCGTTGCCCGCGGTCACCGTCCCCTCCTTGTCGAAGGCGGCGCGCAACTTGGCCAACGTCTCCACCGTGGTGCCGTGCTTGGGATGCTCGTCGGTGTCGATGATGATATCACCCTTCTTGCTCGGGATCACCACCGGCACGATCTCCTCGCGGAACAGACCAGCCTTCTGGGCGGCCTCGGCCTTCTGCTGCGAACCGGCGGCAAAGGCATCCTGCTCGGCGCGGGTCAGACCCCACTTCTTGGCCACGTTCTCGGCGGTGTTGCCCATGTGGTAGTTGTGGAAAGCGTCGGTCAGCGCGTCACGGATCATGCTGTCCTGCATCTCGGCACTGCCCATCTTGGTGCCGTTGCGCAGGTGAATCAAATGCGGGGCCAGGCTCATGTTCTCCTGCCCGCCGGCCACCACGATCTCGGCATCCCCCATGGAGATGGACTGATAACCGTTGACCACGGCACGCAAACCCGAACCGCACAACTGATTCAAACCATACGCGGTGCGCTCCACCGGAATCCCGGCGTTCACCGCCGCCTGACGGGCCGGATTCTGCCCGGCGCCCGCAGCCAAAATCTGCCCCATCACCACCTCGGAGACATCCGACGGCGCCACGCCCGCACGCTTCAAAGCCTCCACGATGGCGATCTCACCCAGTTTGTGCGCCGGAACCGAACTCAATCCCCCACCAAAGGTTCCAACCGCCGTGCGCGCCGCCGATACGATGACAATCTCGCTCATCTTCTACCCCTCTCCATAGTGTATGTTTCAAGAATGACGGCTGGCTTGCTCCAGCTCGACCAGAACTCCACCCATTCCCTTCGGATGAAGAAAAACCACCGGTTGCCCGTGCGCCCCGATCTTGGGCTCCGGGTCCAACACCTCCAAGCCCTGCTCGCGCATCCGCGCGACGGCATCCCCAATATCCTCTACCTCGTAACAGACATGATGCATCCCGCCCGAAGGGTTGCGTTGCAGAAACCGGGTCAATGGCGAGCCATCCCCGAACGGATGCAACAACTCCACGTTGGTATTCGGCAAGCGCACGAACACCACCGTCACCCCGAACTCCGGCATGTCGCACGGCTCGTCAACCCGCGCGCCCAACACATCCCGATAGGTGGCCATGGCCTTGGCCAGATCGGGCACCGCGATGGCCACATGATTCAATCGACCGATCAAACCAACCTCCCCTACTCAAACGTAAACAGAACGGCGTCCGCTTCCACCGTCTCCCCGGCCTTCACATGCACCTCGGCCACCACCCCATCCTTTTCCGCCCGCAGGGTGTTCTCCATCTTCATGGCCTCCAACACGCACAACGGATCCCCCTGGGCCACCTTGTGCCCCACCACGGTCATCACCTCGCGCACCAGTCCGGGCATGGGGGTGGTCATCTTCTTGGCGCTGGCGGTCTGGCGCTTCTCCGGCATGCGCCGCGCCATCTCGTAAAGCCGCAACGGGGTGACCGCCACCTGCACCCGCCGCCCGCCGTGGGAGAGCTGATACCCCATCTCGATGCGCCGGATGCGCACCGTCCGTTTCACCCCCTCCACCTCGAAGGTGGCCAGACGGTTGCCCGGATGGTAGTTCCCGGAGACATCGTGCACGCTGCCATCCTCGAACTTGATCCGATTGTCCCCGCGCCGATGTTCCACCGTGACGCGAATCGCGTCGCTGGCCATCATCACCACCCACTCCTCGATCGGCGGTGGGGCCATGAGCATCGCCTCCTGGGCATGCTCCACGCTCACCGCCACCATGGCGAAAAAGCGCTTGAGCTCCTCCGTGAGCGGCGCGCCCTCGAACCCGTCCGGATACTCCTCGGCAATGAAGGCGGTGGTCAACTCCCCGGCCTGAAAACGGGGATGGCCCATCACCGCGTTGACGAAATCGATGTTGTGGGCCAACCCGTCGATCAGATACTTGTCCAACGCGCGCCGCATGGTGGCGATCGCCTTGGCGCGGTTGGCTCCCCAGGTGACCAGCTTGGCGATCATGGGATCATAATGGATCGACACCTCGCCGCCGGCATACACCCCGGTATCCACCCGCACCCGCTCGCTCTCCGGCGGCGGCTGATGCCGCACCAGACGCCCGGTGGAGGGGAGAAAACCGGCATAGGGGTTCTCGGCGTAGATGCGACACTCCATGGCCCACCCGCGCAGCGGCACCAACTCCTGGGTCATCTCCAACGGTTGACCGCGGGCGATGCGGATCATCTGCTCCACCAGATCCAACCCGGTGATCATCTCCGTGACCGGATGCTCCACCTGGAGACGGGTGTTCATCTCCAAAAAGTAGAACTGCCGGTCCGCCCCCACCACGAACTCCACCGTGCCCGCCGAAACATACCCCACCGCCTTGGCCAGGGCCAGGGACTGCTCGCCCATGGCGCGACGCATCTCAGGGGTGACGAACGGCGAGGGGGCCTCCTCGATCACCTTCTGGTTGCGCCGCTGGATGGAACATTCGCGTTCGTTCAACCACAAGCCGTTGCCGTGACTGTCGCAGAGGATCTGCATCTCGATGTGGCGCGGCCTTTCGATGAACTTCTCGATGAAGACCCGATCATCCTTGAAATAATTACGCCCCTCGCTGGAAGCCGAAGTCCACCCCTCGGCCACCTCGCGATCGTTGCGCGCCAGGCGCATCCCCTTGCCGCCGCCCCCCGCCGAGGCCTTGATCATCACCGGATAGCCGATGGTACGGGCCACCGCCACCGCCTCCTCGGCAGAGGCGATCACCTCGTCGTGACCCGGAATGGTGTTCACCCCCGCCGCCCTGGCCAACCGCTTGGAGGCGATCTTGTCCCCCATGGCGCGGATCGCCCCCGGACCGGGACCGATGAAGATCACCCCGCGCTGTTGCAGGGTTTCGCAGAAGTCGGCATTCTCGGACAAAAAGCCGTAGCCCGGATGCACCGCGTCCGCGCCGCTCTTGTCGATGGCCTCCAGGATGTTCTCCACCGACAGATAGGAGGCGGAACTGGCCGCCGGTCCCACCCGATAGGCGTGATCGGCCTTGCGCACATGCAAGGCATCGCGATCGGCATCCGAATGGATGGCCACGGTGGTAATCCCCATGCGGCGCGCCGTGCGGATGATCCGGCAGGCGATCTCACCACGATTGGCAATCAGTATCGTGCGCATGCCAAAACCCCTTACAATGGCAAATTATCGTGTTTTTTCCAGGGATTGGACAATTGCTTGCCCGCCAGGGTCCGCAATCCCCGAATCACGCGATAGCGGGTGTCACGCGGCATGATCACATCGTCGATGAACCCCTTGCGCGCCGCGATAAACGGATTGGCGAAGTTGGAGGCATAGGCGGCGGTCACCTCCTTGAGTTTGGCCTCCGGATCCTCGGCGGAACGGATCTCGTTGCGGAAGATGATCTCCGCGGCCCCTTTCGGTCCCATCACCGCGATTTCGGCATTGGGCCAGGCGTAGTTCAGATCGCCGCGCAGATGCTTGGAGGACATGACATCGTAGGCACCCCCATACGCCTTGCGGATAATCACGGTGATCTTGGGAACCGTGGCCTCGGCAAAGGCGAACAGCAGCTTGGCCCCGTGCTTGATGATCCCGCCCAACTCCTGTTGCAGTCCCGGCAGAAAACCGGGCACATCCACGAAGGTGACCAGCGGGATGTTGAAGCAGTCGCAGAACCGCACGAAACGGGCCGCCTTCACCGAGCTGGCGATATCCAGGCAGCCAGCCAGCACCAGGGGCTGATTGGCCACGATGCCGACGGTCTGGCCATCCATGCGCGCAAAGCCGATGACGATGTTCTTGGCGTAGCCGGCCTGCACCTCGAGAAAGTCGTAGTTGTCCACCACCTTCTCGATCAGCTCCTTCATGTCGTAGGGGCGAAGCGGATCATCGGGCACCAGGGAATCCAGGGACGGGGTGTCGCGTCGGGGATCATCCCCGGTTTCGATGCGCGGGAGCGGGGTCTTGTTATTCGAGGGGAGAAACGCAAACAGACGACGCAACTGCTTGAGCAGGTTGAGATCGTTGTCAAAGGCGAAATCGGCCACCCCGGAGCGGGTGAAATGGGTGATCGCCCCACCGAGCTGCTCGGCGCTCACCTCCTCGTGGGTGACGGTCTTGACCACCTCCGGACCGGTCAGGAACATGTAGGAGGTGTCCTTGACCATGAGGATGAAGTCGGTCAGGGCAGGCGAATAGACCGCGCCGCCGGCGCACGGACCCATGATCGCCGAGATCTGCGGCACCACCCCGGAAGCCAGCACATTGCGCTGGAACACCTCGGCGTAGCCGGCCAGAGAGGCCACCCCCTCCTGGATGCGTGCCCCGCCGGAGTCGTTGATGCCGAGGATCGGCGCGCCCACCTTGACGGCCATATCCATGATCTTGCAGATCTTCCGCGCGTTCGACTCGCTCAGGGAGCCGCCCAGGACGGTGAAATCCTGGGAAAAGGCGAACACCTTGCGCCCGTAGATGGTTCCGACGCCGGTAACCACCCCATCGCCGGCCACCCGGTTCTCCTGCATGCCGAAATCAGCGCAATTATGCTCCACGAACATATCCAACTCCTCGAAGGA
>JADGAY010000127.1 GCA_015231775.1 Magnetococcales bacterium | reverse complement strand
ACCCGTGTTGTCGGCGTGAAAGGCCGATGTCCTAGGCCACTAGACGAACAGGACGTATGAAAACCGCGCAGAAGGGTCATGCTGTTACTGCTTCAAGCCTGGAGCGTCACCGCCAATCGCGCTTCAACCTCATAGCTTGGAAACAATCCGGCCATAATAGCGCATCACGAAGGGATGTGCAATCTTTTTTTCCAACACCCCTAAACCGTCCAACCCGCCCGCGCCTCGTGCAACGCATGACTGCTCTGATTCAACACCTCGGTCAACTTCCCGGAACGGTCGATCGTCTCCCCCAACGCCTCCACATGATTCATCGCATCCAGCATCATCTTCTGCACCTCGGCGGAGGCCTGATACATCGCCTCGGCCACGCTGCGCATCGACTCGGCCCGCTGCCGGGCCCCATCGCTCTCGGAAGCCACCCGCTCGGCATGCTCGGCCATCACCACCACCGACCGCGCCACCTCGCCGGTCCCGGTGGCCGCCTCCTGGGCACGCCGCGCCACCTCGTCCGAGGCCATGGCCAACTCGCTGGCATTCCGCGACACCTGACCCGCCGAATCGGCCACCCGATCCATCGATTGACCAATCTCCCCCACCGCCGACCGCTGGTGGTTCACCGCCTCGATGATCTCATCATTCCCCGCACCGATCCGGTCGATCAACTCGCCCATCTCGCGAATCGCCTCAACCACCATCCGGGTTCGATCCTGAATGTCGTTGGTCTTGGCCTCGATCAACTCCGTGGCATCGGCGGTCTGCCGGGCCAACTCCTTGACCTCCCCGGCCACCACCGCGAACCCTTTGCCGCTCTCCCCGGCCCCAGCCGCCTCGATGGCCGCGTTCAACGCCAACATGTGGGTCTGATCCGCGATCGAATGGATCAACTTCACCACCTCGACGATCTCATCCGAAGAGGAGGCCAACCCCTCGATGGCGATCAGGGTCTCGTTCGAGGAGCGATCCGCGTGCTCCGCGATCCCGTCCGCCGCCGCGCACCGCTCGGTGATGCGCACCGACAGATCCCGCACGTCATCCACCCGATCGGCCACCCGATGCACCGAAGCCGCCACCTCCTCCAGATGCCGGTTCACCTCGGCCAGATTGGCGGTCATCTGTTCGGCGGCGGCAGCCATGGCATGCACGTTGGCACTCGCCAACTCCGTGGAACTGGCCGTGCCATGCACATCTCGCGCGAGTTGATCCGCAGCCTTGGAGACCTGATCGATCCGCTCCACCGCGGCATCGATATCCCCCTTGAGTTGCTCGAGTTCGTCATCGAGACGGTTGTTCTCCTCCACCACCTGGGAGGATAACCGCAACGTCGCACTCGACTCCCGATCCATCTCCTGCCGCAACGCGACAAATCGTGACGCCACCCCCTCGACCGATTCCGCCTCGGCATGCACGGTCTTGAGATTGGTCGCCATGGCCTCGGTCATGGTGTTGATGCCCAACGCGATGGCGCCCAGTTCGTCGTGACCGTTCCCAGGATCCATGCGTCCGGTCAGATCCCCCTGGCCCAGCCTGGCCAGTCCCGTCAGAATCCCCTGAACCCGCCGACCGACCGACACCATGCCAACCACCACCACGGACAACAACGCCCCCACCACCACGATGGTGCCGGTGAGATAGACCCAGAACGCCCGCACCGCCCGCGCCCGCAACACCCCGGACTGCTCGCCCAGGTCACGGGCCAGTTCGTCCTCGATCCCCTTGATGGTGTCGATGCGTCTGGTCGAGGCCTGGAACCAGGCCCCCGGATCCATGCCGAAACCGCCGGTCAACGCCTTGTCAAAGACCAGCTTGCGAATCTTGCCGACCTCCTCCTCGGCGGGAGAGGCGAGCCACTGTTTGCCCTTCTCGGCATTGGCCGGCGTTGCCAGGTCCATGAAACTCTTGAAAAAGACCCCCTGTCCACCCACCAACTGCGCGTATTTGGTCAACTTCGCGGGATCGAACCGATCGGCGGTGAAGACCGCCATCATCAGGGCCCGCTCCTGCCCGGCCAACTCCTTGCCGGAGACCAGATGGGCATAGGCCAGGGCGCGCGCGGCCAGGGAGACGTTGTTGGCGTGGCTGGGCAGATCGTTGATCAACTCCAACAGAATCGACAACTCCACGGTATATTTGGGAACCACCTCATTGGCCGTGGCCTTCTCGCCTTCGGCCTCGGCACGGATCGCGCGGATCCGTTCACGACTGCCCGCCGATCTCTCCACCTTCTGAATCAAGGCCGGCACGAAATCCCGCCACCGCTCTTGACCAAACCACTCCAGCCAGACGGCGAGGGCCTTGTCGGTCCCGGCGCGCTGCGCCTCCAACTCCGGACGAAAGCGCTTCTTGCCGCTCGACAGATACCCCGAGGTCAAGCCGCGCTCCTTCTGGCCCTCATGAATCACATTGCCGGTCAACACCGCCAACTCGGCCAGATCCGCATGCAACGCGGCCTCGCGCGACTGGGTGAGTCTTTCGAACGTGGCCGACCCGCTCAACCCCACGATGACCAGCAGCGCGGCGATCAGCAGCAACAGCACCTTGTACCGCAGTTGCCCTAACATGCTTCGTCATCCCCCCCCATCCCCGGCAGCATGACCATTCCATCCCACGCATCAGTAGTTGCGCGGCAGGGAGAACGATTCACCCGCAAAGAGATGGCAAGCATTGCGACCCGCCTTCTTGGAGCGATACATCGCCTCATCCGCGCACTTGAGAAGATCATGCAGATTTTGCGAGTCGCGCGGAAAAAATGCAACGCCCAACGAGCCGGAGATGAAGGTTTCCTTTCCTTCCAGTTCAAACGGCTCGTTCAACCGGTGCAGGATTCGACGCGCGCTCTCCACGGCCCGTTCCGGCGTGCAATCCACCAGCACGACGGTGAACTCATCCCCGCCCAGCCGGGCCACGGTATCCCCATCCAAAGCCGGTTCGCGAATCCGCCCGGAGGCCGCCTTGAGCAACGCATCCCCAGCCGCATGTCCGAGATTGTCGTTCACCCACTTGAAACGGTCCAGATCCACGAACACCAACGCCACCTCCCGACCCGTCGTCTTGGCTCGCTTGAGGGCATCCTCCAGGGTGGACATGAACAACCCACGGTTGGCAAGCCCGGTCAAGGCGTCGTAATGGGCCTGGTGGAAGATCTTGGCTTCCGCCTCCTTGCGCTCGGTGATGTCGCGCAGAATCCCGGTAAACAGGATCCGGTCCCTGAGGCGCACCTCGCTGATGGTCAACTCGACCGGAAAGGTCGCCCCCCCGCTCTTGATCGCCACCATCTCCTGGGTCACCCCCAACACCTTGGCCTTGCGGGTGGTCAGATAGGTGCTGATGTACTGATCATGCCGCTCCCGATGGGGAGGCGGCATCAACATCGCCACGTTCTTGCCGACCATCTCCGGCATCGGGTAGTCGAACAGACGACTCGCCGCCCGGTTGACCGACTCGATCATCCCCTGTTCGTTGATCACCACGATGGCATCCGCCGCGGAGTTGACGATCGCCTCCATGCGGGCCCGCGCCTCGGTGATCTGCTCCTTGGCGAAGCGGTTCTCCAGCGACAGACGGATCCGCTTCTGCAACACCACCCAGCGGATCGGCTTGTTGATGTACTCCTCGGCCCCGGCGGCGAACGCCTTTTCCACCGATTCGTCGTCGTCGAGGGCGGTGATCATGATGATGCCCACATCCCCACCCTGGGAAGAGCGGCGAATCTCCGCACAGGCACGATACCCATCCACCACCGGCATGTTGGCATCCATCAACACCAGATCGTGGGGCATCTCGCGGAACTTGCGCACCGCCTCCTTCCCATCCGCCGCCTCGGTGACCAGATACCCGGACTTCTCCAGGAAGTTGCGAATCATCTCCCGCGCCGAACGCGAATCGTCCGCCACCAGAATGCGGGGAACCTTATGTACACCGGCAAATTCCATGCTCACTCCCCGCGCCATTCAGAACACACGAATGGTTCCCAAGATTGATGAATCAATACAGATCATGATCCAAGGTCAAACCCCTTGAAATCTACTCCGACTCTTGCCACGTCAGCCGTTTGCCATCGGCGAACATCGCGCCGATCCCCTCGGCGGCCACCGGCTTGCTGAAATAATAGCCCTGAATCTCGTGGCACCCCAGTTCCCGGAGGATGTCCAACTGCTCGCGGGTCTCCACCCCCTCGGCCACCAGCTTCAGATGCAGCGCTTGCCCCATGGAGATGATCGCCAGCACGATCGCCAGACCCTCCCGGGTCTGCCCCAGATCGCGCACGAAGGATTGATCGATCTTCAGGGTATCGATCGGGAATTTCTTGAGATAGTTCAACGACGAATACCCGGTGCCGAAGTCGTCCACCGCCAGTGTCAGACCCAGGGCCTTCAACGCCTTCATCCGCTCGATGGAACGTTCGACATTCCCCATCACCATGCTTTCGGTGATCTCCAGCTCCAGGGCGCCCGGAGGCAGATCCTCTTCCTCCAGGATTGCCTGCACCTCGTCCACCAGCTCGCTCTTCTGGAACTGCAACGCCGAGAGGTTCACCGCCATGTGGATATCCTGTCCCTGCTTGCGCCAAATCGCGGCCTGCCGACACGAATCCCGCAGCACCTGGGCACCCAACGGCAGGATCAGACCGCTATCCTCGGCCACCGGGATGAACCGGACCGGGGACACCATCGGTCCCTCCGGCGGGAACCAGCGAACCAGCGACTCCATGCCCACGATCAGACCGCTTTTCAAGGAGACCTTGGGCTGATAGTGCACCGTGAACTCGCCGTTCTTGATGCCGTTGCGCAACGCGCTCTCCATCTGGAGATGGTTCTGCAATCCGGCGTTGATCGCCTCCTCGAAAAACTTGATCACCCCGCGCCCGCTCTCCTTGGCCTTGTACATGGCGATGTCGGCGTGCTTGGTGAGGGTTTCGATCTCCTCGCCGTCATTCGGAAAGACGCTGATGCCGATGCTGGCGCCCACGAACACCTCGTGGCCGTTGATATAAAAGGCGGTTTTAAGGCTCTCGATGATCTTGCGGGCCACCGGCGCCGCCTCCCGGCCATCCTTCAAGCCGGTGATGATCGCGGCGAACTCATCCCCTCCGAGTCGCGCCACGGTGTCGTACTTGCGCAACGAAATCCGGATCCGCTCGGCCACTTCCACGAGCAGTTGATCCCCGGCGGAGTGTCCCAGGGAGTCATTGACGTGCTTGAAGCGGTCCAGGTCGATGAAAAAGACCGCCAACGTGAAATCATAGCGCGTCTTCTTGTCCAGTTCGTGTTGCAAACGGTCGCGGAACAAGACCCGATTGGGGAGGTGGGTCAGGGCATCGAAATAGGCCATCTGCTCGAGCCGTTTTTCGGTCTCTTTCAACTCGGTGATGTCCGAGAAGATCCCCACATAGTGGGTCAACTCGTTGTCCCCGTTCCAGACCGTGGTGATCGACAGCTTCTGCGGGAAGATCTCGCCGCACTTGCGCCGGTTCCATATCTCCCCGGACCAGGCGCCATCCTCCAAAATCCCCTTCCACATCGCCTCGTAGAAGGCCTGGTCGTGCCGCCCGGAACTCATCATGCTCGGCAGCCGTCCATACACCTCCTCGAAGCTGTAGCCGGAGATCTCCATGAAGGCGTGATTGCACTTGATGATCCGACCTTTGGCGTCGGTGATCAGGATCCCCTCGGTGGCGGTTTCGAACACCTTGGCCGCCAGCGTCAACCCCTGCTCGGCACGGGTGCGCTCGTCGATCTCGGCGAACAGTTGACGGTTGGCCTGTTCCAGATCGAAGGTCCGCTCGCGCACCCGCTGTTCCAGCTCGGCGTAGGCCGACGCCAGAGCCATCTTTACCTGTCTGCGCTCGGTGATGTCGTTCATGATCAACAGATAGTGCCATGCGCCGGTCACCGACTCGTAGCCGCTCATGGAGACTTCCACCGGGAATTTCCCCTCATCCCGGCACAACCCCTCCACTTCGACCGTTCGATGCGCGGAGATGCCATCCACGTCGTGCAACGTGAGCACCTCGCGGAAATTGGGCACCAGATCCTCGATGAAACAGCCGGCCATGGTGCCCGGATAGTAGCCGAACAGATCTTCGCCCGCCGGATTGACCGACTCCACCCGACCGGCGGCATCCAGGGAGAGAATCGCATCCGGCGCGGTCTCCAGCATCGATCGCAGCCGGTTTTCCGAATTGGCCAGCGCGTGCATCGTCTCCTGGGTCAGCCGGGTGGAGCGATCAAGCCCCTCCACCATGCGGTTCATGGCCATGGCGATGCGATCCAATTCGTCCTGGTGGGTGGCATCCCACAGTTCGATGCGTGCGCTCAGATCCCCGGCGCGAATCTGACGACTCAACCGGACGATCCGTTCGGTCTTGTCACGCAGACGGCGCACCAGATAGGAGCCCATCCCCAAGGCCAAAAGCATGATCGCCAACATCGCCAGACGATAGGCGAGCAGTTCGTTCCTGGACTCCTTCTCCAACGCCTTGCCGCGGGTGATCAGGCGCAGCGACAACTGATCCTCCAGTTCCTTGAACTGATCGATCCGGGCCGTGGAGGCGGCAAACCAGTCGTTGACCTCCATGGAGAACCGTCCCACCCGGGTGGACTCCACCAAACGCCGGATTGCCTCGTCCGCGGGTCGATCGTCGATCTTGACCCCCGGATCCAGGTCGATCTCGTGCAACGTGGCACCTTGTCGCTGCATCTCGATGATCCGGGTGATGCTGCGTCGGTAGGCTTCGATGTTCTCCCAGACCAACTCCACATCACCCCGTTGATCTGGGGATAGCTCCTCCGCGGAGAGGGCGCGTATCCGCGCGACGATCTCGCGAAGCGCTTGATGATTCCCCTCGAACTGGAGCTGATAGTGACGTTGCTGGGCTGCGGGATCGAAATTCTCGTCCCGGTCGCCGTAGAGTGAGCCGCGAATGAGGAGATTCTTGACCGAATGATAGGCGCCGCGCAGCGCCATGTTCTGATAGAGCAGGCCAAGTTGGATATAGAGCGCGCTGGCATGACCGCTCTTGAAGAGCACCTCGCGCATCCGCTCGACCATGCTGGCATCCGCCCCAAAGGCGATGGCGTCGAACCGGACCCGCTCCCCCGGTGAGACCAGGGTGCGAAAAATGCCGAACAGGGTCTCCTGCTCGGAGACCAGGGCGCTGAAACGTCGATACATGCCGGGAGCGAAACGACCGGCGGTCAAGGTTTCGGCGATGATCGCCCGCTCGATGCCGGCGCGCTCCTTGCCTTGCAAAAACAGGGTGTAGTTGCGGGTCAGGGTGGCGATCTCCACCGTGGCGGCAAAACTGGAGAGGCGATCGATGGTGTTGAGCAGATCGAGGTTGATGGCGGAAAAATAACCGATCGCCTCGCTGGCGTCGATTTCGAGCTGATCCACGGTCTGTCGGATGGGATCGCGTTTGTCCAGGTCGGCGATCGCGGACTGGAACGGTTCGCCGAGGGCGTCGGCGTTGCGTTCCGACTGATGAAGCTCCTGTCGCGACTGGTTCAGCCGCGCCAACGACGACTCGACCCGCGCCCGCTGACAGGCAAGCTCCTCCTGGAAGCGCTTACCCCGGCTGCCAAGAAAACCTGCCGTGAAGCCCCGCTCACGTTGGATCTCGTGGATCAGATCGCTGATCTGGACCGCCAGGCCGGAGAGGTGATTCATCCGCTCCATTTCCACGATCAGCACCCGCTTTTCGTGAATGCCGACCAGACCCAGGCCGAGGATCCCTCCCAGGGGAATCAACAGGATCAACAGGAGCTTGACATGAAACGAGAGGGACTCCAGAAATCTCATTCGTGCCCAGCCTCCGACCCGACGTCGCCATTCTTGCAAGATGGGAAGAGCCCCCTCCTCCCCCATGACGTGGAACTCCCTGCCGGGATTCCACGGCAAAACGCTTCAACGCACCCGAAAACTCCTGTCAGCACCTCAAGTTTCGCAGACCTGCCCGCCCCGGTCAATCCCTGCTTGCGACTGATTCTTTCTTCTTATCGAATCACCAGACCAGCCAGAATCAGGAAGAGGAAACCGGTCAGGACACCCAGTCCCAGGGCGCGCTGGATCGGGATGCCGTGGATGGTGCGCAGACCGGCGGCGGTGAACAGACTTTCGGCGGCCACGATGCTCACATGCCATGGAATGATCACCTCCGGTCCCCCGAAACCGAGCATGATCAGGAAACTATCCACGCACAGACTCGGCAGCCAGGGGCCAAAGAAACAGAAACCCAACAGGGTCCAGGCCCGACGCATGGTCAGGGGGATCTGACTGGCAAAGGGCGCTCCATGCACCCAGATGACGTAGGCGATGATGGTGATGATCAGCAGCCCATACGGGCCATAGGCGAAGATCTCGAAATAACGGTAGGATTGGGGATCGAACCCGAAGGGGACAGGCAAGAGCATGTCGCTCTTTTCGTGGTAGAGCGTCACCATGGTGGTGAGGGCCGTGGACTCCCAGCGCAGGATCTGCAACCCCAGAGCCCAATGGAAGAGATCATAGGCGCGCAGACGCGTGAACAGCCCCTCGGGCCGAAACAGCACGAACCAGACGAAATTGCGAATCATGGACCGATCAATCCCCCGTCGCGCAGGGTCTTGCGCAGACGTACCACCTCGGCGACCAGCAACCGGATCCGTTCGATCATCTTGAGCAGGATGCGCAGGCTTAAACTGGGATCCTCGCCCATCCAGCGCATCAGACCACGCTTGTCCACGGTCATCACCCGCACCGGGGTGAGGGCGCGGATCGTCGCCACGCGCGGATAGTCGGAAAACAGGGACATCTCGCCGAAAAAGGCATCCTTCTCCAGGGTCGCCAGGTGATGCGGTTCCGTGCCACCATCATCGACCACCACCTCCACCCGTCCCTCGAGGATCACGTACAGGCTCTCCCCAACCTCGCCCTCGCGCAAGATCACCTCGCCCGCGGCGAACTCCTTGCCCAGGGATGGTTTGTCCGAATCGAACAGCACGGTCATGGTCTCCTTTTAGAGGCTGTTTGGTGATTCCAGGAATGGAATCACCAAACCTGCACGAATCGAACAAATCGATTCGTGCTTCTCAAA
>JADGAY010000126.1:6916-9127 GCA_015231775.1 Magnetococcales bacterium | reverse complement strand
ATGCGGTGCTCATGTTCATCATCGCGATAAGGATGTTCATGTCATGAAACTGAAACTGGATGCGGCCACGCTGGTCACGGTCGGTTTCATCCTGGTGATGGCGCTGACCCTTTTCGCCCTGCTCGCCGATCCGAAGGCCAAGGGAGGCATGGAAGCGCCCAGGGATGCGACCGCCAACAGCCCGTTGGGCAATCAACAACCGGTTGCCCCAGCAGTCGCGCCGGCGACAGCCGTGGCACGCCCGACCCCGTCGGCGCCGGTCACCCCCCTGCCCCCTGTTGCCGTGACCGCCCCCATGGCGCCCCCGGCGCCCGTGGCAGCGCCTGGCGTGCCCGGCAAGGGTCCCGGCACCATCAAGCCCTTTCTCAACCCCAAGGCAAAACTCTCCGAGGGGCATTGGAAAGGGTTGGAGGCCCTGCCCCTGTCGATGGAGTTGAAGAAAAAGCTGAAGCTGCCCATGGATCTGGAAGGGCTTCTGATCGACGAGGTGACCCTGAACGCCGCCGAGGCCGGTCTTTTGGCCGGGGATGTGCTAGTGGCCGTGAACGGCAAGCCGGTGCGCACCCTGGAGGATCTGGTGGTCGAGACCCGGCGGGTGCAGATGGCCAAATCGGCTTCGATGTTGGTCTATCGCAAGGGGAAGATGCAGCAGTTCATGCTGGTTGCCAAGAACAATCTGGGCTTTGCCCAGGTGGAGACCGCGCCGATGATCCTCCCCGGCGAGATCATGCCCCATCCCTATCGGGGGCCGTGTACCCAGTGTCACGCCATCGGCACCACCGGACACATCGTCCCGGATCCGGATGGCATCATTCTGCCGCCGCCGCCCATACGGACGAACGCGGTCTCCCCCCACAAGGATCGGGGGCCTTGTCAGGCTTGTCACATCATCATTCGTTAAAAATATAAGGATTCGACCTTCATGAGCACCACGCGTTCGCCTGTCAATATTCTCGATGAGATCAAACTGCTCTCCTATGCCAGTCTGGGGGTCGTGCAGCGCATGGCCGTCAGCGCCATCGACGCCTTCAATCGCGTCTTCACCGTGGATGAGACGATGCGCGCCCGGTTCTATCGGGAACGGGGCGTCGAGCACACCAAGACAGGACGCTACTGGCAGGCGTTGCCGCTGCTGGAACAGGTGATCCGCCATGTGCCCAAGGATGAGGAAGCGCTGTTCCATCTGGGATACTGTTACCTGAAGACCGATCAAACCCGGGAGGGGATCGTGACGCTGGAGCAGGCGCGCACCCTGGATCCGGGCAGTGCGCGGGTCAATTCAATTCTCGGCATGGCCTACATCCAGGCCAAGGAGTACAAGAAGGCGGTCGAGGTGTTGCAGGCCGGAATCGCCCGCTCGCCGCACAATTTCAACATGCATTACCGTCTCGGATTGTCCCTCGACCATCTCGGCGAATACGACGCCGCGATCGAGGCGTTCCAGAACGCCCTGACCATTCGTCCCAACGAGATGAAGGTGTACCAGTCCATCGGCTTCGTCCTGGATCAGCAGGGCAAGCACGATGAGGCCGTGGTCTTCTTCAAGAAGACCTCGGAGATCAAGGAAGGTATTCAGGACGGTTGATCAAAGGCTGGGTGTGACCTGTCATGGTGGACAAACGCGACACGATGGACGAGATGGATGAGTCCGGACTGGAGATGACCAGCAGCGAACGCATGCAACGCATGCGCAAGCTGATGCGTCAGTTGTACCAGGAGGAGGAGGTCACGCCGGTCGTCGAGATCCCGCCGATCAAGTCCAAGACACTGGTTTTGGGCTTTAGCATCGCCGCGATTCTCTTTTTGGTGGTGACGACCTTCTACAACTTCAACCGGTTCATCGCCGCCGAAGAGCAGGTTTTGTCGGCGCGGGGGCATATTCATGACGCCCTGCAGCGACGCTCCAACCTGTTTGGCAATCTGGTCAATCTGACGTTGAATCACGCCATGCTGGAACAGGAGGTGTTCCGGTATGTCTCCGATGGTCGTCTGGGGATGATGGGCAAGTCGATGCCTGGATCCGGCGGGACAACCAATGGTGGCAAGAGCAATGGGGATACCCAGACCGGTCAGCCGTCCCCCCCCACCGGGGTGGGGGCATCCTCTGGGGTTGCGCCCCTGCCCTCCGGGGCGACGGCGGCAGAGGCGATCGCGCGACTGTTCGGTCTGGTGGAGCAGTATCCGGACATCAAGACCTCGACCACCTATCAG
>JADGAY010000126.1:0-6877 GCA_015231775.1 Magnetococcales bacterium | reverse complement strand
CAGTCAGCGCCGGGATGAGTACAACACGGATGTCAAGCTCTACAACACGCTGATCACCACGTTTCCCTGGTCGATCATGGCGCGGATTCTCGGGTTTCAGCGCTATGCCTATTTCAGCGCCAGACCGGGTCCGGACAACATGGACATGGATCTGGATTCCCGGAAGTTCATGCGTTTGATTCCGGAGGGCGAGTTGAACACCTCCCACGGCAAGGAGCATTCCAGGCATGGTGCGGCGCCCACCGAGGCCGGGAAGGAGGATGGCAAGCGTGATCCGAATGCCGCCGCCATCGGCAAGCCGCCAACGGATCCGACCAAGCCGTCGGATACCCTGGAGGGGACGCAATAGGTTGAAAACGATGGATCCTTTCGATTTTGCATCTTTGAGGCAAGGCTGACGCACCCATGAAGTATCCGCACTGTGTTCAATGCCGTGATTACGTGACCTGGTATTCCATCTGGTTCAACGTCTTCATGGTCACCTACAAGATCATCATGTCGCTGGTGACCAACTGCGCGGCGTTGATGGCGGACGCCTTCCACTCCATGGCCGACCTGTTGGCAAGCATCTTCACGCTGTTCAGCCTGCGACTCTCCGACCGCCCGGCGGACGAGAAATTCGCCTACGGCTACGGCAAGATCCAACACATCTCCTCAGGGATCGTGGGATTGATCCTGGTGGTGGGATCGATTTTCATCATGGTGGATGCCTTGCTGAGCATCATCAACAACACCTTCGCCACGCCGGATCGCATGTCTTTGGTGGCGGCGGTGGTCTCGACCATCGGCAACGAATTGATGTTCCTCTATCAACGCTGTGTCGCCATCGAGAACAACAGCCCGGCGATCATGGCGAATGCCTGGGACAACCGGTCCGATGCCTTCTCTTCGGTCGGCATGGTGATAGGGCTGTTCTTTGCCACGGTGCTTGACTTTCCGGTGGCCGATCCCCTGGCCGCGATCGTCCTGTCGCTTCTGGTGATCAAGATCGGTATCGAGTTGATCATCGATGCCGTGGATAACCTGATGGACGCCTCGCCGGACGTGGAGGAACTGGACGGGATCTACAAGATCATCCGCGCCTTCCCGCGCATCCAGGGCATCAACTATCTCCGGGCCCGCAGTCTTGGGGAATCGCTCTACATCGAGGCTGATCTGCGGGTGGACAAGAATTTGAAAATATTCGAAGGGGATCTGATCCTGGCTGCCCTGACCGAAAAGCTGAATGTCAACATCGAGAATATCGGCAGCATGCAGTTCTATCTGACGCCGGATGTCCGGGACGCGGACTAAAAAGGTGACCCGATGAAACGTTCCATGGGGTTGGCGGAGTGGATCCTGGTCGGTGGTGTGCTGCTGGTGCTCGGTATCGTGCTTGCCGCCCTGCTGCCCGAACGGCTCTGGTCACGACAAGATGTTCCACAACCCTCCGGCATGGGCCAGGTGGGGAGCCATGCCCAGTGGCATCCGGCTGACCAGCAGGGGGTGCGCATGATCCCGGTGGCCGCACCCCGCACGCCACCCGATGGCGGGACCGGGGCCTCGGGACTGGTGATGCTGCAACAGGCCCCGACCATGACCTTTTCCGGCAAGGTGCAGCAGATCTCCGAGCAACCGCAGAGCGACGGACAGTTGCATCTGTGGCTGACCGCGGCTAATGGGGCGGAGACGCGCATTTCGGTGGGGCCGGGATGGTTCCTGAAATATCTCGGCTGCCCACTGGCCCACGATGTCGCCGTGGATGGGGTTGGTTTCTCCTACGAGAAAGGTGGGGCGCGACCGTTGATCTACGCCAAGCGAATCCGGATCAACGGCAGGCTCTGTCAATTGCGCAATGACGAGGGCTTTGCCCTCTGGTCCAACAAGCTGCGATGACGTGATGCGATGAGCGGTCTGCCCTTTCATTCCTCTGGCTTCAAAACGGTTCTGGCGGTGATCGGTCTGATCGTCGTGGCCGGTCTGATGGCCTGGGGCCTGGGGGGTTGGGGCAAGCGTGCCACCCCGCTGTTTTCCGACGAGGCGACCGGTCAGGTGCAGGGCGAGGTGTTTGGCTCCATTCCCAAGCCGACGCAGCCATCCCTGAATGAACCGGTGTTGCGGTTGGTCAATCCGCCGTCCGGTTCGTTGCAGCGGATGCTGGTCAAACGCATCCCGACCATCGTCCCCGGCGCGAGCATGCCCCATCCGGGTTGGGGGCCCTGCACCAACTGTCATCTGATCCGTGGCGGGGCGCCGCCCGGCAGTCAGCCGGCCACGCCGGTGGCCAAGGTGTGGGAGCAGGTCTCGGCCTACTACAAAGTGGGCCCGCCGATCATGCCGAACTCGACCCGACCGCACCCCCCATCGGGTCGTTGCATCAAGTGTCATGATATTTTGGTGTATGTTCAAACCAAATAAATCCTGGAGGAGTGATCGTTATGGCTCAGAAAGATGTTTCCGACGATATCGGACTGCAAAATCGCATCACCCTTTTGGAAGAGTTGTTGAAAAAGGTGGTGGAGGTGCATCTTTCCACGGCAGTGCATGTCAAGGCCCTGGACGAGAAGCTCAACCGCATCGAAATCTCGGCGGATACCATCACCGGATTCATGCGCCGCATGGAGAGCGCTCCCGAGAGTGGCGACGCGCTGCCGTCCGATGGCCGGATCAGCGCCGAGGTGCAACTGGGTTTGACCGAGGTGCGCCGGGATGTGGCCGAATTGAAGGCCGGCCTGCAACAGTTGCTGGAAAAATCGGAGTCCGTGCCGTTGGGCGTGGCCGCCCCGGTGACCGACAAGCTGGATGTGCTCTCCCAGGTTCCGGAGATGTTCGACAAGTTCCAGAGCCAACAGAGCACCATTCTGAAAACCCTGGAAAAACGCACCGATCCGCGCTTGATGATCTATCTGAAACCGCTCATCGAGATGCTGGAAGAGGAAGGTCGTCAGGCCGAAGAGATGAAGAACAACGCCTTGAAGGAGTTGAACGAACTGTTGACCGGGCAGCGTACCGGCACGGATCGGGAGATCACCGACATGTTGCAGAACGTCAGCGCGGAGATGGAGAAGTGTCAGGCCGCCTTCGAACGTACCCAGCAGGCGTTGCAGATCGTGGTGACACCGTTCCAGAACGTGGGTCGTCTGTTCCGCAACAATCTGGAGATCATCGTCCAGGCCCATGATCTCATGGCGCAGTTGCACGGGGATTTCCCGACCTTCCTGGAGGAGATGCGACGCGCCCATCAGGCGCATGCCCAGCAGATGGAGCGTGTGCGCCAGGCGGAGTTGATGCAATACCTGGCACATCAGGAGCAGTTGAAGAGTTTGGGGTTGGCTGTGTCGGCGGGTTGATCGACAAAGCATACGGCGTTCACCATTGATCCAGGAGACGGATATGCTGCAATTGATTCCTTATGGGGTGGCGGCGGTGATCGGCGGACTGCTGGGCAAGAAATTCGGACCGGTCATCCTGAGCGAGCAGTTGGGCGATCATCCGCGCGGCGAACATCCGGATCGGTTGCCGACCGCCATGATCGAGTTGGTTGGCGAGCGGTTGCTCCAGGAGGAGTCGGTCATTCTGGCGACCGACGATGTGCCCCTGGACAATCGTCATGGCAACAAGGTGCTCACCAGCGAGCATGAATTCACGCGTACCGCCGAGATCAGCTTTGCCGTGGATCGCAGCCAGGAACGCTCCAATCAGGTCAAATCCTCGCTCTTGCGTCTCGTGGATGGCATGGTTGAAAAGGAGCTCAAAAAAGCCCTGCATATCGAATTCGGCACCCAGATCAGCCGTCGGGTCAAGATCCATTTTTCCACCGAACCCGGCCAGATGGTGCACTATCGGCTGACCTGGAAGCAGACGTCGCGTCGTGGCGTTTTCTATTTCAACGTCGGAACGGAACGTCATGTCGTTCCGTATGTGGTGACATTCGGTCTGTCCCATTCCGTCGAAAGTCTGGGAGAAGGCGAACATGCCTCTGCCTGAATCCAGCACGATCATCCTGGCGGATTCGCGTCCGGATGCGTTGGATTCGCTGACCGGCATGGTATGCGCCAGGTCTCGTTTCGTTGCCGTGCGCGAGGTTGGGCAACTGTTTCGGGAGTTGGGCAGTGCAACCGGACTGAACATCGTGATGCTCGACGTGGATCTCCCCGCCCTTCCCGCGTTGGACCTGTGCAGGCAACTGAAGAACGATAAATCTTGCAACAGCATCGTGATTCTGACTTCGTACCATGCCGATTCCGCCGTGGAAAGGCAAGCCGTCGCGTGCGGTGCCGACGAACTCTTTTTGTTGCCGATGCATCCCGAGCTGTTCCATCGGCGTCTGGAACGGGTTCATGCCGGCTGCCAAGCCGTGATGGGTTCCTCTCTGCCCGATCGCGACTGTTCGCTTCAAAAGCAGCTCGCCGAGACCCTGATCGAATACGGTGTCACGCCTCTGGTGATTCTTGATTGCGATGGGGTCATCATCCGCTTCAACCACCAGGCGGAATTGCTGTTCACGGCCAGCGCACGGAACATGATTGGCAAGAACATCGTCGAATGGCTGGCACCGGAAAGCCAGGCCGCCTTCCTCGATGCCATCCAGGTCGTTTGTTCCAACGTGGATCCAACCAACCGTTTTGTCAAAAAATTCCGCACCACTGGGATGGATCTCCTGGAACAGCGAATCGCCCTGGAAATCGCGCTCACGCGGGTCGTCCACCCGCATCGGGTGTTGCTCGCAGCCAGCATGCACGACATCAGCGATCTGAAACATGTCTACCGGACTTTATCGGAAAGCCTCTCCCTGGCGGAGTCGCGCATCCAGAGAGAACAGAAGGAGCTGCAACGCGTCAAACACGCGGAACGGAATGCCACCATTGCCTTGCGCACCCAACAGACCATCAACAAACTGCTGCATCTGTCGTTGGAAACCGGCTCCCTGCAAGAGAAACTGCAGCATTCCCTGGAGCATCTCATCGAGTTGCCCTTGATCAAAAGTCCGGTAAGCGCGGTCGGCATGTATCTGTATGACCAGTCCTCGGCCCGCTTCGATCTGGTCTCCTCCATTCCCTCCGGAGTGCTGTCAACCCAGTGGTCGTGTCCGCATGCTTCGCTGGATTGCTCCTCCTGCTTGATCTCCCTCTATTTTGACGAACCGCTCATCAGCGTGATCGGATCCGCTCTCGAAGGGAAGATCGATTATTGTTTGCCTTTTTACTCGGATACCCATCTGATCGGCGCCTTGCGGATGATCGTGGACGAGCATGATATAACAGGTATCTTCGAGAATGCGGTCTTCGACTCGATCGGCAAGGTACTGGGCTACATCATCATCCGGGCGCGCCTCGATGAGGCGTTGCAGCAATCGCAGGCGCGCGCGGAGGCGGCCAACCGGGCCAAAAGCGAATTCCTGGCCAACATGAGCCATGAGATTCGCAGTCCGCTCAACGCGATCATCGGCATGACCGATCTGGTGTTGAACACGGATCTGTCGCGGGAGGAGATGCTCGGCAACCTGGAGATCGTGCGCAACTCGTCGTTGTCGCTGTTGGATCTGATCAACGGGATTCTGGACCTCTCCAAGATCGAGGCCGGTCATTTCCAGTTGGAGCGCATTCAATTCGATCTGTTGGGTCAACTCGAAGGGGCCTGCGAGATGCTGGCGATCAAGGCCCATCAGAAAGGATTGGAACTCTACACTCGGATTCCGCCGGATCTGCCGCACGCCCTGGAAGGGGATCCGATGCGTTTGAAGCAGATCCTCGTCAATCTGATCAACAATGCCATCAAGTTCACCAACTCCGGAGAGATCGTCTTAACGGTCGAGCATGCGAGGCCAACGGAAACGGACCCGAATCCGGGTAGATGGCTGCGTTTTTCCGTGACCGATACCGGCATCGGCATTCCGGAAGAGTTGCAGCAACAGATCTTTCAAAGTTTTGTCCAGGCCGACGGTTCGATTGCCCGCAAATTTGGCGGCACCGGTCTGGGATTGACCATCTCCCGCCATCTGGTCGAGATGATGGGCGGTACGCTTCAGGTGGAGAGTCTGGAGGGGAAAGGAAGCCGCTTTTTCTTCACCCTTCCGTTCCCGCCCGCCCAGGAACCGGAACTCCTGGAACCCTGGATGAAGGCCCGTCGTCGCGATGATGGGCCTGCCGGGCAGGCTACGTTGCAGGGCAGGCGCATTCTCCTGGCCGATGGACATCCGACCGGAACCGCTATCGTATCGAATCTGTTGCGATACCAAGGGGCACGGGTGACCTGTGCCGACAGTCGCGACGCGATGATCGAACAGATGGCGCGGCAGGCGGACGATCCGTTCGACCTGCTGCTGGTCGATGAGTCCATCGTGCAGGGGTGCGACTGCCTGGCGCGGGAACCCTTTCTGTATTACCAGTCCCACATCATCGTGATGGTCTCCACCCTTCTGACCTCCCGGAATTTCACCCTTGAAGGGGTATTCAAGAAGGTCGCGATCGTCAAGAAGCCGGTCCGGCAGTTTCTCCTGGTCAAGAAGATCGCGCGCCTGCTGGCTTCCCAGATGACCCCCTCCGTGGAAGAGGAGCCAGTCACGCTCCCCCCGACGATTCCGAAAGCCGCGCAGCCTCTGGAGATCCTGCTGGTCGAGGATCTGCCGGCCAACCAGAAGCTCGCCCGGGATATCCTCACCCTCCAAGGGCATCGGGTCATGATCGCCAACAACGGCGTCGAGGCGCTCGATCTTCTGAAAGGCGGATCGCGCTTCGATCTGATCCTCATGGATCTGCAGATGCCGATCCTGGACGGCTTCGAAACCACCCGGCGCATCCGTGGTGGGAATCCGGCGGAGGTCGGCAATCCGGATGTCCCGATCGTCGCGGTTTCGGCCATGGTGATGATGAACGAGAAACAGCGCTGCCACGAGATC